>CAMDDQ010000005.1 GCA_945892765.1 Asaia bogorensis
CCGATATTGGCCGCCCGGCGCAGCGGCATAAACAACGGTGCCGTCGGTCCAATCGCCATTCTCCAGCGGCCTCAGCCCCGGCGGCAGGGAATCGCCGGTGATGACACCAGCGGTCAGGCTCAGTTGGGCGAAGCGGACGCGGCCGTCGGCGAAGCCGAAAGCCATGTTGCGCCAGTCGAGCGTGCGCGAAGACGACGTGGCGACGGCGCCGCCGAAATTGAGATCGCCGACCGTCAGTGCCGCGCCGGTGGGCAAGTGAAAAGCGGAAACACGGCCATCGTCCCCGATCAAGACACCGACGGTGTTGTACTCGTCGATGGCGACGAAACGCGGATCAGTGGCGGCGATGGGGATCGTTCGTTGGAAATGGCCAGTGACCGAGGCTCCGAGAAACAGCGGAACCGCGACCTGCAACAGGAAGACCATGATGCCGAAGACGGCGAGCATCACGGCTAGGCCGCCGATTCGGATTGTCCAGTCGGCAACTTTGTCGGCGACCAATATCGAGCGGCGCGTAACCCGATTGCGCGGCCGTATCGGGGTCAATTCGGTTTTTGGCGCGGCGGGTGCTTGCATGGGCGCGTTTTTCCGCAAAGTTCGCCGGAATTCCGGCACAAGCCCCGCCAAGAATAAAGTCGCGGCGGAGAGAGAACTCCCCCGCCGCGGCGGGGTCTACATCCTCAATCCGAGGATCTTGAGGTCGCTCTGCGCGAGCGGAGCGGTAACCGGGAAGAAGCCGTCCTTGATCACGCCCTGCTGCCCTTGCTTGGACAACACGAACTTGATGAACTCGGCGCGGGCCGGGTCGAGCGGCTGGTTCGGGTTCTTGTTGAAATAGACATAGAGGAAACGCGCGATCGCATAATCGCCGCTGTAGGCGTTATCGGCATTGGCCTCGATGCACGTGTCCCCGGTCTTGCGGAAAACCGATACCGCGCGGACATCGGCGGTCTTGTATCCGATGCCGGAATAGCCGATGGCGAATTTGTCGGAAGCGATACCCTGGACCACGGCCGAAGAGCCGGGCTGTTCCTTCACGCTGTCCTTGAAGTCGCCATTGGCCAGCGCTTCTTCCTTGAAATAGCCATAGGTGCCGGACGCGGAATTGCGGCCATACAGCGAAATCGGCTGGGCGGCCCATGCGCCGGTCATGCCGATATCACCCCAAGTCTTGATGTCCTTGTCGAGGCCGCCCTTGCGGGTCTTGGAGAAAATGGCGTCGATCTGTTGCAGGGACAGGCAGGCGATCGGGTTGTCCTTGTGGACGAACACCGCCAACGCATCCACCGCGGTGCGCATCGCCACCGGCTTGTAGCCGAACTTCTTCTCGAATTCGTCCATTTCAGTGGCGCGCATCGGCCGCGACATCGGACCGAATTGGGCGGTTCCGGCAACCAGGGCCGGCGGCGCGGTTCCCGAGCCCTTGCCTTCGATTTCAATCTTGACGTTGGGGTACATGGCCTTGAAGCCCTCCGCCCACAGCGTCATCAGGTTGTTGAGCGTGTCGGAGCCGATCGACTTGATGCTGCCGGACACGCCGCTGACTTGTTTATAGTCAGGCAGAGCCGGGTCGAGGTTGACGGTTTGCGCGGCGACGGCGAAGGGCGCCGCCAGAACCACGGCAAACGCGGCCAATGCGGATTTGCGGTTCATTGAAACTCTCCGATCTGTTGAGGGCGTGAGGACGCGCCGGCTGCGCCGGACGGGCCGCAAGGCGTTTCCACCCCCAAGCTAGGATCGCACCGCAGATGATTTACTACGGTTCCGTGACAGTTTTGTGACGCCAACCTCGTGCGCCGAGTGGCAGGCCTCACGCCGCCGTCGCCGGCAGCCTGACTGTAAAGGTGCTTCCGCGGCCCAGCTCGCTGTCCACGTCGAGTTTGCCCCGGTGGCGGTTGAGGATGTGTTTGACGATGGCCAGGCCGAGGCCGGTTCCACCCAAGGCCCGCGACCGGCCGGCATCGACGCGGTAGAAACGCTCGGTCAGGCGGGGCAAATGCTCGCGCGCAATGCCGTCGCCTTCGTCGGCGACCGTTACATCGACATTTTGGCCGTCCGGCGTGGGTGCGGCGCGGATGCGAACAGGGGTTCCCGGCCGGCCGTATTGAATGGCGTTGGCTATCAGGTTCTGGAAGACCTGGGCCAATTGATCGGCATCGCCGGGGACCGGCTTTAGGCCGTCGGCGGCGTGGAAGTCGAGCGCCATTTCCTTTGCCTCGGCCTGCGGCGCGAGCGAGTCGATGACGCCGCGCACGGCCGAACCCAGCTCGACGAGCCCATCGGCCGGCGTGTGTTCCTCCAGTTCGATGCGCGACAGGGACAACAGATCGGCGACTAGCCGGCTCATGCGGCTGGCCTGGGCATGCATGATGGTCAAGAAACGATCATGCGCCTCGATATCGTCGCGGGCCGGGCCGCGCAGTGTTTCGGTGAAGCCAAGTAGCGATGTGAGCGGCGTGCGCAGCTCGTGGCTGACATTGGCCACGAAATCCGCGCGCATGCGTTCGGACCGCCGGATCATGGTCAGGTCGCGCAGACAGATCGCGGCCTTGGCCTCCGCCGCGGCCGGGCACAAGGTTTCGACGCGGGCGCTGAATTCGCGCGTAACCTGGCCAGTAAGAGTCACATCGATGTCCCGGCTGTCGCCGCCGGCGATGGCACGCTCGACCGCCGCCAGGATCGCGGGGTCGCGCAAAACCGCAGCCAGGTCGCGGCCGACGATGGTTCGCCCGAATAGGGACTGCGCGGCGCGATTGGCTTGAACGATCCGCTCGCGGGCGTCGATCAACAGGAAGGGATCGGGCAGCACATCGATGACCGCCGATTCGGCTTCGCGCCAGACGGCTTTCTCCCCTCGCAGCCGCTCCAGCGCGCGCCCGAGACGCGCCAATGCGGCTGAAAATGCGCCGATGGCGGCGGCCGGGGGAAACCGCGGTTGCGGTTCATCAGCGCCTTCGGCGAGGTTGTCCATGTAGTTTCGCAGTCTTTCCATGGCCTCGAGATGGGGGCGCACAATCACCGCGACCAGGAGCGCGATCGTCAGCAGGCCGAGGAACGCGGTCGTGCTAGAAAGCGCGCCGGTCGCGGCCAGCACGGCAAACACCAACGCCGCGGGCGCAACCAGCGTGAGTGAGAAGATCATCAATCTGTCCCAACGTAGGCGCGGCTCGGACATGGCAGAATAAGAGGTGCTTTGGGTGTCCGCCGTCAAGCCCGTGGTTCAACAACCAGCGACGGCAGGCGTCAATGGCGCAAATATCCACGCATGAAAGAAAGACGATCAACTTTGCCCTCCAGGGTGGTGGCTCACATGGCGCCTTTACTTGGGGGGTGCTTGATCGCTTGCTCGAGGATGACGGTTTCGAGATCGAGGGTATCTCCGGAACCAGCGCGGGCGCCATCAACGCCGCAGTGCTCGCCACCGGTCTGTTGGATGGCGGCAGGCCGGGCGCGCGCAAGGCCCTGGATGAGTTTTGGCGGCGCCTGAGCGAAGTCGCATCCGTCGCGGCCGGACCCTTGGGTGCCTTCGAGTGGATGAAAGGCGGTTGGAACACCGATCTTTCGCCGGGATATGTGGCCTTCGATCTGTTCAGCCGGCTGATCTCGCCCCATGACGCCAACCCGCTGGACTACAATCCGCTCCGCGACCTGCTGCATGAAACCTGTCGATTCGAAGCGCTCCGCGAGCGTTCGCCGGTAAAGCTGTTCATCTGCGCGACCAATGTCCTATCGGGCGACCTCAAAGTTTTCACCGACGAGGAAGTGACGGTGGATGCGCTGCTGGCCTCGGCCTGCCTTCCTTTCCTGTTCCGGGCGGTGAAGATCGGCGCCGAGCATTATTGGGATGGCGGTTACATGGGTAATCCCGCCATTTTTCCGCTGATCGACGGCTGCGGCTGCGGCGACGTGGTCATCGTGCAGATCAACCCGTTTCGGCGTCAGGAACCGCCGGCCGACGCCCGCGCAATCCTCGATCGGACCAATGAAATCAGCTTCAACGCCACCTTGCTGCGGGAATTGCGCGCCATCGAACTGGTCAGCTCGATGGCCGAGGACGGCGTACAGACACGCCGGCACCTAAGGCACGTTCGGGTTCATTTGGTCGGCAACGCGCTGGCTGAAGAAGAGTCGCGACTCGATCGGCGCGCGTTCGGGCTTTGTCTTGCCGCGTTGAGCCGCCAACCTAACGCAGCGATTCATGCGCGGCGAGCGCCGCCAGGTTCACGAGATCGGTCACCGTCGCCCCCATCGGCACGATCTGCGCGGGTTTGGACAGGCCGATCAGCAGCGGCCCCACGACGGTGGCGCCGCCCAGCTTCTGGACGAGCTGATAGCCAATGTTCGCGGAATGCAGCCCGGGCATGATCAAGACATTGGCCGGACCGGAAAGCCGGCAGAAGGGATAAAGCGAACGCATCAAATCGCGGTCGAGCGCGACCGCGGCCGAGATGTCGCCGTCGAATTCGAAATCGACCTCGCGTTCGGCGAGGAGATTCACGGCGTCGCGCACGAATTGCGCCTTTTCCCGCATCGGGTTGCCAAAATTGGAAAAAGACAGGAAGGCGACGCGGGGTTCGTGGCCAAGCTGCCGGGCCTTGGCGGCGGCGGCGACGGCGATGTCGGCCATCTGTTCCGGCGTCGGCAGTTCATGCACAGTGGTATCCGCGAGAAACACGGTACGCCCGCGGGCGAGCACAATGGTCAGGCCGAAAACGAGCTTCCCTGTCTTCGCCGGAAGCACGCGCCGGATTTCATCCAGCGACACCAGATAGCTGCGCGTGGTCCCGGTGATCAGCGCATCGGCGTCGCCGCAGGCGACGATGAGAGCGGCGAAAACGTTTCTGTCCTGATTGACCATGCGCTGGCAATCGCGTTTCAAGAAACCCTGCCGTTGCAGGCGCTGATAGAGGAATTCGGTGTAGCGCTCGTTGTCCTTCGACAGGGCAGCGTTGTGAATCTCCAGACCGGTCGCTTCGCCAAGCCCGATTCGCTTCATGGTCTCGGCGATGCGTTCGGCGCGCCCGATCAACACGGGCTGGCCGAAACCGCCGTTGCGGAAGATGACCGCGGCGCGGATGACGCGCTCCTCTTCACCTTCGGCAAACACGACCCGGCGGGGGTTGGCGCGGACGGTCTCGAAGATGGCGTCGAGGCTGGCGGCGGTGAGATCGCGCAACCGCCCCAAGCGCTTGCAATAGGCACCCATGTCCGCGATCGGGCGGCGGGCGACGCCGCTGTCCATGGCGGCCCTGGCCACCGCCGGGGGAACGACCGAAATAAGGCGCGGGTCGAAGGGCACTGGAATGATGTAGTCGGGGCCATAACGCAGGCGGGTGCCGGCATAAGCGTCGTCGATTTCGTCGGGCACATCCTCGCGGGCCAGTGCCGCGATGGCTTTCACTGCCGCCACCTTCATCGCGTCGTTGATGGTCCGGGCGCGCACATCAAGAGCGCCGCGAAAGATGTAGGGGAAGCCGAGGACGTTGTTGACCTGATTGGGATAGTCGGAGCGGCCGGTGGCGACGATCGCATCCGGGCTGACGGCTTTGACTTCCTCGGGCGTGATCTCGGGGTCGGGGTTGGCCATTGCGAACAGGACGGGCCGGGCGGCCATACTCTTGACCATTTCCTGGGTCACAGCACCTTTTGCCGACAGGCCAAGGAAGACGTCCGCGCCTTCCATCGCGTGTTGCAGCGTCCTCGCCTTGGTCGGTACGGCATGAGCCGACTTCCACTGATTCATGCCGTCGGTGCGGCCCTGATAGATGACACCCTTGGTGTCGCAAAGGATGGCGTTGCCGTGCGGCAGGCCCATGGCCTTCAGCAACTCGATGCAGGCGATGGCGGCGGCCCCGGCGCCGTTAACGACGACGCGGATTTTCCCGATGTCGCGGCCGGTGAGATCCAAGGCATTGATCATGCCGGCGGCGGTGACGATCGCCGTGCCATGCTGGTCGTCATGGAAGACGGGGATATCGAGCAAATCGCGCAGACGCTGCTCGATGATGAAACATTCGGGCGCGCGGATGTCCTCGAGATTGATGCCGCCAAAACTGGTGCCGAGGAAACGCACGCAATTGACGAATTCATCGACGTCCTTGGTGTCGATTTCGAGATCGATTCCGTCGATGTCGGCGAATCGCTTGAACAGGACCGCCTTGCCCTCCATGACTGGCTTGGCGGCAGCGGCGCCCAAATCACCCAGGCCGAGAACGGCGGTGCCGTTGGAGATGACCGCGACGGTGTTGCCCTTGGTCGTGTAGTCGTAGACGAGATCGGGGTCCTCGGCGATCCTCAGGCAGGGCCAGGCCACACCCGGCGAATAGGCCAGGGAAAGGTCGCGCTGGGTGGTCAGCGGTTTGGTCGGGCTGATTTCAAACTTGCCCGGTCGGCCGGAGGCATGAAGGTTGAGAACCTCCTCTTCGGTCACACGCAGGCGTGGGTCGGTCACGGGGGTGCGGCGCCTCTCTCAGCGAAAACCGGGCTAAAGCCTTGTTTTTTCGACATGTCATGTTAAACCGGGCATTCATCGGCGTCAAAGCGCGCGACGCTTGGATGCCGCAGGGAGAGCCCGGACGTGCCCGCACCCAGCGCCCGTAACGCCGCCCAGGAAACGCCCGCCGCCGAGGCGACGCCGATGATGGCGCAGTATTTGGAGATCAAGCGGGCTCATCCCGGCTGCCTGCTTTTCTACCGACTCGGCGATTTCTATGAGCTGTTTTTCGACGACGCTTTGGCGGCGTCCAAGGCGCTCGACCTCACCCTGACCCATCGCGGCCGCCATGAAGGCGCGGACGTGCCGATGTGCGGCGTTCCCGTCCACACCGCCGAAACCTATCTCGCGCGGCTCATCCGCCGCGGCTTCCGCGTCGCCGTGTGCGAGCAGGTCGAAGACCCGATCGAAGCCAAGAAAAGAGGCGGCAAGACCGTGGTGCGGCGCGAGGTCGTGCGCCTCATCACGCCCGGCACGTTGACCGAGGACAGTTTGCTCGACGCCCGGCGCCACAATTTCCTGGCCGCGGTCGCCGACATCGGCGGCGAGCTTGGCCTGGCCTGGCTCGATCTGTCGACCGGCGCGGTGCAGACACAGGCGATCGGCGCGGGCGAACTGGCCGCCGCGCTCGCCCGCATCGAACCCGGCGAATTGCTGCTGCCCGACCGCCTTCTCGAAAGGCCGGAGCTGTTCGAGCCCTTCGCCGATTGGAAGGATTGGTTGTCGCCATTGCCGGCCGCGCGCTTCGACAGCGAATCGGCACGGCGCCGCCTCGAATCTACCTATGGGGTCAAGGCGCTGGAGGCGTTCGGTCAGTTCAGCCGCGCCGAAATCGCCGCCTGCGGGACTCTGGTCGACTATGTCGAGCTGACTCAGAAGGGCAAGGTACCGAGGCTGGAACCGCCGCAGCGACTGCGCGCGGGCGCGACGATGGAGATCGATGCGGCGACCCGGCGCAATCTCGAATTGCACCAAAACCTCGCCGGCGAACGGCGCCAAAGCCTACTCGGTGTCATCGATTTTACGCTGACGGCCGCTGGCGCCCGCTTGCTTTCGGCGCGGCTGGCGGCTCCCCTGACCGACTCCCAAGCCATCGGCGAACGTCTCGACGGCGTGGCCTATTTCGTGGAGGCGCCGGGAAAACGCGACGGGCTGCGCGGCCGCCTGCGCCACTGCCCGGATATCGAACGATCCTTGTCGCGTCTGAGTCTTGGCCGGGGCGGCCCACGCGACCTCGCCGCCATTCGCGACGGGTTGGCGGCGACCGCGACGCTTCGGGAATTGATGAGCGGCGCTGGCTTGGTCCGGCCCCTGGCGGCGCTGGCCGATGTCCTGCGCGATTTGGGCAAACATGAGGTTTTGGTGGAGCGGCTGGGCCGCGCGCTGGGCCCGTCATTGCCGCTCGCCGCCCGCGATGGCGGCTTCGTCGCCGCCGGTTATGCCGCGCCGCTCGATGAATTACGGGCGCTGCGCGACGAGAGCCGCCAGCTCATCGCCGGGCTCCAGTCGCGTTATGCCGAAGAATGCGGCGTGACCTCGCTCAAAATTCGCCACAACAATGTTATCGGTTATTACGTTGAAATCTCCGCGGCCCATGCGGGCAAACTCACGGGAAAATTCATCCACCGCCAGACGATGGCGGGGGCGATGCGGTTCACGACGACGGAATTGGCGGAGCTTGCCGACCGCATCACCGGCGCCGCTGACAAGGCTTTGGCGCTGGAACTGAATTTGTTCGCGGATTTGACCGGCGAGGTCATGGCGCGCGCCGAGCCCATCGCCCTGGCGGCGCGCTCGATCGCCGCGCTTGATGTCGCCTCGGCCCTGGCCGAGGTCGCGGTCGAACGGCGTTATGTCCGGCCGCTGGTCGACGACAGCGTGGCGTTTTCCGTCAAGGGCGGCCGCCATCCCTTGGTCGAGGCGGCCCTCGGCGCATCCGCAAGCGGGACCTTTGTTCCCAATGACTGCGCGCTGCCGCCGGAGAGCCGGCTATGGCTCGTCACCGGTCCCAACATGGCCGGTAAAAGCACTTTCCTTCGCCAAAACGCGATTATCGCCGTGTTGGCCCAGGCGGGTTCCTTCGTACCGGCGGAGGCCGCGCATATCGGCATCGTCGACCGGCTGTTCAGCCGCGTGGGCGCGGCCGACGATCTCGCCCGCGGGCGTTCGACCTTCATGGTCGAAATGGTCGAAACCGCCGCTATTCTCAATCAGGCGGGGCCGCGGGCGCTGGTCATCCTCGATGAAATCGGTCGCGGCACGGCGACCTTCGATGGTCTATCCATCGCCTGGGCCACGGTCGAACATCTTCACGACCGCAACGCCTGCCGTGCTCTTTTCGCCACGCACTATCACGAACTCACCGCGCTGGCGGCCCGGCTGCGCGGCCTTGCCTGCCACACCATGCGCGTGAAGGAGTGGCAAGGCAGCGTCGTGTTCCTGCACGAGGTCGCCGCGGGCGTGGCCGACCGTTCCTATGGCATTCACGTCGGCCGCCTCGCCGGGCTGCCGCCGGCGGTGGTGGCCCGCGCCGAGGAAATATTGGCGGTGCTCGAAAAGGGCGAACAGGCGGGTGCGCTCGCCCGCCTCGCCGACGATTTGCCCCTGTTCCGGGCGGCGCCCCCCGCTGGGTCGAAAACCTCCCCGCTGACCGACGCGCTGGCCGCGATCAATCCCGACGAGTTGTCGCCGAAGGAGGCGCTGGAGGCGCTTTATCGTCTCAAGGCTCTCGGTCAATGATGCCGCCGGACGAATTCCGAACCTCCGGCCTGGTCTTGCGAAAGCCGACGCCATCGGATGCTGAGGCGCTGTTCCGCGCCTACGCAACCGACCCTGAAGTTACGCGCTACCTAAGTTGGCGGCCCCACGAGAACATCGAGGATACGCGCCGCTATGTAGCGTCTTGCTTGGAACGGTGGGAGGCGCAGGAAGGCCGCACCTATGTCATCGATGCCGAAGGGGTCGGGCGGCCGGCGGTGGGTGCTCTCGGTCTTCGGCAGGGCACTCATGACTTCACTTTCGGCTATGTGTTGGCGCGGCCTTTCTGGCGCCGCGGCTACATGACGGAGGCGTTGACCGCCGTCGTGCGCTGGGCGGCGGCGGAGCCCGAGGTTTGGCGCATGTGGGGAACTTGCGACGTGGACAATGTCGCGTCTGCCCGCGTGATGGAAAAGGCGGGGCTTGCATTCGAAGCCATTCTTCGGCGGTGGGCGGTCAATCCGAATCTCGATCCCCATCGCCCGCGGGATTTCCGCGTCTTTGCGCTGGTCAAGTGAGCCCTCCAACTTAGTCTATAATGGCCGGCATGGACGGAGTCCCTAGCCAGCGCGAAATCATCGACCGCCGCGCTCTCAACGACCGGCTGACACAGATCGGGCGCGACGATTCGTTGAACGCGGATCAGCGCCGCGCCCGTTTTCTCGATTTTATTAAAACAACGCTGGCGGCCGGGCGGGACGAAGTACGCGGCCGTTTCGATGCCGACGGCGACGGCGCCGCGGCGGTGCGCGCCAATTCCTTCCTGTTCGACCAGATCATCCGCGTCATCCACGATTTCGCCGATTGGTACGCCTATCCGGTGTCGAATTTGTCGTCGGCGGAGAAGATGAGCGTCCTGGCCGTGGGCGGCTATGGCCGGGGTGAGTTGGCGCCGCATTCGGACATCGACCTGCTTTTTCTGCTGCCGTACAAACTGACGCCGCGGGCCGAGCAGATCGTCGAATTCATCCTCTACATGCTGTGGGATCTTGGGCTGAAGGTCGGCCATGCCACGCGTTCGTCCGACGAATGCGTCCGTCTGTCGAAATCCGACATCACGATCCGTACCGCGCTCCTTGAAGCGCGATGGATTTGGGGCGACGACAAACTTCATGCCGAATTCAAACGCCGCTTCCGGGCAGAAATCGTAGCTGGCACCGGCCCTGCGTTCATCGAAGCCAAGCTGGCGGAGCGCAATCTGCGCCACCAGAAACTCGGCGATTCGCGCTATGTCGTGGAGCCCAACATCAAGGAAGGCAAAGGGGGCCTGCGCGACCTCCACACCTTGTTCTGGATCGCCAAATATCTGTACGGCGTCGACGAGGTGCAGGAACTCGTCCCGCGTGGGGTGTTTGCCGAGGACGAGGCCGCGAAATTCGACAAAGCGCAGTCCTTTCTGTGGACGCTCCGTTGCCAACTTCATTTTCTCACCGGCCGCGCCGAAGACCGGCTGACCTTCGACGTGCAACAGGAAATCGGGCGCCGCATGGGCTACACCGAACATCGCGGCAGCCGCGGCGTCGAACGTTTCATGAAGCACTACTTTCTCGTCGCCAAGGATGTCGGCGATCTGACCCGCATTTTCTGCGCGGCGATCGAGGCGGAACAGACGCGCAAACCGCGCTGGCGTACGCCCTTTTTGCGGCGGCGTTCGGTCGAGGATTTTTCCGTCGAGGGCGATTGGCTGGCGGCTTCTGCCGACGACGCCTTCGTCACCGACCCGGTGCGGTTTGTCCGCATCTTCCATGTCGCCCACCGTCATGGGCTTGAAGTGCACCCGGGCACCTTGCGCCTGATCCGCCAGAATCTGCGGCTGGTCGATGCCACGCTGCGCGCCAACCCCGAGGCCAACCGGCTGTTCATGGAAATCTTGGCGGCGGAAACCGATTGCGAAGTGACGCTGCGGCGGATGAGCGAGGCCGGTGTTCTGGGCCGATTCGTGCCCGATTTCGGCCGGGTCGTCGCCCAAACCCAGCACGACATGTATCACGTGTATACGGTCGACGAGCACACGATATTCGCGCTGGGTATCGTGCACCGCATCGAAATGGGGTCGCTCAAGGACGATCACCCGCTGGCGAGCGACGTGATCCACAAGATTCAGTCCCGACGCGCGCTTTATCTCGCCGTCATGCTTCACGACATCGCCAAGGGCCGCGGCGGCGATCATTCCACTCTTGGGGCCGATGTCGCGACGAAGCTCGGACCGCGCTTAGGCCTGAGCGCCGAGGAAACCGAGACCGTGTCATGGCTCGTGCGCCACCATCTGGCGATGAGCAACACGGCTTTCAAACGCGACATCCAGGACGCCCAAACAATCCGCACCTTTGTCGACCTGGTGCAGTCGCTGGAGCGGTTGCGGCTGCTGTTGGTGTTGACCGTCGCCGATATTCGCGCCGTCGGGCCGGCGGTGTGGAACAACTGGAAGGCGGCGCTTCTGCGCGACCTCTATTACGCCGCGGAAGACGAAATGTCGGGCAACGTTGCCGCCGGCAAGGAGCGCATCACGGCCGCGCAAGACGCCTTGAGGACCGAAGTCGCCGATTGGAACGATGAGGAGTTCGCCAACCATCTGGCGCTCGGCTACCCGGCCTATTGGCTGTCTACCGATACCGCGACCCTTGGCCGCCACGCGCGTTTGGTGCGCGAAGCCAATCGGGAGAGACGGCCGTTGTCGATCGGCACGCGGGTCGATCGCGCGCGCGCCGTCACCGAAGTCATAATCTATACCGCCGACCACCCGGGCCTGTTTTCGCGTATTGCGGGGGCGTTGGCGGTGGCGGGCGCCAACATCGTGGATGCGAAAATTCACACCCTCAGCGATGGCATGGCACTCGATACCTTTTGGGTCCAGGACGAGGATCGCGGCGCCTTCGACCGCCCCGACCGGTTGGCGAAACTCTCGGCCTCCGTCGAACAGGCCTTGTCGGGGAGACTGCGCCTGGCCGAGACCTTAGAGAAACGTCGGCTTACCCAAGGCGACAGGGTGTTCGCGGTACCGCCGCAAGTCTTCATCGATAACGCCGCGTCGGCGACGCTCACCCTGATCGAAGTCAGCGGGCGCGACCGAACCGGCCTCCTTTTTGACGTGACGCGGGCGTTGACCGAGTTGGGCCTGCAAATCATGACCGCGAAAATATCGACCTATGGCGAACGTGCGGTCGACGTCTTCTACGTCAAGGATGTCTTCGGTCTGAAGGTGGAGCAAGAAACCAAACTCAAGCAGACTCGCGACGGTCTCCTCAAAGCGCTGGCCGATCCGGAGCGTGAGCTGGTCGTGCCGTCGGCGCCGCCGTTGCGCCGCCGCGGCACTGTCGTCGGGCCATGATTCCGGCTTGGCGGCACCGCATCGACCCGGCCTCGTTGCCCCGCCGCGTTGTCATCCGCTTTCATCCGACCGACCGCACGGGTTTGCTCGGCGACGGCGATTGCATGTCCGGTCTGTCGCGGTAGGTGGGCTGCATGAGTTTGTTTCGTTCCGTCGCGACCGTCGGCGGCTTGACCTTGGTCAGCCGGGTCTTCGGCTTCGTTCGCGACATCTTGATCGCGGCGGCATTGGGCGCCGGTCCCGTCGCCGACGCGTTTTTCGTCGCCTTCAAGCTGCCCAACGTCTTTCGCAGCCTCTTCGCCGAAGGGGCGTTCAACGCCGCCTTTATTCCCTTTTATGCCCGGCGCTTGGCCGGGGAGGGGCACGACGCGGCCATTCGCCTCGCCGAGCAAGTCTTGGCCGCGCTCCTGTTCATTCTGTTTGTCGTGCTGGTGTTCGCCGAAATTGCCATGCCGCGGGTGATCGCGGTCCTGGCGCCGGGCTTCGACGGCGCTATCAAGGAAGTGGCCGTCGATCTGACGCGCCTGACCTTCCCCTATCTTCTCTTCGTATCCATGGCGACGCTGTTCAGCGCCACGTTGAACGCATCCGGACGTTTCGCGGCGGCGGCGGGCACGCCGATCCTGCTCAACATCGCGATGATCGGGGCATTGCTGGGGTTGGGGAAAATACTCGAGACGCCGGCGCACGCCCTGGCCTGGGGCGTGACGGTGGCCGGCGGTCTGCAATTTTCCTGGCTTGCTTTGTCCTGCCACAACGCCGGGCTGCGCTTGCGGCTGACGGTGCCGCTTCCGTCCAAGGACGTGCGGCGTCTGCTCGGTCTGATGGTACCGGTCGCATTGGGCGCCGGCGCCACGCAGATAGGGGTTGTCGTTAATGTCATGCTCGCCTCGCTGCTGCCGACCGGTTCGATCTCGTTCTTGTATTACGCCGACCGCGTGAACCAATTGCCGCTGGGCGTTGTCGGAATCGCCGTGGGCACGGCGTTGTTACCCTTGTTGTCGCGCCAGCTGCGCAATGGCGAAATCGACGCCGCCGCCAACAGCCAGAATCGAGCCATCGAAATCGCCCTGGTGTTGGCCCTGCCGGCGGCGGCGGCTCTGATCATTCTTGCCGGGCCGATCATGTCGACGTTGTTCGAAAGGGGGGCGTTCGGGCCCGATGCCGCCGCCGCCACGGCCGCGGCGCTCGCCGCTTATGCCTACGGGTTGCCGGCGTATGTGCTGATCCGGGCGCTGACGCCGGGATTCTTCGCGCGCGAAAACACTGCCACGCCGGTTAAGATCGGAGTCCTCTGCCTAACCGCTAATGTCGCGATCTCGGTCGCCCTGATGACACCCTTCGCCCATGTCGGTATCGCCGCGGCCACGGCGGTTTCGGCCTGGCTCAATGTGGCGTTGCTTTTCCTCGCCCTCCGCCGCCGCAATCATCTGGTGCTCGACGCCCGGCTCTTGAGCCGTTTGCCGCGCATGGCTCTGGCGACCACCGTAATGGCCGGCGGCTTGGTGTTTGGTCTAGCGGTGCTGGCGCCCGTGCTGGCGGGATCGCTGCCTGCGCGCGCCATTGGCCTGGTACTGCTTGTCGTGGGTGGCGGTGTGGTTTTCGCCGGTGCGGCGCAGCTTGCCGGCGCGGCGGATTGGCGCGAGGTTCGCCGGCAGCTCGGCCGCGCGCCGGGGACATCGGACCAAGCCGATTGACCACCCCGCCTCGAGGCGCGATAACTCGCGGCTTGTCGCGGAACGATCGGACGGGCGATGAAGCGAATTTTCTCGGGCGTGCAGCCCACCGGCAATCTGCACCTCGGCAACTATCTCGGCGCGATCCGCAATTGGGTGCAGTTGCAGGCGGATTTCGACTGCATCTTCTGCATCGTCGATCTGCACGCGCTGACCACGCCGCAGGCCCCGGCGACCTTGCGCGCGCAGACCCGCGAGGTCGCGGCAGCCTACATCGCCGCGGGGATCGACGCCGAACGCTGCATCATTTTCAACCAAAGCATGGTTGCCGGCCACAGCGAGCTAGCCTGGCTGCTCAGCTGTTTGACGCCGCTCGGCTGGCTCAACCGCATGACCCAATTCAAGGAAAAGGCCGGCAAACAAAAGGACAATGCCGGGCTTGGCCTTTACGCCTATCCGGTGCTGATGGCGGCGGACATACTCCTTTATAAAGCGACCCACGTGCCCGTCGGCGACGACCAAAAACAACATCTGGAGCTGGCGCGTGACATCGCCGGTGCGTTCAATCGGCAATTCAACGTCGATTATTTCGCGCTGCCGGAGCCGCAAATCTTCGGGGCGGCCACGCGTGTGATGAGCCTTCGCGACGGCACCAAAAAGATGAGCAAATCCGACCTCTCGGACTATTCGCGCATCAACATGACCGACGATGCCGACACCGTCGCGCAAAAGATCAAGAAGGCCAAGACCGACACCGAGCCGCTGCCGGATTCGTTGGCGGGTCTTGAGGCGCGTCCCGATGCCGCGAACCTACTCGGCATTTACGCGGCGTTGGCGGGCATCGCGCATGAAGCCGCCGTGATCCGATTCGCGGGGGCCGCGTTCTCCGCTTTCAAGGCCGAGCTTGTGGACCTCGCGGTTTCGGTGCTGGGCCCGATCGGCGCGGAAATGAAGCGCCTGATGCGGGAGCCGGCGTATGTCGACGCGGTCTTGCGGCGCGGCGCCGAACGCGCCGGCGAGATTTCGCGCCATCATTTGTCCGAAATCCACGGCATCCTCGGTTTGCTTCGCCCCTAGCCGGGCAAGTTTCTGGGGCGGCATCGAAATTTCGGGCCGAAAGCCGCCGCATTTTTCTTGCCGACGCCCCGGCGCGCGGCGCATAAGGAAAACGATCGAACCAAAACAGGCGCCGCGGCGCTGTTGGCCGGCTCATCCCCGATTCAATGCAAATCTATCTGCCCATCGCGGAGCTTTCCCTCGACCTGTTCGTGGTCGTGGGGCTCGGTGGCGCGGTCGGCCTGCTTTCGGGTGCCTTCGGCATAGGTGGCGGATTTCTGCTGACGCCGTTCTTGATTTTTCTCGGCGTGCCGGCCCCGGTTGCCGTCGCCACGGGGGCCAATCAGATTCTAGCCACGTCCGTCTCCGGGACATTGGCGCATTGGCGGCGCGGCAACGTCGATTTCGCGATGGGTGGTGTCCTGCTCGGCGGCGGGTTAGTTGGCTCCACCCTTGGCGTCTGGGTATTCTCGGTGCTCAAGGGGATCGGCCAGGTCGACCTGTTCGTCTCGCTTGCCTATGTCGTCCTGCTTTCGGTCATCGGCGGGTTGATGCTGCTGGAAAGCCTGCGGGCGATGCGGAAACGTGGCCGGGCTGGGACCGGCAATCGCGCCAAGCTGCACCAACATTTCTGGTTGCACGCGTTGCCTTTGAAAGTCCGCTTTCGCCAATCGAAGCTGTATATCAGCGCGATCGCGCCGGTGGCGATCGGCTTGGTGGTGGGCGTGCTGGCCGCACTGCTCGGCGTTGGCGGCGGGTTCATCCTGGTCCCGGCCATGATCTATCTGCTGGGAATGCCGACATCGGTGACGATCGGAACCTCGCTCCTCTACATCCTGGTCGTGGCCGCGAATGTGACCTTCCTCCAGGCCTATCAGAACCAATCCGTCGATGTAGTCTTGGCCAGCCTTCTGCTAGTTGGGGGTGTTGCTGGCACGGAAATCGGCGCCTGGATCGGCGCGCGGCTGCGCGGCGAACAGGTTCGCGGGTTGCTGGCGTTGCTGGTGCTGGGGGTGTCGGCGAAGCTTTTCCTCGATCTTGTGGAAACGCCGATTGATCCCTATTCCCTGGCCGTTCTCTGGAAAGAATGATGGATCGGCGGTCATTTCTCTCGTTGTTGGCGCTGGCGGCATTGGTCCACACGGCGACGGGACCGGCCGCGAGCCAGCCGCTGGTGGCGGATTTATCGAGCCATCTGGTGGCAATCACGACCGGCTTCGCCGGCACCCAAGTCTTGTTGTTCGGCGCCATCGAGGAAGAGGGCGACGTGGTCGTCCTTGTGCGTGGTCCAGGTACCGACACCGTCGTCAGGCGCAAAGGACGGTTTTGGGGGTTATGGGTCAACCGCGAGGAATTGGCGTTCGCCGGAGTGCCGGCGTTTTATGCTGTGGCGAGCAGCCGGCCGCTCGATCAGATCGCGCCGCCGACGGTGCGCGCGCGGCATCAGTTGGGCGTTGACCGCCTTCGCCTGTCCCCCTTGGACCCCGCCGGGACGGGTGAAATCGCCGCCTTCCGCGACGCCCTGATCCGGCAGAAACAGGAGAGCCGATTATTCGTGGCCGAAGTGGGCAGAGTCTCGTTCCTCGGCCAAAGGCTGTTTCGCACGCCCCTCGATTTCCCCAGCAACTTGCCGACCGGAACCTATTCGGTCGAGGTTCTGCTCCTGCGCGGTGGGGAGGTTGTCGCGGCCCAGACGACCCCGTTGATCGTCAGCAAGGATGGGTTCAGCGCCGAGGTTTATGATTTTGCCCACGACCACGCCGCTTTGTATGGTTTGCTCGCCGTCGTTCTCGGCACCCTCGCGGGTTGGCTTGGCGGCGTTGTCTTCCGGCGGGCATAATCGGAGGCGGCATGGTCGATCGTCCGAAACAAGCGCAGCGTGTTTTCCTGCTGGTCGTCGACGACAGCGAGGAGATGCGTATCGCGCTGCGTTACGCCTGCCGCCGCGCGAAGTCGACGGGCGGGCGCATCGCCCTGCTGGATGTTACCGAGCCGGCCGACGACCAGCACTGGGTCGCGGTCGGCGATATGATGCGCCAAGAACGCCGAGCCGACGCCGAACGGCGCCTTCAGGACCTGTCGACAATCGTCCAGGAAATGACCGGCACGACGCCGGTGCTTTACGTGCGCGAGGGCTCACTGCGCGATGAATTGCTCAAACTTCTGGACGAAGAGCCGAGCATTTCGATTCTCGTACTAGGTGCGAGAACCGGGCCGGCGGGGCCGGGGCCGCTGGTTTCCGCGCTGGCCGGCAAGATGTCGGGCCGGCTACGCGTGCCGTTGATGATCGTACCGGGCTCGCTTTCGGCCGAGGATATCGAAATCTTCGCCTGACGTCATTGGCCGGTGGCGGTACGGCCTGGCCGCCCCGGCCGCACGAAACCTTTGGCCGGAGTCTGCGGTTTGGCCGCGGTTTGTGGCGCCGGTTTGGCTTGGGGCGTGGCGGCTTTCTTGGTGGCCGGCGCCGGGGGCTTCTGGCTGGCCGTCGGCGCCGCCTTTTCGGGGGGCGCCCGTGGGGCGCCTTGAATGGTCCGCAGCAAGTCGCTCGTCGCCGGCTTCACGGGGGGCGCGGCATCGGCCGAAAACCCAAATGCGACCGCTCCAGCGATGGTGCAGATCAGCGCCCTGGCTCCCCTACGCATCGTCGTCCTCCTTATGCCCGAGACCGTCAGGCCCGCGTGCCGCCGACCGTCAGGCTTTCGAGCAACATCGTGGGCTGACCCACGCCCACGGGCACACCCTGTCCTTCCTTGCCGCAGGTACCCACGCCAAGGTCCAGTTTTAGATCGTTGCCCACCATCGTCACCTTGGTCAGGGCATCGGGGCCGTTGCCGATCAAAGTAGCGCCCCTCACCGCCTGCCCGACGCGGCCGTCCTCGATGAGATACGCCTCTGAGGCCGAGAACACGAATTTTCCGGACGTGATGTCGACCTGCCCGCCCCCGAAATTGACCGCGTACAGTCCCCGTTTAACCGAGCGGATGATCTCTTCCGGCTCATGTTTACCGGGCAACATGTAAGTGTTGCGCATGCGCGGCAGCGGATGGTGGGCGAAACTCTGGCGCCGACCATTGCCGGTCGGCCGCACGCCCATGAGGCGGGCGTTCTGACGGTCCTGCATGAAACCGACAAGAATGCCGTCCTCGATCAGGGTCGTGCATTCGGTCGGCGTGCCCTCATCGTCGATGGACAGCGAGCCGCGGCGGTCCTGCATGAGACCGTCATCAACGACGGTGACGCCGGGCGCGGCTATGCGTTTGCCCACCAAGCCGGCGAAAGCCGAGGTTTTCTTGCGATTGAAATCGCCTTCCAGCCCGTGACCGATTGCTTCATGCAGCATGACGCCGGGCCAGCCGGGTCCGAGAACCACCGGCATTTCACCCGCCGGCGCCGGCACCGAGGACAGATTGACAAGCGCCTGGCGGAGCGCCGCATCCACTTGACCTCGCCAATAGTCCGGCGCGAACATGCGTTCATAAGTGACGCGGCCGCCGGTGCCTTCGCTGCCCTGTTCCTGCCGGTCACCTTCACCCGCGACGATGGATACGTTTAGCCGCACCAGCGGGCGCAGATCGGCCGCGCGGTGCCCGTCGCCGCGCACGATCTGCACGGCCTGCCACTCGCCGGAAAGCGACGCCATCACTTGGCGCACGCGCGGATCCTTGCCGCGGGCGTAGGCGTCGATATCGGCCAGCAACTTGACCTTGGTCGCGAAATCGACGAAGCCGAGGGGGTTGGCGTCGGTATACAACACGCGGTTGGTCCCGATGGGCGGGGCCGCCAGTTTGCCGCCTTTGCCCGAGCGTACAGCCTGCACCGTCGCGCTGGCGCGGCGAATCGCCGCTTCGGACAAGTCGGAAGCATGGGCGAAACCAACGGTTTCGCCGGCAACGGCGCGCAATCCGAAACCCTGAGTCGTGTCGAAACTGGCGCTCTTCAGGCGGCCGTCATCAAAGGCAAAACTTTCGGATTGCCGATATTCCAGGAACAGCTCGCCGTCGTCGGTTCCGTGCAAGCTTTCGCCGACCAGGCCCTCAATGCGGCCGCGGTCGAGTCCGGCCTGGGTAAAAAACAGATCGTCGGTCGTTCTGAGGGCGCTCATGGTCAAATCCTTTCCCGCTCGCGGGTTCCGCTCGGTGGGGTGGCGGTTGGCAATGCTTTAAGATAATCCTTCGCCGGCCGGAATGCAGCCGGCGATCGTTCAACTTCCTCTTACCCGGCGCATCCTTTGACCCATTGGCGGGATCATCCCCTGCGGCAGTCCCTGACCGACGAAGTCCATGCCCGGCCGGCCTCCGCGCTCGCACCGCCCGAGAGGGTTTCGCACATCGCCATGATTTCCGGCGAGGAGGGCGCGGCGGCCGATCGCGCCCATCTTGCCGTCTTGTGCCAGCGCTTCGCCGTTGCCGAGCCGCCTGCCGGCGCCAACCACTATTTCCAGGATTTCGGCGATTTCCGAATGAAATGGGAGCGCCATGCCGAATTCTGCACTTACACCTTCTTTCGGCGCGGTCCGTTTTCTGATCCGTTCGCCGAACCAGCCATTGCCTGCGTGCCGACCGATTGGCTGGAAGGCCTGCCCGGGAGCCGGCTGGTGGCGATCCACGCCGCCTTCATGAAGGGCCAAGCCAACATCCATGCCCCGGACGAACTCGGAATCTGGTTCGAACCCGAATTTCTGGCCGGCAGCCAGCCCGCGGATGGCCTCGCTGAGGTTTGGACCGATTTCCGGATTCATGGGGATGGCTTCGGCCGAGTCCTGGTCCGCGACCACGGCTTGCGGCCACGTCAGGCGGGAAGGCTCGCCCAGCGGCTGTTGGAGATCGAAACCTACCGCATGATGGCGTTGCTCGCGCTGCCCTTGGCTCGCGAGGCTGGTCCGAGAGTTACCGCGGTCGAGCAGGCGCTTGCGGACATCACCGAATCTTTTGCGCGGATCCAAAGCCTTGCCGACGAACAGTCTTTGCTGGTTCGACTGGCGACGCTGGCTGCCGAACTCGAGCGCTTTGTCGCCGCCAACGGCTATCGTTTCGCTGCCTCCCAGGCCTATTTTGGCCTGGTCGAACGACGCATCGCGGAATTGCGCGAGCGGCGAACCGAGGGCGTGCAGACGATTGGCGAATTCATGGAGCGCCGGCTTGTGCCCGCGATGCGCACCTGCAAGGCCGTCGCCGAGCGGCAGGAGGCCGTGGCCGACCGCTTGGCGCGCGCGCTCACCTTGCTACGTACGCGCGTCGAAATTGGCGTCGAGGCGCAAAGTCGCGATCTTCTTCAATCCATGGATCGGCGGGCGCGGCAACAATTGCGGTTGCAGCAGACGGTTGAGGGGCTATCGGCGGCGGCAATCAGCTACTACGTGGTCGGACTTGTCGCTCATGCGATCAGCGGAATCGCATCGTTTGGCGTCCACATCGACCCCGAATTCGGAACTGCTATCGCGATTCCATTCGTGATGGCGGGCGTATGGATTGGCCTCAGGCGAATTCGGCGCCGGATCGATCTTGATCGGCAGCCGACATGACGATGGAGCGCGGCATCTCGCGACGATTCGCCGCAGCCGACCGCAAGTCGCTATCGTCAACACAGTTGAGCCATACCCGACTGGTAGTGTATTTTCACAAGGGGTTGAGTGCTGCGGGGGAAATCGAAGCGATTACGGCCGTAACGGCTGCGGGGCGCTTCCCAACCGCCGCGGAACATTCGGACTTCAACGACAACCAGGGACGGACGAGAGACATGCGGTTGATTACAAAAGGCTCCGTTTTGGGGGCTCTGGCGGCGCTGGGGTTGTCAGCCAGCGCGGCGTTGGCGGCCGAACCGATGCCGTGGCAGATGGGTCTCCAGCCGGCGGCGACCGACGTCATGGAAAACCTCACATCCTTGCATGACGGGCTATTGGTTCTCATCACGCTCATCTCGCTCTTCGTGCTCGGCCTGCTTTTCTATGTCGTGCTGCGCTTCAACGAGAAGTCCAATCCGGTTCCTTCCAAGACCACGCACAATACCGTCATCGAGGTTCTTTGGACGGTCATCCCCATCCTGATCCTGGTGGAGATTGCGGTTCCGTCGTTCCGGCTTCTCTACTTCGCCGACCGCTCAGCGAATCCGGAGATGACCCTTAAGGCGATCGGGCATCAGTGGTACTGGAGTTATGAATATCCCGATCACGACAACCTTACGTTCGATTCGCGCATCATCCGCGACGAAGACCTGAAGCCCGGACAGCGGCGTTTGCTCGATACCGATAATCGCGTCGTCCTTCCGGTGGACACCGATATCCGCATCCTGACGACCTCGACCGACGTCATTCATGCCTTCGCCATTCCCGCGGCGGCGGTAAAACTCGACGCCAACCCCGGCAAAATCAACGAGACCTGGGTGCGGTTCAACCGCCCCGGCGTCTATTACGGACAATGTTCGGAGTTGTGCGGCGTCGATCACGGCTTCATGCCGATCGCTATCGAGGTTGTGGCCAAGGCTGCCTTCCCGGCCTGGGTCGCTCGCGCCAAGAGAGAATTCGCCAGCAATACCGGCACGACGAATACGCGCGTGGCGCGTCTCGCCGAATAGCCGACGATTTCGGATTTGGAGGAACGGTTCAATGGCTGCTAACAGCGGACACGCCCACGCCGAACACGCGCATCCGACGGGGTGGCGGCGTTTCGTCTATTCCACCAACCACAAGGACATCGGGACGATGTACCTTGTGTTCGCCATCGTCTTCGGACTGGTCGGCGGCCTGATGTCCGTGCTCTTCCGCCTGGAGCTGATGCAGCCGGGCAATCAAATCCTCGGCGGCGATCACCAGTTCTTCAACGTGTTGATTACCGCCCACGGCCTGATCATGGTGTTCTTCCTGGTCATGCCGGCGATGATCGGCGGGTTCGGCAACTGGATCGTGCCGATCATGATCGGCGCGCCCGATATGGCCTTCCCGCGCATGAACAACATCAGCTTCTGGCTGCTGATTCCGTCCTGCATCCTGCTGGTCGGGTCGAGCGTGACCGGCATGGGCGCGGGCACGGGCTGGACGATTTATCCGCCCTTGTCCAGCATCGGCCATCCCGGCGCATCGGTGGACATGGCGATCCTGGCGCTGCATCTGGCCGGCGCGTCCTCGATCCTCGGCGCCATCAATTTCATCACGACCATCTTCAACATGCGCGCGCCGGGCATGACCCTGCACAAGATGCCGCTGTTCGTGTGGTCGATTTTGATCACCGCGTTCCTGCTGCTGCTGTCGCTGCCGGTGCTGGCGGGCGCCATCACCATGTTGTTGACCGACCGCAATTTCGGGACGACCTTTTTCGCCCCCGATGGCGGCGGCGATCCCGTTCTGTTCCAGCATCTGTTCTGGTTCTTCGGGCATCCCGAGGTTTACATTTTGATTCTGCCCGGCTTTGGCATGATCAGCCAGATCGTGTCCACGTTCTCCAAGAAGCCGATTTTCGGTTATCTCGGCATGGCCTATGCCATGGTTTCCATCGGGTTCATCGGCTTTATCGTGTGGGCGCACCACATGTATACGGTGGGCATGGATGTCGATACGCGCGCCTATTTCATGGCCGCGACGCTGGTCATCGCGGTGCCGACCGGTGTGAAGATCTTCAGCTGGATCGCCACGATGTGGGGCGGCTCCATCCAATTCAAGACGCCGATGCTGTTCGCGATGGGCTTTATCTTCCTGTTCACCGTGGGCGGCGTTACCGGCATCGTGTTGGCCAACACCGGCGTCGATCTGGTGCTGCACGACACCTATTACGTGGTCGGGCACTTCCACTATGTCTTGTCCTTGGGCGCGGTGTTCTCCATCTTCGCGGGCTTCTATTATTGGTTCCCCAAGATGTGCGGTCGCCAATATTCCGAGACGCTGGGCAAGCTGCATTTTTGGACCCAGTTCATCGGCGTGAACCTGACGTTTTTCCCGATGCATTTCCTGGGTCTGGCCGGCATGCCGCGGCGTATCCCGGACTATCCCGATGCCTTCGCCGGGTGGAACTTGGTGGCGTCCTACGGGTCGCTGATTTCCTTCGCTAGCACGTTGTTGTTCATCTACATGATTTTCCACACCCTGGCATCGGGACGCCGGGTTGCCGAAAATCCGTGGGGTAAAGGGGCGACGACCCTGGAATGGACGGTATCGTCCCCGCCGCCCTTCCACACCTTTGAGGAACTGCCGCGCATTGCCGGCGGTTCCCACCACTGACCCGGCACGCCGGGTCTTAGGACGGCACGGCGATGGCGGTGCTTAAGTCCTCGGTCGAGGCAGGCGCCGCCGGCGTGGAGGCCGGGGAAGCCAGCGTCGGCGATTATGTCGCCCTGCTGAAGCCGCGGGTGATGTCGCTGGTGGTTTTCACGGGTGTGGCCGGGATGATCGCCGCGCCCGGCACCATTCATCCGCTACTGGCCGTGGTCGCCATTCTGTGCATCGCCGTGGCGGCGGGTGCTTCCGGCGCAATTAACATGTGGTACGACCGGGATATCGACGCGTTGATGCACCGAACGCGCGAACGCCCGATTCCAGCCGGACGCATGCAGCCCGGTGACGCGCTCGGCTTCGGCATCGTTTTGGCGGTCGCCGCGGTTGCGGTCATGGGACTTGCGGTCAACTGCGTTGCCTCGGCGTTGCTGGCTCTGTCGGTTCTGTTCTATGTCTTCGTCTACACGATGTGGCTGAAGCGGCGCACGCCGCAGAACATCGTGATCGGCGGCGCCGCGGGCGCTTTTCCGCCGGTTATCGGTTGGGCGGCGGTTTCCGGCGATGTTACCTTGGTGCCGCTGGCGCTGTTCGCCATCATCTTCATGTGGACGCCGCCGCATTTCTGGGCGTTGGCGCTTTACCGGGCCGACGACTACAGTCGGGCCGGAGTCCCGATGCTGCCGGTTGTCGCCGGTGTCAAGGAGACCAAACGCCAGATCGTCCTCTATACGCTGTTGCTGCTGCCCCTTTCCCTTTCGCCGGCCTTCCTGGGCGCGGCGGGATGGGTCTACGCAAGCGGCGCGGTCATCCTGGGGGCCTTTTTCCTGATCGGGGCCTGGCGGGTTTGGTGGGATGAGACCGATGCTTCGGCCCGCCGGCTGTTCGGGTATTCGATCCTCTATCTGTTCGTATTGTTCGCTCTTCTGATGATTGATCACGCTCCGGCATCCGGGTTGCTCGGGTAAGCGGTCGGACATGATGGTTGAGACCGAGTTGATGAACCTGAAACAACAAAAGCGGCTGCGCGCGAAGAACGCGGTGCTGGCCCTGGTCCTGGTCGGGTTGGTTTTTCTGTTTTACGCGATCACGGTCGTGCGGATGGGCGGACAATGACAAAGACGGCCCGCCTTGCCTCATCCCTGGCCCGCCGCAAGGCAGTGACGGCGTTATCGTCGGCCGCACTCGTCGCCGGCATGGTCGGCCTAAGTTTTGCGGCGGTTCCGCTCTATCGGTGGTTCTGCCTGGCGACCGGTTGGGATGGCACGCCCGGACGCGCGGCCGCCGCCCCAGGGGCCGTCGGCGATCGTGTTTTCACCGTGCGGTTCGACGGCGACGTGTTCCCAGGCCTGCCCTGGACATTCGGGCCCGAAATACAGCAAGTGCGGGTTCGGGTCGGCCAGGAGACTCTCGCTTTCTTTCGCGCCCAAAACGATGCTGCAATCCCGATCACGGGGTCGGCCACCTTTAACGTGACGCCCGAACAGGCGGGCCGTTACGTCAACAAGATCGCATGTTTCTGTTTCAGCGAACAAAGGCTGGATCCGGGGCAGGTTGTGGACATGCCGGTATCGTTCTTCATCGATCCTGACATCGCCACCGACAAGGATTTGAAGAACTTGGAAGCCGTGACGCTGCACTACACATTTTTCCGCGCCAAAAGTGATGGCGGAACGGCGACAAGCGCGCTTGATCTATCGCGGTATGTACTACCTTCGACATTCAACGAAACGACGTCAGGGCCGCTGACGGCTGCAAGGGAATAGGGGAGATTTCGACATGGCCGACGCACACGCGACCGCACGCAAACATCCCTACCATCTGGTCGACCCCAGCCCGTGGCCGATCATCGGGTCCATCGCGGCCCTGGTATTGGCCGTGGGCGCCATCATGTACATGCACGGCAGCGGCGGCTGGGTGATGACCATCGGCTTCATCGGCGTTATTTACACGATGTGGGGCTGGTGGCGCGACGTGGTCAAGGAGGCCACGTTCGAAGGGCACCACACACCCGTGGTGCAACTCGGCCTCCGCTATGGCATGGCCCTGTTCATCGCGTCTGAGGTGATGTTCTTTGCCGCCTTCTTCTGGGCCTTTTTTAATGCCTCCCTGTTTCCGACCGAGGCGACGGGCAATCAATGGCCGCCGCAGGGTGTCTCCGTTTTCAACGCATGGGACATTCCTTTTCTCAACACCCTTATCCTTTTGACCTCAGGCGCGACCGTCACCGCCGCGCATCATTACATCTTGGAGGGCGATCGCGAACGTACGGTGTTGTGGCTTGGCCTGACCATTCTTCTCGGTCTCTCGTTCACGGGTTTTCAGGCCTATGAGTACATCAATGCGCCGTTCAACTTCAAAGACGGGATCTATCCCACCACCTTCTTCATGGCGACCGGCTTCCATGGTTTCCACGTCATCGTCGGGACAACCTTCCTGATCGTTTGTTTCTTCCGTGCCCAGGCCGGGCATTTCAAGCCGGACCATCACTTCGGTTTCGAGGCCGCGGCGTGGTATTGGCACTTCGTCGACGTGGTGTGGGTGTTCCTGTTTAGCTGCGTTTATTGGTGGGGCGCCGGCAGCGCGCCGGTGCATCATTAATTAGGTGGTCGGCATCATTCGCGCGTGATCGAGCCGCCATTTCCGCATATCGGGGCACTGAATGCAGGGTTCCTGTGTCGGTGCCCCCGCTGCGGGAAGGGGCGGCTGTTTGCCGGCTTTCTAACCATCGTGGAAAATTGCGATGCCTGCGGCCTCGATCTGAAGTTGGCGGATAGCGGCGACGGGCCTGCGGTTTTCATTATCCTGATTCTGGGTTTCATCATCGTCGGAATGGCGATGGTCATCGAAGTCCGTTACCAGCCGGCGATGTGGATTCACGCGATGATCTGGCCGCCGCTCATCATTGGCGCGGCGCTTGGGATGTTGCGGCCGTTCAAGGCGACAATGATCGCGCTGCAGTACAAACATCGAAGAGACGACTACGCTCCGCGGTGACCGCGTCATGCAGCCTCGCGCCCATAACGCTGTCTGACACTGATATGATGCGAAGATGACAACACACGACGGAGAGACCACCACCCAGCGTTCAATGCTGTGGCTAACAGTCGCGGCATTGACGGGCTTCGCGATCCTGGCCGGTCTGGGGACCTGGCAGGTCAATCGGCTCGCCCTGAAACTAAACGTGATCGCGAATATCCAATCGCGGATCGCAATGCCAGCCGTGCCGCTTCCCGCGGGCGACGCGCTGGACCCGGACGAGTGGCAATATCGGCGGGTCGCGGTGCGAGGTCGTTTTCTCCACGAACACGAGATGCATGTCCTGGCCCACACCCAACGCGGCAATGTCGGATATGACTTGATTGCGCCCTTGCAGCGCGAGGATGGCGGGTTTGTGTTGGTCAATCGTGGCTGGGTGCCCCAGGCGAAGAAGCAGCAATCCTCGCGTCCCCAGAGCCTGGATTCCGGGGTCGTCGTTATCGAAGGCATCGCGCAAAAAGGGTGGGCTCAGGCGTTTTTCGTCCCCGACAACAATCCCGCTCAAAATCTATGGTTTTTTGGAGATATCGCGGCGATGGCGGCTAACGCCGGCATTTCGGCGCCGCGGATTTTCGTGGAAGCCGCACCCTATCCCGACCCAACCAAATTGCCGCTCGGCGGGCAGACCAGGCTCGACATCCCCAACAATCACCTGCAATACGCCATCACTTGGTACAGTTTGGCGGCGATTCTGGTCGTATTCTATATTCTGATCTACCGTCGGCGCGCCGGTTAGAGGCTCCGCCGACCGCAACTTCATGCCCGGCGGTTCAGAATGTTGTCCCCTTCCTCGTATAAGGCTCTGGAAGGCCGGTTTGCCCGGCTGATCGTTCTGCGTGACGCCGCCGCCGTCCTGCAATGGGACATGGCAACGATGATGCCCGAAGGTGGATCGGAGGCGCGCGGGGAGCAGCTCGCCACGCTCAAGGTGATGAGCCATGAAATCCTGACCGATCCGGCGGTGGCAGACGATTTGGGCCTTGCGGAATCGGAGTCCGGGCTCGATGCCTGGCAGCAAGCCAATCTGCGCGAGATGCGTCGCGCCTGGCTGCACGCCGCTTCGGTGCCTGGCGATCTCGTCGAGGCCTTGTCCAAGGCCGCTTCGCGCTGCGAAGTCCAATGGCGCAGGGCGCGGGCGGAAAATGATTTCGCGGGGTTGCGTCCGGCTTTGGAAGAAGTGCTCAACTTGGTGCGTCAGCAGGCGACCATCAAGGCCGAACGCCTCGGGCTCGATATCTATGACGCCTTGCTCGACGAATACGAACCAGGACTGCGCGCGCCCGCCATCGATCGCATCTTCGACGACTATGCGGCCTTCCTTCCTGGTTTCCTGGCGAAGGTGGTCGAACGTCAAGCCAAGAACCCGCCCTTGGCACCCCTAACCGGTCCTTTTCCGGCGGCCGATCAGCACAAGCTCGCTTTGCGCTTGATGACCGCGCTTGGTTTCGATTTCGATCATGGCCGGCTGGATACGAGCCATCACCCGTTTTGCGGCGGCGTCCCCGACGATGTTCGCATCACGACGCGTTGGAACGAATTGGATGTGACGCAGGGGATGATGGGTGTGGTGCATGAAACCGGCCACGCCCTCTACGAACGCGGGTTGCCACGGCGGGGACATTATCAGCCGGTCGGCCAGGCGCGTGGGATGGCGATTCACGAAAGCCAGTCGCTGTTGGTCGAAATGCAGGTCTGCCGCAGCCCTGAATTCATTCGGTTCCTCGCGCCCCAGCTGGGTGAGGCCTTCGGCGCCTCGCCAGCCTGGGAGGGTGGCGATTTGACTCGCCGGCTTTCGCGGGTCAAGCCCGGTCTGATTCGCGTCGATGCCGACGAGGTCACCTATCCCGCCCATGTGATTTTGCGCTATCGGCTGGAGCGCGCGCTGATCGGCGGTTCGCTGACGCTGAGCGATCTGCCGGGGGCCTGGAACGACGGCATGCGCGCGCTGCTTGGCATCGTTCCTCCCGACGATCGCGATGGCTGTTTACAGGACATCCACTGGCCGGGCGGCGCCTGGGGATATTTCCCGTGCTACACGCTGGGAGCGATGATGGCCGCTCAACTCTATGCGGCGTCCGCGCGCGCGATCCCCGATTTGCCCGGGCTGATCGAGCGCGGCGACTTTGCGCCGCTGTTCGCCTGGCTGCGCCGCCATGTGCATGAGAAGGGTTCGGCGCTGTCGGCCGAACAGATTATTGCGGAAGCCACCGGACGACCGCTCGACCCGCAAATATTCAAAAACCACCTCGCGCGGCGCTATCTGGGCGAAGTCCTCGTCGCCTGACCGCCGGGAAGGAGCGATCGCCTTCGATGCGCCGGCCACTGTTCATCGTTCCTGCGATCCTGGCCGTCGTTGTGGCGGCGTGGAGCGGTGCCTGGTTCTACCTCGCGGGCCGGATCCAAAGCGGGTTCGAAACCTGGGTGGAGACACAGCGAGAAAATGGCATCGAGGTCGAGTACGGCCTGGCGGCGGTTTCCGGTTATCCCTGGCGATGGCGAATGCGGATCGATGGGCCAGTCGCGCGAAACGCGGCGCCGGTGGCCTGGGCATGGCAGGGCGAGTCGATCCTCGCGGATCTTCTTCCGTGGCGGCTCGATCGCATAGCTCTAACCTTTCCCGGGCTTCACCGCCTCTCGATTTCACGGGATGGAGCCATTCTGCCGCTGGCTGCGCGCGCCGACTCGCCGCTTGGCGAGCTGCGGCTGGGTGCCGAAGGCCAAGTCACGGCCATGGGGCTGGCCCTTGGCGGGCTTGAGGTGGCGCTCGGGCGCGGAGTCGACATCCCGGAGCGCGTTCGGGCGGACCATGCCGGACTGACGGTCTTGATGCCGCCGCCTTCTCCGGACCGGCCGCCGCACCTCTCGCCGAGCCTTGAGGTCGTCCTGGCGGCGGAGAGAGTGACCTTTCCGGATGGATTGGGCGGCGTCCTCGGCGCCACGATCGGTGTGGTAGGCGTCGATGCAAGCCTTATGGGTGCGATCCCACCGGGACGGGCCGGTCAGGGGCTGCAGGCGTGGCGGGACGATGGGGGCACGGTCGAACTCAAATCGCTTCGCCTGGTGTGGGGAAAGCTCGACCTCGCCATGAATGGCACGCTCGCGCTGGATGCGGAGATGCGGCCGCTGGGCGGGCTTACCGCCGTCATTCGCGGTTATGCCGAGACGGTTGATGTCCTTGTCGCCCGTGGCCTGCTCCGCGCCAATCAGGCGGCGGCGGCAAAAATCGTGTTTGGCCTGATGGCGCGCACCCCGCCAGAGGGTGGCCCGCCGCAGATCAACGTGCCGGTCGCCGCCCAGGACGGTACGTTGTCTCTCGCCGGTTTCCCGATCGCTGCCTTGCCCGCGCTGGTTTTCGAATAGCGGGCTTCGACTAAGCCTGTTTCGCCTCAATCAGGCTGCGTCGGATGGCGCGCGTGCGCGTGAAAAGTTCCTGCAGCTTTTCGCCTTCGCCCCAACGAATCGCGCGCTGCAACGCGGCCAAGTCTTCGGTCAGGCGACCCAGCATCTCGAGAACCGCCTCGCGGTTGTTGAGAAAAATGTCGCGCCACATGACCGGGTCGGAAGCCGCGATCCGGGTGAAATCGCGGAAGCCGCCGGCCGCGAACTTAATCACGTCCGCATCGATGTGACCCTCGAGGTCGGTGGCCGTGCCGACAATGGTGTAGGCGATTAAATGAGGGAGATGGGAGGTCATCGCCATGACCTGGTCGTGGTGTCGCGCCTCCATGATCTCGACATTCATCCCACACCCGCGCCACATGTCCGCGACGCGGTTCACGGCCGTTTCATCGGTTCCGGGCGGCGGCGTCAGGATGCACCAGCGATTGCGGAACAGATCGGCAAAACCGGCTTCAGGGCCGGAATGTTCGGTCCCGGCCACCGGGTGCCCCGGCACCAGATGCACACCCGCCGGAACCAATGGCCCGACATCTCGAATCACCGATTGTTTGACCGATCCAACATCGGTGAGGATGGCTCCGGCTTTGAGATGGGGCGCGATGGCCGCGGCGATGTCGCCATAGGCCGAAAGCGGCGTGCAGATCACGACCAGATCGGCGCCGGCGACTGCCGCTTCGGGCGTGGCGTGAAGGCTGTCGGCGAGGTTCAGGCCGCGCACCTTTGTCCGGGTCGCCTCGCTGCGCGAATGGACGGCGATGTGCCGGGCAAGTCCTTCGCGCCGAAGGACCCGTGCCAGCGACGAGCCGATCAGCCCAATGCCAATGAGGGCGACGCTGTCGAAAGGCGGGCTCATCGTGCCCGGAACGCGCCGAGCGCGGTGGCGACGGCTTGCATTTCATCCTCGCGGCCGATGGTGATGCGAAGTGCGTCGAGCAGGCCATAGGGTTCGAGGGCCCGGACGATGATGCCGCGCTCGTTGAGGGAACGATTGGCGGCCGCTGCCGTGTGGCGGCCTTCGCGGTCGAAATGGACAAGCACGAAATTACCGACGCTGGGCGACACGACAAAGCCATCGTCCCTGAGCCGGTCCGTAAGCCAGTCTCGCCACGTGTCGTTATGGATCCGCGCCTGGTCAGCAAATGCAACATCCTCCAGCGCCGCCACGGCCGCCGCCTGAGCCGCCGAATTGACGTTGAAGGGCGGGCGGACGCGGTTGAGAACATCGGCGATCGCCGGCGGGCAATAGGCCCAACCCAGTCGCAACCCGCCCATGGCATAGATCTTCGAGAACGTCCGCGTCATGACAACATTGGCGGCGGTGGACACCAGTTGAACGCCGGGCTCGTAGTCGTTGCGCTTAACGAACTCGGCATAGGCCGCGTCGATGACCAGCAGTACGTTTTCCGGCAATTTGGCGTGGAGCCTGCGTACCTCCTCGTCGGTCAAATAACTTCCCGTCGGATTGTTGGGGTTGGCGAGAAAGACGATTTTCGTCTTTGGCCCAACCCTCGACAGCAGAGCGTCGACATCGGTGCGGTAGTGCGTCTCCGGCGCGGTCACCGGGCGGGCGCCCGCCGCCAAGGCCGCCACCGGGTACATGACGAAGCCATATTGGCTATAGAGCACTTCGTCTCCCGGACCGGCATAGGCCTTGGCCAGCATTGTAAGAATTTCGTCGGAGCCGTTGCCGCATACGATGGCCTTGGCGTCGAGGCCGTGGTGGCGGGCGAGCGCCTGCCGCAGCTCTCCGGCGCTCCCGTCGGGGTAGCGGTACATCCGCTCGGCCATGGCCGTGTAAGCGGCGACGGCCCGAGGGCTAGGTCCGAGAGCGCTTTCGTTGGACGCAAGTTTGATAACGCGTTTCATGCCGGGCAGCGACGACTTGCCGCCGACATAGGGCTCAAGCTCCATTATTCCGGGGCGAGGTGTTGGCAGAGCCATGGATTCAGCCAGCATCGGGGCCGAGCAACTCGGCGCCGGTCAGAGGCGTCGCACAGGCGCCGAGCGGAATGATCCGTTTGACCGCAGTGCCGGGTTGTTTGACCAGCGCGGCCAGCCGGGAATCGCTGGGGGCGACATAGTCGGCCACCTCCACCCAATTCTGCCACAGCAGCGGATCCTCGCTGACGCGCAGGGCGGCGAAGACCCTCGGGGCAAGACCGGCTTCGGTCAGAGCCGTGCGTAGCCGCGCCCGGCTGATCTCACCTTCGGTCTCGATCACCAAGAAAGCATGGTCGCGGCCGGTCGGCTCCGGCCAATGCGCGGCAATGACCAGGGCCGATTTGTCCTCGCGTCCGTTGCCGGACCCGGCGAAGGGCAGACGGGCGACGATTCGCGGCGCCTTCTTTTCCTCGGCGAGAAGCGTCCGCCACCAAGGATCGGCCTCGCCATCCTCGGGCTCGGGCAGCACCCCAACCGCGGCGGCGCCCTCCATCACCGCACGCACGACCTGGCGCACGGAACGGTACTGAGCGATCGGCGTGAGGCCGCCGAAATGATCGCGCGCCAAATCGCGATACCCATCGGAGGCGTCTGCTTCATAGACGGCCACTGAAAATGGTCCCTGCAGGCCAACCAGGGCGGACATTAGCTGCCGCCAGATATTAACCAATACGGGACGGGGAAACGGACCTCGGTGCCGCCTCACCAGCCGGCGCACCACGGAAGCCTCGCGGCCGGGCCGAAAGCGGCTCCCGCCATCGGCTTCTTTTAGGGCGGCAATTCGCTGGACGACTTCGGTTCGACGCATTAGCAGGTCGTGCATAGCGTCGTCGATGTCGTCGATCTGCCGCCGCAGGTCTTCAAGCGATGTTTGGATGACCGTCATGAAGCGTTTTCGCACAATGCGACGGGTGGTGAGTAGTACTCCGCGGTGCCGCCAAAAGCAAAGTAAAAGCCATGCCAAGTTGGGTGTCGCCGACCTTGCCCTCGCCCCCCGCCTATGCCAGCTTGCCGGCCTCAGTCCGCTGTACAAGCGATCCTTTTGGAAGCCAGAAAGATGGCCCAACTGCAACCGCGCCATCACAACCTTCATTTACCCGGCGTGACTCTACCGGGGCATCGGTTCGCTATCGGCCCCGAATCGCCGCTGCGCCTCGATTGCGGCGTGAGTCTCTCGCGGGTGGACGTCGCGTACCAGACCTATGGGCAGCTAAACGCCGACCGCAGCAACGCCATTCTCGTCTGCCATGCCTTGAGCGGCGATCAGTTCGTCATGGAGCGGCACCCTGTCACGGGCCGCGAGGGCTGGTGGGAAAACATGGTCGGCCCCGGGCTGACCCTCGACACTAACCGGTATTTCGTGATCTGCGCCAATGTCGTGGGCGGCTGCATGGGCACCACCGGCCCCAGCGATATCGACCCGGCGACGGGTAAACCCTACGGCCTGGCCTTTCCCCTGATCACGATCGCCGACATGGTGCGCGCGCAAAAGCTCCTGATTGATCACCTGGGCATCGAATCGCTCTTTTGCGTCACTGGCGGCTCGATGGGCGGCATGCAGGCGCTGCAATGGGCGGTCAGTTATCCCGATCGAGTCTTCACCTGCGTACCGATCGCGGCCGCGGCCAGGCATTCCGCCCAAAACATTGCGTTCCACGAAGTCGGCCGCCAGGCGATCATGGCCGATCCCGATTGGTGCGGCGGCGATTACCTCGCTCACGACAAACGGCCGCGGCGGGGCCTGGCGGTGGCCCGCATGGCGGCGCATATCACTTATTTGTCGGAGGCGGCGCTGCACCGGAAATTCGGCCGCAACCTTCAGGATCGCCGCGAAGTTGCCTATGGCTTCGACGCCGATTTCCAGGTCGAAAGTTATCTTCGCCATCAAGGCAGCGCCTTTGTTGAGCGTTTCGACGCCAACTCCTATCTCTACATCACCCGCGCCATGGATTATTTCGACCTGGCCTCCGAACATGGCGGGTTGCTGGCCAACGCCTTCCGGGGAACCAAGTCGCGGTTCTGCGTGATTTCCTTCACGAGCGACTGGCTGTTCCCGACGACGCAGAGCCGGGAAGTTGTCCACGCCCTCAACGCCGTGGCCGCCAATGTCAGCTTCGTGGAAATCGCCACCGACAAGGGCCATGACGCTTTCCTGCTCGACGTGCCGGAATTCCTCGCGACCTTCTCCGGCTTTCTCAACGGCGCGGCCGAACATCGCGGCGTGAAATAGATGGATGGAGACGCGGCCGCGCGGACCAATGTCATCCGCGTCGATCTCCAGCTCGTCGCCGATATGGTGGCCGCGCGTAGCCGCGTGCTCGATGTCGGCTGTGGCGATGGCGCGCTTCTCGACTACCTCATACATTTCAAGCAGGTCGATGGCCGGGGCGTGGAACTCAGCCAGGCCGGGGTCAATGCCTGCGTCCGCCATGGGCTTTCGGTCATTCAGGGCGACGCCGATACCGATCTCAAGGATTACCCTTCGGACGCTTTCGACTACGTTATCCTGAGCCAGACCCTGCAGGCGACGCGCGACCCGCGCATCGCGCTTCGCCAGCTCGTCCGCATCGGGCACCGCGCGATCGTGTCGTTCTCGAATTTCGGATTTTGGCGTGTGCGCTGGCACCTAGCGTGGCATGGGCGGATGCCGGTGGCCGAGGCGCGGGGGCTTTTTTGGTACGACACGCCCAACATCCATCCCTGCACTATCACTGATTTCGTCGATCTGTGCCGGGAGTTGGACATCGCCATCGAAAGCGGTCTGGCGCTGGATCGCCGTGGCCGCACGCGCCGGCTCAACTCGCCCGGTTTCTTCGCCAATCTGTTCGGCGAACAGGCCGTGTTTTTGTTGCGGCGGCCTTAGCGCGCGATATCAGCGGGGGCAGGGAAGGCGTTAGGCGAAACGCGCAATCGGCTGGCGCTCTGGATTGCCGGGGCATGTTCGGTTCGTCGCCGGCGTGGATCGCGTGCCGCGGAGGCGCCGTAGAGCTGTTTGCCGGCCTCGACCAAAACCACACCGGCGAAACCCGGGAACCAGCGTTGGCCGATTTGCTCCCAGGCCGAAGCGGAGCCGAGAAGCACCCGCCGCCGGCTGGGCGGCACGAACAATGCCCCGGCATTTTCCATGGGGGCGAACATCGTGTCGCGCAGCAGCCGCGAAAGCTGGCCCGTGGAATAGGGGAGGCCCTGGCCAAAGGGCGTGCGGTCGGTACGCGCCCAGATGCCGCGGCGGTTGGGCACCACCGCAATCAGGCGGCCGTCGCCCGACAATACCCGCCATATCTCTCGCAGCATCGGGCGTAGCTGTTCGCTGCATTCCACGGCATGGACCAATAACACGCGGTCGAAGGACAGGTCGGGAAAAGGCAGTTCCGTCTCGTCGGAAAGGGCCACAATGTTGCGTGCGTCCGGCGGCCAGCGCAGGACGCCTTGCGCCGCCGGCATCACGGAAACAACACGTTCGGCCTCCTCGCGAAACGGCAGGATGAAGGGAACCGGATAACCCAGGCCAAGTACCCGCATTCCCCGCACGTCCGGCCACAACACACGCAGCTGGCGGCGGATCATGCGCCGCGCCACCTGCCCGAGGCTGGAGGTATAGAAGTCGCGAAGGTCGATAACGTCGGTCCACATCGATGTCAGTCTAAACCATCGAACGCCGCAATGGGCTCACCGATCCGACTTCCCGGAATTACTGACGGGTCAAGGGCGAAGCCCTTGGGTTATTCGACCCAGGCGATACGCAACAAATTGGTGGCGCCGGGTGTGCCGAAGGGCACGCCCGCGGTGATCGCCAAGGAATCGCCGCGTTTGGCGAAGCCTTCGCGCAGCGCGACGCTGCAAGCCTTTTGCACCATTTCGTCGATGCTATGCACGTCTTCGGTCTGGGCGTTGTGGATGCCCCAGGCCAGCGTCAGCCGCCGGGCCGTCGCCGGATTGGGGGTCAGCGATAGGATGGGCACCTCCGGCCGTTCGCGTGAGGCGCGGAGCGCAGTCGAGCCCGAGCTGGTGAAAGTCACGATGGCCGCGGTCGAAATCGTGTGCGCCACCTGGCGAGCGGCGGCGGTGATCGCGTCAGCCGCCGTGGCTTCGGGGTCGGCGCGGTCGGCGTTGAGGATGCGGCGGTGCAGCGGATCGGCTTCGACCCGGTGAATGATCCGGCTCATCACCGCCACCGCTTCGATGGGATATTGGCCCGCCGCCGTCTCCGCCGACAACATGACCGCGTCGCCGCCATCATAAACAGCGGTCGCGACGTCGGACGCCTCGGCGCGGGTCGGTGATGGCGAATGCACCATCGAATCCAGCATCTGGGTGGCGACGACCACCGGTTTGCCGGCCCGGCGGCAAGCGCGCACGATGCGTTTTTGCAGGATGGGGACGTCTTCGGTCAGCATCTCGACGCCCAGATCGCCACGGGCGACCATGACCGCGTCGGACAATTCGAGGATGGCGTCGAGATGTTCGATCGCCTGCGGCTTTTCCAGCTTCGCCAGGATCCCCGCCCGGTTGCCGACCAGTTTGCGCGCCTCGGTGATGTCTTCGGGCCGCTGCACGAAGGACAACGCCACCCAGTTGGTTCCAAGCTCTAGCGCATGGGCGAGGTCTTTATGGTCCTTTGCCGTCAACGGGGAGACCGGCAGCACGACATTGGGGACGTTGACGCCTTTGCGATCGGAAAGATCGCCACCCACGATGATGTCGGTTTCCGCGAAATCGATGCCGCACCGCGCCACGGTAAGGCGCACGCGCCCATCGTCGAGGAGCAGCTCCGTACCCGGTGTCAGGGCGGCGAATACCTCGGGGTGCGGCAGCGGCGCCCGAAATATGTCGCCCGGCGCGCGGTCGAGGTCGAGGCGAAAGCCCTGGCCGGCGGTCAGACGGACGGGTCCCTCCCGAAACCGGCCGAGCCGCAGTTTCGGACCCTGCAGATCGGAGAGGATGCCGATTGGCCGGCCGGTACGTTTCTCGAGGTTGCGGATCGCGGCGAACCGCGCGGCATGGTCTTCGGGGGTGCCATGGCTGAAATTGAGCCGAAAGACATCCGCGCCCGCCTCAAAGAGCTCCGCGATACGCCCCGGCGTCGAACTGGCGGGGCCGAGGGTGGCGACGATCTTGGT
>CAMDDQ010000006.1 GCA_945892765.1 Asaia bogorensis
CACGCCGTCGAAGGTGCCGCCGGGCAAGGCGTCGAAGAGCCGATAGCCGGGGTCGTAGCAGGTTACCCGCTCCACGCCCCACCATTCGACGATGCCGCCATAGCGTTTGCCGTCGGGCGCGGTCACCGGCATGGGGGCGTATTGGCGGCCCTTGCCGGCGCCGTAGTCGAGCAAGGTGCGGGCCCCGAACCGATCTATCAGCGCCTTAATCCGCGGTCCCTGGCGGGGCAGGCTGCGGCCGTCGAAGGTGGCGTCGGCGGGAATGCCGAGTTGGCGTTCGCCGTTGACATGCATGTCGCGATACAGCTCGACCAGCGCGCGATAACGCGGGCTGGGATTGGCCCGGCTCCACGGCGGTGGCGCCGCCCCGTCCATGGTCATGTCAGGACAGCCCCGCGCGGCCGATTTCGATGAACTTTTCGCGGCGCCGGGCGCGCAGCACGCCGCCCTTGATCTCGCTCATCTCGAGCAGCGCGGTTTCGAGAGCATCACCCAGCGATCGGATGACCGCCGGCGCGTCGCGATGGGCGCCGCCCAAGGGTTCGGGAACGATGGAATCGATGACGCCAAGGCGCAACAGGTCCTGCGCGGTGAGCTTAAGCGCGTCGGCCGCGTCCTTGGCGTGTTCGGCGCTGCGCCACAGGATGGAGGCGCAGCCCTCGGGCGAAATCACCGAATAGATGGCGTGCTCCAACATCAGCACCTTGTTGGCGGCGGCGATGGCGATGGCGCCACCGGAGCCGCCTTCACCGATGATCGCGGCGACAAACGGCACCTCGATCGACAAGCTGGTTTCGACACAGCGGGCGATGGCTTCCGCCTGGCCGCGGGCTTCGGCGTCGATGCCGGGATAGGCGCCCGCGGTATCGACCAGCGACAACACCGGCAGGCCGAAGCGATCGGCGAGCAACATCAGCCGTCGGGCCTTGCGATAACCCTCGGGGCGTGCGCTGCCGAAATTGTGCCGGATCCGCGAATCGGTATCGTTGCCCTTTTCCTGGCCCATGACCATCACAGGGCGGCCGCGGAAACGCCCGATGCCGCCGATGATGGCGCGGTCCTCGCCAAAGGCGCGGTCGCCGGCCAGCGGCGTGAACTCCTCGATCAGGCTCTCGATGTAGTGGACAAGATGCGGCCGATCGGGATGACGCGCGACCTGCACCTTCTGCCAGGGCGTCAGCCGCCCATAGGATTGGCGCAGCAACTTTTCGGCCTTGGCCTGGAGCCGCCCGACCTCGTCGGCGATGTTGACGCCGCTGTCGCCGCCGAGATGGCGCAGCTCCTCGATCTTACCCTCGAGTTCGGCTATCGGCTTTTCGAAGTCCAAATAATGCGGCATGTCATCCGTTCGGCGTCACGCGGCGGCGATCCGGTCGGCTTTCTTGACCAGCGCCTCGGCCTGTTTGATCGAGGCGATGTCGATCATGCGGCCGTCGAGCGCGATGGCGCCCTTGCCGTCTTTCGCGGCGCTTTCCATCGTCGCCAGGATCCGCCGCGCCTTGTCGATTTCCGCGGCCGACGGCGTGAAGATTTCGTTGGCCGGCGCGATCTGCGTGGGATGGATCGCCCATTTGCCTTCGCAACCCAGCGCCGCAGCGCGCCGCGCCGCCGCCTTGAAACCGTCGACATCGCCGAAATCGCCAAGCGGCCCATCCACCGGGCGCAGACCATGGGCCCGGGCCGCCACGACGATACGCGCCAGCGCATAATGCCACATATCGCCCCAATGCGAGAGGCGCTCGCCGCCCGGCTCCGCATCGGTCAGCATTGCGTAGTCGGAGCTGCCACCGCCGATCTTGGTCGTGCGCGCCCGCGTTGAGGCGGCATAGTCGCCAACGCCGAAATGCAGGGATTCGATGCGGCGGCTGGACCCGGCGATGGCGTCAACGTTCATCATGCCAAGCGCGGTTTCGATCAGGATTTCGATGCCGATGCGGGCCGGCAGGCCCATGGCCTTTTCAACCTGGCTGACCAGCACGTCGACCGCATAAACATCGCCCGGCGTGCCGACCTTCGGGATCATGAACAAATCCACTTTGGCGCCGGCCTGCTCCACGATATCAACCACGTCGCGATACATATATTCGGTGTCCAGCCCGTTGAGGCGGACCGCGACGGTGCGCCGGCCCCAATCGATGTCCTTGAGCGCGGCGATCACGTTCTTGCGCGCCATCGCCTTGTCGTCGGGGGCGACCGAATCCTCAAGGTCCAGCAAAACGATGTCGGCAGCCGATTTCGCCGCCTTCTCGAACAGTTTTGGCTGGCTGCCGGGTACCGCCAATTCACTGCGGTTCAGCCGCGGAATCGTCTGTTCGACAATGCGGAAGCTCATCGGCGCCTCGAAGGGATCGGTGCTTTCGCCGATTGATGGCCCGCGGCCGTGTTGTTGTCAACCGATGGCCCGGCCGCCGCCGCGGTCGCTTCCGGGCGCCGCGCCAGAGGATGATGCCGGCCGACCAGGGCCTTGAGCCGGTCGCCCGCGACATGGGTGTAGATTTGCGTGGTGGCGATGTCGGCATGTCCCAACATGCGCTGGACGCTGCGCAAATCCGCGCCGCCCTCCAACAGATGGGTGGCGAAGGCGTGGCGCAGGACATGCGGCGACAGCCGGCGCGGGTCCATCCCGCACGACGCCGCCAGTTCCTTTAGCATCTGGCCGACACGCCGCCGCGTGAGATGGCCTTCCTCCCCGCGCGAGGGGAAAAGCCAGGATGAGGTTTCGCCCTCGCGCAGAAAATCGGCGCGGATCGCCAGGTAGCCCTCCAGGGCGCGGCGGGCGTCCTCGCCCAACGGCACCATGCGTTCCTTGCCGCCCTTGCCGCGCAGAACCATGAAACGCCCCGCGCGGGCGGCGGTCAGCGGCAGCGCCACCAATTCCGTCACGCGCAGCCCGCCGGCATAAAGCAGCTCAACCATCGCCGCGAAGCGGATCGCTTCGGGTCCGTCGCGGCGCCGGGCCGCGGCCAAGAGAAGCGCGACTTCGGCGGCGTCGAGCACCTTGGGCAGGCGCCGTCCCTGGCGCGGGGAATCCGCGGTCGCGCTGGGATCGTCCGCGCGTACGCCCTCGGCGACCAGGAACCGGTGGAACTGGCGGAGCGCCGCCAGCCGCCGCGCCGCCGTCCGCGCCGAACGCCCGGCCCGCGCCAACCCGGCGAGGTAGGACCGCAGATGGCCGGCATCGCCGGACTCGGGGCTCAACCCGCGTTTGGCCAGGAACGCGGCGAAGTCCTGAAGGTCGCGCCGATAGGCGTCGAGTGTGTTGGACGCGGCGCCGCGTTCGGCCGCCAGCATTTCGAGAAAGGCTTCGACGTGGCGCGAAATCGCCCCGCGTTTCACCGTCAGGTCACAGTCCCGCGGCCAGCGCCGCTTCCAGGGCCAGCGCCCGGGCCTCGGCGCCGAGCCCAACCGCGCGCAAGGCACCCAGCGCCTCGGCGAGAACATAAGGGCTGCTTGCTTGCGGGAAACGGTCGCCCAGCATGACCAGGGATTCGAGGATGGTTTCGCCGACGCGGCCCGCCCGCGACGCGGCGCGCAGGCCCAGCCACAGGGAGGGCGGCGGCATCGCCGCATCTTGGAACTTGAAATCCACCATCAACGGCGCCCAATCGGCCGCGTCCACGGTTTCCCCAGCGGCGACCAGCAGGGTTAACAACAAAGCGGCGCGATCATTGGCCGCCTTGTCCTCCGCCTTCACGGCGGCCGCAAGCCAATCCTTCATCCGGCGGGCCTCCCACGGCCCTGCCTCGTCGCCCGCCGCCAAGCGCACCAAGGGCCACAGCGCGGCCTCGGCCTTGGCCGCGTCCTCCTTGGCCTTCGCTGCGTCCTGCACCAGCGCGAACCAGACCCGGGCTTCGGCCGGCCGTCCCGCCGCGAGCATGGCGCGGGTCAACGTCGGGGCCAGGGGCGCGGTTTCGTCCGAGGGCGCAATCTCCAGCAGCATCGGCAGTGTCACGCGCACGGCGGTGAGGTATTCCTCCCATTTCTTGCCCAGGCCCAGCGAGCGTTGCAGCAACACCGTCCGCGCCGGGGGCGCGGTCTGCACGCGTGCGGCGCGGTACAGCAATGCGCGCCCGCGCGGACCGGCATCCAGATTCGCCACGGTGGCCGCGCCGCCCAGTTGCTCCGGCGTGAACGGCACGCTGTCGTAAATCAGGCCGAGGGCCTCGGCGGTCACCACGCCCGCCGCCTCCGCCCGCTCGGCCGCGGACAGGCGCAGGTCGAGTGAGGCGTTGGGACTAGTCGCAACGATTCGCAGGGCGGCGAGATCGGCGGAATTCAGCGCGTCGCGCGGCAGGTTTTGCCGCGCCGCGCGCAACATGGCCAGATGTAATGGCTGTGGGCGGGGCAGGCTCTCCACGACCGACTTGGCGTCGCCCCCGAGCGCGGCGACCAGACGAACGAAGGCGGGATCGTCCTCGGTTTGCATCTCACGCAGCAGGCCTAGGCCGAGCGCAGCCTTGCCATGGTCGCCGGCCAGCGTCTGACAAAAGATCAGTGCCTTTTGCCAATAGGCGTCCTGAAACCGGGCGATGGCGGTCCGCGCCAAGGCACAAGCCCCGGCGTTATCATAGGCCAGCAGGAGGCCTTCGATCTGAATGCGGGCGAGGTCGGGATGTTCCCCGCGGCTGGGCACGGCGTTGATCAATTCCATGCTTCCGGCAAGCTCGCCCGACGCGAACAAGGCATTTGCCCGCAGCGTCATGAAACTCTTTGTGTCCGCCGCGCCGGAAACGGCCTCGGGCACAATGGCGGCGGTCATCAGCAATTTTCGCTTGAGGGAACGCAACGTCGGCGAGGACATCGCGTTGGGCAGGGCGGTCAGCAATGACTGAAGACTGCGGCGCGGCGAACCCTGCCACACCGAAGCCGGGAACCCGCCGCTCGCCTCGTCGAGCGCGCCTAGGGAATCAATGTCGATGGGCGGCGCCGGGGCCACGTCGAAGGGTTTCTCGGCAACCTTGCCGGGCGCCGGTTCGGCGACCGGAGCGGGTTTTTGCTCCTCCGGCGTCACCGATCGCGGCGCTTGGAGTCGAACCGGCGGCGCTGATTGGGCAAGCTCGGCGGCGAAGGCCGGGCCGGAAAACACGATCCCCAGGACCGCCATGGCTTGCAGCGTGGCTTTAGCGCGGCAGTCTGTCATTTGGAATTACCTTTTCAACCCGCGCCGTTGGCGCCGGAATATCCCAAGTCGCGAGAAAGACGACCATGGCGACAAGACCGACAAGGATAACCGCGGCAACCGTCAATCCGATTTTGTTCATCTTGCTAGAAAAAATGTCCAGGTACTGAATACGGGACAGCCCGCGTATCCTCGGCCTTCCGCACTGGCGACAACGCGCCATGATTCTGTTAAGGTCAAATCATGGCGAAACGGCGGCAGTTTACCGGCTCCCTTCCGGGCTTTCAACGCGTTGCGCGCCTTCGGGATCGATGACCAACGACCCTAGTCCGTCATCGATGACAAAATCCATCGTTCTTGTCGGCCTCATGGGCGCGGGCAAAAGCGCCATCGGACGCCGCCTGGCCGTTCGCCTCAGTCTTCCCTTCGTTGACGCCGATCAGGAAATCGAGAACGCCGCCGGCTGTACGATCGAAGAATTCTTCGAGCGGCATGGCGAGCCCGCCTTCCGGCAGGGCGAACGCCGCGTCATTGCCCGCCTTCTCGACAGCCCGCCCCATGTGCTGGCGACCGGCGGCGGCGCCTTCATGGACCCCGACACCCGATCCAAGATCGCAGAAAAGGGCATATCGGTTTGGCTGCGGGCGGATATCGAGGTCCTGCTGCGACGAGTCGGGCGAAGGAACAACCGGCCCCTGCTGAAAAATGGCGAGCCGCGCGAGGTCTTGACCCAATTGATGGCAGAGCGTTACCCGATCTATGCCGGCGCCGACGTCACGGTCGATAGTTTCGACGGCCCGCCGGAGGCGACGGTGGAGCGTGTGATGACGGCGATCGAGGGCCTTCTCCCTGGCGGCGTCAGACCCGCGACGGTTCCCGAGCCCCAGACGCGATGAGCGACGCCGCTTCGGTGCGGGTCGAGCTGGGTGCCCGCGGCTATGACATCCTGGTCGGGGCCGCGCTCTTGGCGGAAGCCGGCACGCGCCTGAAGGCGGCGGTCAAGGCGCGCACCGCGATCGTCGTGACCGACGAAAACCTCGCCCGCTTGCATCTGCCTGCGCTCGAAGGGTCGTTGGCCACGGCCGGCATAACATCGCGCGCCATCGTCCTGCCGCCCGGCGAACGGACCAAGGATTTCGCGAACCTCCAGAGTCTCGTCGAGGCGCTGCTGGATGCCCGCGTCGAGCGTGGCTCGGTGGTCGTCGCCTTCGGCGGCGGCGTCATCGGAGACCTCGCCGGCTTCGCCGCCAGCATCGCCCTGCGCGGCATCGATTTCATCCAAATTCCGACGACCTTGCTCGCCCAAGTCGACAGCTCCGTCGGCGGCAAGACCGGCATCAATACACGCCATGGCAAGAACCTAGTCGGCAGCTTTCATCAACCCCGCCTGGTCCTCGCCGATGTTGCGGTTCTGTCCACGCTGCCGCCGCGCGAACGGCTGGCCGGCTACGCCGAAATCGTCAAATACGGCCTGATCGACGATCCGGAATTCTTCGCCTGGCTGGAAACCGAGGGCCGCAAGGTCGCCGCGGGCGACACCGCGGCGACGATCCGCGCCGTGGTCACGAGCTGCACGGCGAAGGCCGCCATCGTCGCCGCCGATGAACGCGAGGCCGGACGGCGCGCGCTGCTCAATTTCGGCCACACCTTCGGTCACGCCTTGGAGGCCGAATCGGGTTTCGGCGACCGCTTATTGCACGGCGAGGCGGTGGCCATCGGCATGGTCATGGCCTTCGATCTGTCCGTCCGGCTCGGCTTGTGCCCGGCCGAGGACGCCGCCCGCGTGCGCCGTCACCTCGCCGCCGTCGGGCTGCCGGTCGGACTCGGCCGCCTCGCCGGACCCGATTGGACGGCTGAAGCCCTGTTGGCCCATATGGCGCAGGACAAGAAAGTCGTCGACGGCCGCACGACCTTCATCCTAACCCGCGGCATCGGCCGCGCCTTCATCGCCCGCGACGTGCCCGCTGCCGCGGTGCTCGACCTGCTGCGCGGAGCGATCGCGGCCTGATGGGCCTCTCCACGATATCCCTCCAGGCGACCCTCATCGTCGCGCTCGTCCTGGTCTCGGCGGCATTCTCTGCCGCGGGGACGGCGTTGATCGGCGCCTCGCGCGCGCGCCTTCTCGCGCTGGAGAAAAAGGGCAACCGGCGGGCGGCGTTCGTTAACCTCCTGCGCGAGCGGCAGGATCGCGTCGTCGCCGCCATTCTCATCGGCAACACGATCGTTGATGTCGTGGCCTCGGCGCTAGCCACGGTGATCTTCGTCGGGCGGTTCAGCGCCGCCGGGATCGCTTACGCCGCCATAACGATGACAATCGCCCTCGTTGTCATCGCCGAGATATTGCCCAGGGCCTTTGCCCTTACCCGCGCCGATCGCGTCGCGCTCGCCTTGGCTCCCTTTCTGCGCGTCACTTTGGCCGGCCTGCTGCCGATCGCCGACGCGGTTCATGTCCTGGTCAACGCGATCTTGGGAGTCTCGCGGTCGGGCACGGCGGAGAACGGCGCCGAGACCGCAGAGGACGAGTTGCGCGGCGCCATCGCCCTGCACGGCGAAGCGGCCACCGAGACGCGCGAGGAACGGGCGATGCTACGCAGCATCCTTGACCTCGCCGAAGTCGAGATCAGCGAAGTCATGGTCCATCGCCGCAACGTCGTCTCCTTCGATGCCGATTTGCCGCCGACGACGGTCGTCGAACAAGCCTTGGCCAGTCCGCACAGCCGCATCCCCTTATGGCGCGGCCAGCCCGAAAACATCGTCGGCGTGCTGCATTCAAAGGCGCTGTTGCCGGCGTTGCGGCTGCATGGCGGCAATATCGACGCCATCGGCATCGCCGATCTCATGTCGCCGCCCTGGTTCGTGCCCGACACCACGACCTTGCTCGATCAGCTCCAGGCCTTCCGCCAGCGGCGCGAGCATTTCGCGGTCGTGGTCGACGAATACGGGGCGTTGATGGGCGTGGTCACGCTCCAGGACATCATCGAGGACATCGTCGGCGACATCGACGAAGGCCACGATATGAAATTGCCGGGTGTGCGCGCGCAGCCGGACGGTTCGTATATCGTCGACGGCCAGGTCACCATCCGCGACCTCAACCGCGAATTCGATTGGGGTTTGCCGGACGAAGAGGCCACGACAATTGCCGGCCTGGTGCTCCATGAAGCGCGGCGCATCCCGGAGGTCGGGCAGAAATTCCGCTTCCATGGATTTGGCTTCAAAATTCTGCGACGGCGGCGCAACCAGGTCACGCAGCTTCGCCTGAAACCGCCGGCGAATCCTGGCGCAAACCGCGCGCGCAACGGCACGATCGCCGAGGCGGCCGAGGGTTGAAGTTCAACCCCCGTCGCCACCGATAAGGGCGATCAACCGGGAGGCGGCGGATTCGAAGTCCAACTCCCCCTTGAGCACGGCGGCGCAGACGGCGTCGACACGCCCGTCGTCCAAGGTCTCCAACCGCGATTTGACGCGAGCGGCCGCTATCCCGGCGAGCAGCCGGCGTATCCGCGCCGCCGGGCCCTGGGTCCGCCGGACGGCCGCCGCGGCGGCGGCCGCCACGGCATCGGCGAGCGCGGCGACACCCTCGCCGGTAGTCGCCACCGTGCGCAACACCTGGGGTCCGCCGCCATCCCGCGACACCCGCGAGGCGAGCGCGTGGTAGCTGCGCGCGGCGGTTGGGAGGTCTGCTTTGTTGACCACGACGATGTCGGCGATTTCCAATATCCCGGCCTTCAGCGCCTGGATTTCGTCGCCAAGATTGGGCGCGACCACGACCAGCGTCACATCGGCAAGCTCGGCGATCTCGACCTCCGATTGGCCGGCGCCCACGGTTTCGACGACGATCAGATCCTTGCCCGCGGCATCCATCACGTCGACAACCCGGCTGGCCGTGCGCGACAATCCACCGAGATGGCCGCGCGCGGCCAGGCTGCGGATGAACACGTCGGGATCGTTGGCATGGCGGGCCATGCGTAGGCGGTCGCCCAGGATCGCACCGCCACTGAATGGGCTCGATGGATCAACGGCGATCACACCGACGCGGTGACCGCGCTGACGGGCTTCCGTCACATACGCGGCGACCAGGGTCGATTTGCCGGCGCCCGGCGGGCCGGTGAAGCCAACGACGCGGGCGCGGCCGAGTCGCGGGAAAATCGCGGCCAGCACCGCGGCGGCGTCGGGCGTTTCGTTCTCGACCGCGGTGATCGCGCGGGCGAGCGCCAGCCTGTCGCCGGCGAAAAGCGTCGCCAGCCAGTGGGCGGCGGAAGCTATTTCGCCTCTAGCCATTGCCAGCGTGGACGGTCATGGCCGCGTTCTTCGTCGGCGCGCGACCGCTTATAGTTCGCCCCAAACTGTCTGGAGACACGCCATGCCCCTGTCCGCGCCCGCCGCCCGCGAGTCCATTCACGAACGCCGCATCGACTGCAAAGGATACCGGCGCGGCGACGGTTTATGGGACATCGAGGGCCATCTCACCGACCGGAAGACCTATGACTTCGTGAACGCCTGGCGCGGCGAAGTCAAGGCCGGGGAGCCGGTACATGAAATGTGGCTGCGGCTGACGATCGACGATGACTTGACGATCCGGGCCGCCGAGGCCGCGACCGAGGCGGCGCCCTATCGGGTCTGCTCCGGTGCGTCGCCGCTTTTCCGACGGCTCGAGGGCCTGCGTATCCGGGCCGGTTTCAAGCGCGAGGTGCATAAACGCCTGGGCGGAAACTGTGGCTGCACCCATCTGATCGAACTAGCCGGGCGGCTGGCCACCGTCGCGTTGCAGACTATCGTTCCCCTGCGTGACCGCGAGAAAGCCGGCAACCGGGCCGACATTCATCCGAGCCTGCTCGATAGTTGCCATGCCCTGCGCCGCGACGGCGAGGTGGTTCGTGAGTTCTGGCCGAATCATTACACCGGCCCCTGATCCGTCGTTGTTAACTGCCGGTCGCGGCGGCGTTGGCCTCGTCCGGCGTCAGCGTGGCCAGCGATAGGGCGTGGATTCTTTGCGCCAGCTCCACCTCCAGCAATCGATGAATCATCCGCTGTCGCTCGACCCGGCTCTTGCCGGCGAAGGCGGCGGCGACGACGGTCAGGCGAAAATGGGTCTCACCCTCCGGCCGAGACCCGGCATGGCCAGCATGTTTGTGGGATTCATCAACGATGTCGAGCCGCGCCGGCTTGAGTGCCTCGGTCAGCTTGGTTCGGATCGTCTCGGCGACAATCATGATGGCTCCTCGCCCATGGCCCGGCTACGAGAGGCGAATTCGGCGGGCCACGTCAAGCAAAAGAGAAGCCGGAGGGTGGCTTGTCAGCCGCCGCAGGACTGCCCCATACTTCCGGCCATGCGCCACAGCCGGATCAGGGCCCTGGAGGCCCCCTTCCTTGACAGCGAGGCATCGCCCCGGCCTTGCGATCATCCGGGCTGCGCGGCCGAAGGCAGCTTCCGCGCGCCGCGGTCGCGCCTGGACCTGGGCAGCTATTACATGTTCTGCCTCGACCATGTGCGCGAATACAACGCGGCCTGGGACTATTACTCCGGGATGAGCCAGGCCGAGATCGAGGCGGAATTGCGCGCCGACATGGTCGGCCGGCGGCCAAGTTGGCCGATCGGAACCCGGGGGCGCGGCGCGGTTCATCGCACCGAACCCGACATTTTCGATTTCTTCGATCTTTTCAGCGGCTGGAACGCACGCAGCAACCGCCCGCCGCGACGGCCGCGGACGCCGGAGGAAGAGGCCCTGGTCGTGCTGGGGCTGGTGACGCCGGTCACCGCCTCCCAGGTGAAAGAGCGCTACCGCCGCCTGGTCAAGATGCACCACCCCGATTCCCATGGCGGCGACAAGGATGCCGAGGAAAGGCTGAAAACGATAAACCAAGCCTATATGATAGTCAGGAACGGCGTCGAATCGATGTGACCGATCGGTCGCCCCCGCGTAAATTTACCGGAAATATTTTATGACCCCATCGAACCAGACTCAATCCGGCTCCGCCGCCGCGGGTTTGCCGAACGGCCTGCCCGACATCCGGGTATCGGTCCGTCAGCTTTTCGGCATCGACACGGATATGGAGGTTCCGGCGTTCTCCGCCTCATCCGAACATGTCCCGACCGTCGACGAGGTTTACCGCTTCGACCGCAACACCACGCTCGCGATCCTGGCCGGTTTTGCCCATAACCGGCGGGTCCTGATCCAGGGTTATCACGGCACCGGCAAATCGACCCATGTCGAACAGGTAGCGGCACGCCTGAACTGGCCGTGCATCCGCATCAACCTCGACAGCCATATCAGCCGCATCGACCTGATCGGGCGCGACGCCATCGTCATCCGCGACGGCTTGCAAGTCACCGAGTTCCGCGAAGGCATCCTGCCTTGGGCTTTCCAGCATCCCTGCGCCCTGTGTTTCGATGAATACGACGCCGGCCGGCCGGACGTCATGTTCGTGATCCAGCGCGTGCTCGAGGTCGAGGGCAGGCTCACTTTGCTCGACCAGAATCGCGTGTTGCATCCGCACCCTGCCTTCCGCCTGTTCGCGACCAGCAACACCATCGGCCTTGGCGACACAACCGGGCTTTATCACGGCACGCAGCCGATCAACCAAGGCCAGATGGACCGCTGGAACATCGTCGCGACGCTGAACTACCTGCCCCACGACGCGGAGGCGGACATCGTTCTGGCCAAAGTGCCGTCTTGCGCCACCAAGGAGGGCCGCGAACAGATTGCCGCGATGGTGGCGCTCGCCGATCTGACCCGCGCCGGTTTCGTCGCCGGCGACATCTCGACCGTCATGTCGCCGCGGACGGTGATCACCTGGGCTGAAAACGCGCGCATCTTCGGGGATGTCGGCTTCGCGTTCCGGGTGAGCTTCTTGAACAAATGCGACGAGGTCGAACGCGCGACGGTGGCCGAGTATTACCAGCGCTGTTTCGGAACCGAGTTGGCGGAATCGCGCATCAAAGCCCCGCGCGCCTAGGGCCGCCGCTTGCCCCAGGTGACCTCGCCGTCCGAACAGGACAATCCGATCGAGGATTTCCGAACCGTCACCGGCGCGGCAATCCGCGCCATCTCCGAACGCCCCGACATCACCGTCGCCTTCGCGCCCGACGGCATCGGCTTGCGCGGCGCGGAGGCCCGGCTGTCGCTGCCGCCGCGCGATCTGCCGCCGCGCGAGGTCGCGGTCGCGCGTGGCGAGGCCGACGCGATCGCCTTGAAGCTGCGTCACCATGACGAGTCCGTCCACCGCCGGCGCCGCCCAGCGGGACCGATGGCGCGGTCGGTTTTCGACGCGATCGAGCAGGTGCGTTGCGAGGCCCTCGGCGCCCGGCACATGGCTGGCGTCGCCGCCAATCTCGCCGCCGTCCTTGACGAAACGTGCCGCGCGCGACGCCTCGATGCGGTCGGGGAACGCGATCCGGCGGCGCTGGTCGACGCCGTTTCCCTCTATGCGCGAGAATCCTTGACCGGACAGCCGTCGCCGGCATCCGGCCGCCGGCTCGTCGATGTATGGCTGCCATGGCTCGAGGCCCATTGCGGCCAGGATCTCACCGTGTTGCGCGACCGCCTGACCAACCAGGACGCCTTTGCCGCCGCCGCGCGCAAACTTATCCAGCATTTGAAACTCGATGAGGACGAGCCGGCGGCGGAGCCCGAGCCCGAGGCCACCGCGGCCGAGGATGAAAAAGACGAGAACGCCAAGGGCGACAGCGAGGACGACTCCGCCGCCGAGGCGGCTGGAGCCGGCCCCGGCGAACGGCAGGATGCTTCGGGCGAGGACGCCCTCGAAGGCACGGAAGAGGAAGGCGAGAGTGATGGCATCCCCGGAATCGCCGAGGATATGGGTGATCACCCAGGCCGCCGCATGCGCCAGCCCTTCTCCCCGGGGGGCAACCGTGGAGCCGAACCTTATCGCGCCTTCACCTGCGAATTCGACGAAGAGATCGGGGCCGAGGAATTGTGCGACGCCGACGAGCTGGCGAGGCTGCGGCTCCATCTCGATCAGCAATTGCTGCATCTGGGTGGCGTCATCGGCAAACTCGCCAACCGGCTCCAGCGCCGGCTGATGGCACGGCAACTCCGATCCTGGGAATTCGATCTCGAAGAGGGGATGCTGGACGCCGCCCGGCTCGCCCGCGTGGTCGCGAGCCCGGTTCATTCGCTATCCTACAAGCGGGAGAAGGAAACCGCCTTCCTCGATACCGCTGTTTCGTTGCTCATCGACAATTCGGGTTCGATGCGGGGCCGGCCGATCACGGTCGCGGCCATGAGTGCCGACATCCTCGCCCGTACGTTGGAACGCTGCGGCGTCAAGGTCGAAATTCTTGGCTTTACGACGCAGGCCTGGAAGGGCGGCCAGACGCGCGAGCGCTGGCTTGCGCAAGGGAAGCCTTCTTTCCCCGGCCGGCTCAACGATTTGCGCCACATCGTCTACAAATCGGCGGATGCGCCCTGGCGGCGGGCACGCAAGAACCTTGGTTTGATGCTGCGCGAGGGCCTACTCAAGGAGAACATCGACGGCGAGGCCTTGTTGTGGGCCTATGCCCGCCTGGCCGCCCGGCCCGAGCGGCGGCGCATCCTGATGGTCATTTCCGACGGCGCGCCGGTCGACGATTCGACGCTGTCGGTGAATTCCGGCAACTACCTCGAACGTCACCTTCGCCAGGTCATCGACTGGATCGAATCCGGCCTTTCGCCGGTGCAACTCTTGGCCATCGGGATTGGCCACGACGTAACCCGCTATTACCGCCGAGCCGTCACGATCGTCGACGCCGAGCAACTCGGCGGGACAATGATGGAGAAGTTGACGGAATTGTTCGCCGAGCCGGGATCCCGGGCGACCGATCGGCGGTCGCGGGCGCGCCGGGCGTGAGGCGACCCTCGGCGATCCACCCGGCCCTTCGGGTCAGCGCCGCGACGATTGCCCTTTGGATCGCGGCCTGGGCGCCGGCGGCGGCCGATCCCATACAAATTTTCTTCAGCGCCGTTCCGCTGCGCCAGGACGCGCCGGGCCAAGACCGGGTGGGTGGGCTGGTTTTTCGCGGCGGATTGACCCTGACGTCAAGCGATCGCCGCTTTGGCGGCTGGTCGGACCTTCGTGTCGACGCCGACGGTAAGGGTGTCATGATGTTGTCCGATGTCGGACGCTGGCTGCGTCTTGGGCTCGGCTACGACGGACAAGGCCGGCTTTCCAGCATCGAGAGCGCCGACACCGGGCCGTTGATCGGCAAGGACCGCCAGCCGCTGGCGACCTTTTCAAACGATTCCGAGGGGCTGGCGCGGGCCGGGGATGGCGGTTGGATTGTCTCATTCGAGAACGGCCACCGCTTGTGGCGTTATCCGCCGGCGAGCCCGCCCTTCTCGCTACCGCCCTTGGACATGCCGATGCCGCCGGGCCTCAGCGATGCTAGCTTCAATGACGGCATCGAGGCGCTGACTGCATTGGGCGAGGGGCGGCTCCTCGCCATCGCGGAGGGGCTCTACGATGCGACCGGCGCCAATGTCGGCTGGATTGGCGGCGCCGGCGGCTTCGTGCCGCTGGCCTATGTAGCGTCGCCCGGCTTCAAGCCAACCGCGGTCGCCCGGCTCCCCGATGGCGATGTCATGGTGTTGGAGCGCCGTTTCACGCTGTTTGGCGGTTTTGCGGCACGGCTGGCGCGGGTACAAGGCGCGGCCCTGGTGGCTGGCGCCCGGCTTGCGGGCAGGGAAATCGCGCGCCTCCAGCCGCCCGACATCATCGACAATTTCGAGGGCATCGACGCGCGCATTGGGCCTTCCGGCGAAACCCTGCTTTATGTCGTCTCCGACGACAATTTCAGCGTGTTTCAGCGGACCCTGTTGCTGATGTTCGCTCTGGCCGCCGCGGATCGTTAGGGCCGCGCGCGGCGCGCCGTCGGGTGGCTATTAGGCCGCCGCCGCCGATTTCTTGGCCAGCGCCTTTTCCACGCGGCGCTTCAGCCGGCGGATTTCGTCGTGCAGATCGGCGTCGGAGCGGGAGAGCAGCCACATGTCGAGGCCGCCATTTTTCTCCACCGTGCGGATGCCGCGCGTGGTGAGGCGAAGGCGCACGGACTGACCGAGCGCATCGGAGACGAGCGAGGCAATCTGCAAATTGGGCAGATAACGCCGCTTGGTCTTGTTGTTGGCGTGGCTGACATTGTTGCCGGACAACACGCCTTTGCCGGTGACGAGACAACGCCGGGCCATGGCCAACCTCATTGAGACGGAATGTGCGGCGCCGAAGCCCCGCGAAAGGCGCGTTTTTAAGGCAATTGGCCCCGTCCCGTCAAGCGCCGCGGCGTGGCCGCCGGGGTCAAGAGGGCGTCGAGGACGGCGCGCGCGGCGGCGCCGGGAGTCACGGCGCCGGCGCCAACATCGACCTCCAGCTTCGCCAACACAGCCGCGGCGCGCGGATGCGCCATCAGACGGGTCCGCACGCCGGCGTCGATTTCGGCCCACAGCGCCGCCCGCGCCTGGTCGCGGCGACGGGCCGCGAGCGCGTCGCCCATTCCCGGCCTGCCCCGGCGCCGTTCGATGGCTTGCCAGACCTCGTCGATGCCCTTCCCCATCAAGGCCGAGCAGGTCAGAACCTCGCGACCGCGCGCCTCAAGCAGGGACAACGCCGAGGTGTATTCCATGGCCGCGCGCTGCGCCGCCGCCTCCGACGCGCCATCGGCCTTGGTGACCACGATCAAATCGGCCAATTCGACGATCCCGCGTTTTATCCCCTGAAGTTCGTCGCCGCCCAAGGGCGCGATCAACAAGATAAAATGGTCGACGATCCCGGCCACGTCGGTCTCCGACTGCCCGACGCCGACAGTTTCGACCACGATCACGTCGAAACCGGCGGCTTCGCACAATAGGACGGATTCCCGGGTTCGCGGTGCGATGCCGCCGCGGGCGCCGCTACTTGGCGAGGGGCGAATAAAGGCGCGGTCGTCGCGAACCAGCCCCGCCATGCGTGTCTTGTCACCGAGAATCGACCCTCCCGACACCGGCGAGGAAGGATCGACGGCGAGCACGGCGGGGCGATGCCCCCGGCCGATGAGCAACAAGCCGAGGGCCTCGATGAAGGTGGATTTGCCGACCCCGGGCGCCCCTGAAATACCCAGACGAAGGGACTTGCCGGCGCGGGGCAGAAGCAGGGCGAGCAGTACGTCGGCTTCGGCCCGATGATCGGCACGGGTCGATTCGACGAGCGTGATGGCTCGCGCTAAAGCCCTTCGGTCGCCTTTTTCCAAAGTCGCCGCCAGGTCTTCGATCGTCTCGGACAAGGCCGGAAATTCGTTCGCCATGGAACACCTGACGCGAGGAGAACAAGAAAACCAAGGCGCCGCCCGCGATTACGCCTGCCCGATGAATTGTGCCGAAAGATCGGCTAGGCTATTTCTTTAATCGACCTTCAACGACCGGCTTGTCCTTCTTCCGCGGGTGTTGGGCGATGTTATCGCGTATCAGGCGCAGAACTTCGGCGGCCGCTTTCGGAATGCCGGTGCCCGGCCCATAGACCGCCGCGACGCCCGCGCCTAAAAGCCCGGCATGGTCCCGCGCCGGAATGACACCACCGCACACCACCAATATGTCCCTCGCGCCCATCTCCTTGAGCGCGCCGATCAACAACGGCACCAATGTCTTGTGGCCGGCCGCCAAGGACGACACGCCGATGACGTGAACGTCGTTTTCGACGGCCAGGCGGGCGGCCTCCTCCGGGGTCTGGAACAGCGGGCCGATATCCACGTCGAAGCCGATATCGGCGAAGGCGGTCGCGATGAGTTTAGCCCCCCGGTCATGGCCGTCCTGGCCGAGCTTGACCACCAGCATGCGCGGGCGACGGCCTTGTTCGGTCGCGAACGCCACGGTTTCGCGCATGATGGCGGCGAAATCCCGGTCCCCCGCATAGGCCGCGCCATAAACGCCGGAAATGCTGCGGACGACGGCGCGGTGTCGGGTAAAGACCGATTCGAGCGCGCTGGAAACTTCACCGACCGTGGCCCGCGCCCGCATCGCCACGATGGCGCCATGCAGCAAATTGCCGCCGCTGCGCGCCGTGGCAACCAGCGCCGCAAGTGCTTCGCCGCAGACCGCCTCGTCGCGGCCGGCGCGCAGCGCCTTGAGGCGCGTGATCTGGGCCTTCAACACTTCGGCGTTGTCGATTTCGCGGATGTCCAGGGGTTCGGCGTCCTCCGGCCGATAGAGGTTAACGCCGACGATGACCTCCTCGCCGCGATCGATCCGCGCCTGCCGGCGGGCGGCGGAGGTTTCGATGCGGAGTTTGGGCAGCCCGGCCTCGACCGCCCTGGTCATCCCGCCCATCACCTCGACCTCATCGATCAGGGCGGTCGCCGCGGCCGCGACGCTGGCGGTCAGGCTTTCGACGAAATAGCTGCCGGCGAGCGGATCGACGACATTGGGAATGCCGGTCTCATGGGCGAGGATAAGCTGGGTGTTGCGCGCCACCCGCGCGGCGGTCGCGCTCGGCAACGCCAGCGCTTCGTCGAAGGCATTGGTGTGCAGGGACTGGGTGCCGCCGAGCACGGCCGCCAGCGCCTCGTAAGACGTGCGAACGATGTTGTTGTAGGGATCCTGCGCGGTCAGGCTGACCCCGGAGGTTTGGCAATGCATGCGGAGCGCAAGGCTCGCCGGATTCTTCGGCGCAAAGGCCTGGATCATCCGCGCCCACAGCAGACGCGCCGCGCGGAGCTTGGCGATCTCCATGAAGAAATTCATGCCGACGCAAAAGAAAAAGGAAAGGCGCGGCGCAAAATCGTCGATGGCCAGGCCGCGCCCGAGGGCGGCGCGGACATAGTCCAGACCATCGGCCAAGGTGTAGGCAAGTTCCTGCACCGACGTCGCCCCAGCCTCCTGCATATGGTAGCCGGATACCGAGATTGGATTGAATTTGGGCAGGTGCCGGGCGGCGTATTCGATGATGTCGGCGACGATCCGCATGCTCGGCTCGGGCGGATAGATATACGTATTGCGGACCATGAACTCCTTGAGGATGTCGTTCTGAATGGTCCCCGAGAGCGCTTGCGGCTTCACGCCCTGTTCCTCGGCGGCGACGATGAAGGCGGCGAGGACGGGCAGCACCGCACCGTTCATCGTCATCGAGACGCTGACCTTGTCGAGGGGAATGCGGTCGAACAGGATTTTCATGTCCACCACCGAATCCACCGCGACGCCGGCCTTGCCGACATCGCCGACGACGCGCGGGTGGTCGCTGTCATAACCCCGATGGGTAGCCAGATCGAAGGCCACCGAAAGCCCGGTCTGGCCCTGTTTCAGTCCTTCCTTGTAGAAAGCGTTGGAATCCTCGGCCGTTGAAAAGCCGGCGTATTGGCGTACCGTCCACGGGCGGCTTGTGTACATCGTCGCATAAGGCCCGCGCAGGAACGGTGGAAACCCCGGCATTCCACCGAGATGGTCGATGGCTTCGAGATCGGCCTCCGTATACACGGCCTTCAGCGAAATTCCGTCGCGCGCGGCGCGCGCCAGCGTCTCCGGCGCCACGCCGGTCAGACCGGCGCCTGCAAGCCGGGCCCATTCCTCGATTGTCGGCTTCTTGAATTCAGCCATCGAAGATTCCGCCGCAAAAAGCTCATGCATCGTATGGAAAATGCACAATAACTTATTGCCTGAACTCAAGTCTATCCCGCTGTCTGATGACCGAGGAGGGTCAGGCGGGAGCCTTGCGCAGAGCTTCGGCGGTGAGGAGGACGAACGAAACCGGCTTGTCGAGCCCTTTGACCGGAACGGTCTGCCCGATGACCGACAGACCGGCGACAAGTTTTGCCACAGCGGGGTCCCGGGCCAGCGATTCCGACATCACGATTTCCCCGCCCAGGCTTTCGCCTTGGAGCCGCGCCGCCAGGTTCACGGTCGAGCCGAAATAATCCATGCGATCATTGAGCGTGACGGCGATAAAGGCGCCGCCGTGTAGGCCCAGCTTGATGACGATGGTTTCGGCGCCATGCGCCGCAGCATTGGTCGCGTTGAACTGGGCGACATTGCGCTGAACGTCGAACGCGGCGCGCAGGGCATCGGCCGGCTGCACGAAAGCCGCCATCACGGCGTCGCCGATGGTCTTGACGATGGCACCGTTGTTGGCGCGCACGGCCTCGGCGAGGAAAGCGAAATGCTCGCGCACCAGATGATACGCCGCGGCGTCCCCGATGCGGGTGTAAAGCGCCGTCGAGCCCTGCAAATCCGTGAACATCAACGTGATTTGCGAGATCGCCACCTCGTCTCCGGGGCGCAGGATCTCGGCCGAAAATTGATCGCGAAACGCCTGCATCGCCGTGACCCGGTGCGCCGTCAGGGCATCCAACACCCAATCGCGCGATTCCACGACGATCGTGGCTTCGCTCCCCGACCGGTTTTCGATGTTCACGAGCCCTGGATTTGCCGGATTCCCGCAGACGACTCGTTGCGGCTCGGCGATGATCGTCGGGAACGCCTCGGTCCCAAAGAAGATGTCCGACGCGCCGCTTGGTCCCAGCATGCGCAGCCGGTAGTCGCCATGCGCCAGATCGGCGGGCACGGTGCGTTTCTGCCCGGGCGCCATGATCTGCTGAAGCACGACATGGGGTGTTGTCATCGGACCGGATAGGCAAAATTCGCCCTGGGTCAAATGCCGTACCTGAGGCGAGGGATGAAAGGTGATTTCGACGTTGTGATCGAATTCCCGCTCGTAGTCGATGTTGCAGGAATGGCAGTGCGCCCCGTTCGGAAGCGCGGCCAGCGTGGATGCCGATTCCTTGCCACCGCGACAGCGCGGGCACAACAGGTCCCAGCGCAATTCAAGCATCCCCGCCTTCACCGCCGCGAGGCACAGTTCGATGAGGTGGCGGCTGGAGACCTTCCATTGTCCAGCGAGCGCCAACGGGCGGATACGCGTTATGTCCACTTCCTGCGCGGTCAGAAGGTGATCGGCAAGCCGGCGCGCGAGGCCCTGCCCAAAGGGCGTCGCCTCGATCGCGGCCACCATGCCGTCAACACGTTCGACGGCGCCTTCGGCGAGATGCGGCGTGGTGTCGAACGGCTGGTCCCGGGTGCCGCCAATGAAGGCGACGGCGTTACGGGCGAGCCGCTCGATGATCCTGCCGGCTCGATCCAGGAAGCCCAACCGGAACAAGAGGGTGCCGAACAGATTGGCGGCTTCGCCCTCGAGGACATAAGTGGCCTTGCAGCCTTGGCCTTCGGCTTCGAGGGTCAAAGATGGACCGAAGGTCTTGAACGGCCCTTTGCGGAACAGGCGTCGTTGGCTGCAGTTCTTATTGCGCGCCCATTGATAGGGCCGTTCTTCCCATTCCAGCTCGATGCGCCCGATCCGGGCACGGGATTTCCTCCATCCGATAAGGCGGCGTTCCCGCGGCTTCGTTGAAACGCGCGGTATCGGCAAAGACCGGCCAGATCTTTTCCGGCGGCTGATCGAAATGCCAAACCCAGCTTCGGCGGTAGACTTTGCCCATCGTCGCGCGGCGCCTCCTTGACGCTCTTCTGCCCTTGTACGCCACCCGCGGCCGCGCAGATTAACCCATCGAAGCCAAATTGGCCGCACGCCTCTATTGCCAGCGCATGTTTTCCGTTATGAGTGGCGGTACCGCCTAAACTCGGAAGCCAACAATGCCCAAGAAAATCAATCCCCTCAGCCTGAACGCGTTGCAGCTCAAGACCCTGGCGCTGCTTCAGGAGTTGGCACAGCTTCCCGATCACGGCACCGCCGAGAGTGATGGTACCGTAACCGTGCGCTACTTGCCGCATCCCCATGGCGATCATTTCCATGTCGGCCATCGCATGGTTCACGCCAGCGATGCCACCGGGCTGGCCTTGGAGGCGCCGTGGATCGCGCTCGAACGCAAGGGTTTGTTGAAATCGAAATTCCCGGAATCGGCCGTGATGACGCCTGAAGGCCTAACCTATGAAACGGGAGTCCGAGACCTCATTCTTCACGGCGGCGATCACTGACCTCACCACCGGAAAGCGGTAAGCGTTAGGCTCGGGCTGGTACCGGAGCCGCCGTAAAGGCGCCCAAGACGCGCGGGCTCCGGCAGTTCCCCCATTGAAACGCCTAGTTGCGGGCCGTGGATGCCACCGGGGATGAACGCGGAATCGATTCCACCGCTCGCCGCCCCGGCAATGTCCGTGCGCAGGGCATCGCCGATCGCAAGCACGCGCCGCCGATCGGAAATCGCCAGGCGCCCCAGGCAAAGGGCATAGATCGACGGATAAGGCTTGCCGTGATAGCGGACGACCCCGCCAAGCTGTTCGTACTTTAGGGCGAGGGCGCCGGCGCAGACTAGGCGCGTGGCGCCCTTCATGACTTCGAAATCGGGATTGGCGCAGAGCATCTTGAGGTCCCGCGCCTTCGCATCGGCCAGCTCTACTTCGTGGTCGGCGACACTCATTCCATCCAAGCGGGGGCCGGTGACGAGGATAAAATCGGCGGCGCCGACAGATGCGACCGGTTCCAAGCCGTTGCCTTCGACCATGCCGCGATCACGTTCCGGCCCAATCAGCAGACAGCGCCGTCCGAGAGCCGCGTGAAAGGGCTCGCGCCGCGCTTCAATGGCGAGCCACGCCTCCTCGCCAGAGGACAAAACCTCATCGTAAAGATCGTCGGTCAGCCCCATCGCCGCCATCGTCGCGGAGACCACAGCCGCGCGCCGCGGCGCGTTCGAAAGGATGACGACGCGCTTTCTCAACGCCCGCAATCGCCTCAGGGCATCGGTGGTGCCTGGGTAGGGACTGAGGCCGTCATGGAGGCATCCCCACAAATCGAGGATAAAGCCGTCATAGCGGTCCGCGATCGCGGCCAGGCCGTCAATCGCGGGAACGGTGCTGGCGCTCGTCACGAACGGATTTATTCCTTGGAGACTCGCGGTTTGCCGAACAAGTAGCCCTGGCCGAAGTCGATTTGAAAATCGAGCAGCTCAACGAGCGTCTTTTCGGACTCGACCTTCTCTACGATCAAATCGATGCCGTGACGATCGAGGGCCGCCTTCAGCGCCTGCACTTTGCCCTCGCCGCCCTCACCCCCCGCCTGTTCGATCAGCCGAGCCGCGCCGATCTTGACGAAGTGAAAATGGCGATCGGCGAGATCGGAAAAATCGAGATCGAGGCTCGCGACTTGATCCATCGAAAAGCCGAAGCCGACATCGGCCAGCTTTTCGAGATGACGCGCGGCCGTCTCGCCGAGCCGGTCAACGCTCGATTGCGCAAACTCGAAGGAGAGGTTGGCCGCGAGGTCGGCATTGTCGGACAGGAAGGCGAGGAAGTCGCGGAAAAACCCGGTATCGGCCAGGGTGTGCTGCGAGATGTTACAGAAAAAGCCGAGATTCTGATTTTTCCTTTGGACACGCCGCACGAGCTGGATGCAGCGGAACAGCAACATGTTGTCGATGGTCCCGATCAAGCCTTCGCGTTCGGCGACGCCGATATATTGCTCGGGCATCACGACGGAATCGTCGCCAGCGCGAATGCGCGAGAAACACTCGTAATACCGCCGTTTGCGCTGGGGCAGGCTGACGATTGGCTGGAGGTACAGGTCAATGTCGTCGGCCCGCAACGCCTCGCGCACGATGTCGAGCACGGTGGCGTCGTCGATTCCCGTCATATAACGCACGGGTGCCGCACGACTCGTGGCCGACGGAGCGGCGGCCGGCGTCATCGGCGGGGCATCTCGCCCGGTGGCGCCGGCTGCGCGCGACCGCCCAGAGATTTATGCCGCTCGGAATATTGCTTGACGAGGCCCTGCAGAAGCCGGACTTCGTCCATGACCTTGCCGATATTGGCGGTTTGCCCCTGACGAACGCGGCTGGAGGATTCGATAGCTTCCAGGATAAGGCGGCTCTCGTTCCGCGCTCGGGCAAGTTCGTCGGCGAGTTCGGCAAAACGCAGCCGCAGCCACGCCACCTCTGATTCCAGCCGGCCGATTCCCAACCCGGCCAAAAGGCCGTGAACCGGGCCGCAACCCAGGAGAACTTCACCGCCGAGCAACAGCGAATCGCCGGGTTCGAGCGCGGGAAAATTGTAGGGCAGCGCCACCGCCAGAATGGCCGCGACCACCGCGTAGGACGGCGCAATCAGCAGATGATGGTGCAATGGCATGGAAAAAGCGGTTCGGGCGGTGGAGTCGAAGGTTGTGAACCGGGGCCGCAGTGTGTGGGAAAAGCCGGGGGCGCACAAGCGCAACGATGCCGGAGCCGATTAGCCATCCAGGTCGCCGCCGGCCCATGGGGGTATGGCATGGCCGCCATCCCGGTCGACCGGCAAATCGTCGGTCCTGATCACGGCGGAAAGGGGCAATCCGCCATAGAGATGGGGGAAAAGGGCGCCGCCCCGCGCCGGCTCCCATTTCAGCGCATCGCCAAGCCGGTCCGCGTCCACGGTCAGAAGCACGAGGCCGGTCTGGCCGTCGCGGTGTTTGGCCACGCTAGCGGAAAGCTGCGCGCCGGTTGAAAAATGGATGAAGCCGTCGGCGCGATCTTGGGAGGAACCGGCATAAATGCCAGCCGCTTCCGCGGCCCGCCATTCGTCCCATCGGCAGACATGAAAAATGCGGCGATTGGCCATGCGCTCCCGTTCCTCGAACCCACCCTTGCCCAAGTCACATTTCCGTTCAAGGCCAGTGTTCGTGATGCGGTCGGGACAAATTTGTGGGACTAATTGCCCATGCTTCGGCATGCCGACATCTGGCGCGCCATCGATTTGCTGGCCGAGAGACACGGCTTCTCTCCGTCTGGGCTGGCGCGACGGGCGAGACTCGATCCAACCGCCTTCAACCGCAGCAAGCGGGTCGCCCGTGACGGGCGACCGCGGTGGCCCACGACTGAGAGCATCGCCAAAATCCTCGAAGCCACGGGCGCATCCATGACCGAATTAGTCGCGGCGATCACCGCAGGCGACGAACCGGCGATGCCTTTTCATCGGCGCATTCCGGTTGTCGGCCTCGCCAAGGCCGGTGTGGTCGGATATTTCGACGATTCGGGCCACCCCGCTGGCCAAAGGTGGGACCACTTGGCGTTTTCCGATCTCGGCGCCCCCCACCTTTACGCGATCGAGATCGCCGGCGACGGCTTGGCTCCGGTTTGCCGGTCCGGCGATACGATCGTCGTATCACCCACGGCCAGCCCGCGGCGTGGTGATCGCGTTGTCGTCAAAACGACCTCAGGCGAAGTGCTGGCTAAACAACTCGTCAGGCGCAACGTCCGCAGGGTTGAGCTGCTGCCGTTGGACTTAAGTGGAGCGCCACGCATTCTGACAGGCGATGATGTCGTGTTCATTCACCGCATCATCTGGATCATCCAATAGCGCCGCGGCCGGGGTCAAAACGCGACGGCCCGGGGAGTTTGGCCCCGGGCCGTCGGTTTTGCACTCCACGCGATAACCCCTCGGCTCTAACCTTCCCAATCGGTCCGGACCGCCTTGGGAAAACGGGTTAGAAGTTGGCGGGTTTGCCCGCCTTTTCGATCATTTGGGCGAAGCGAGCGCTCAACGGCTGAAGAGCCTCGGTCGACATCTTCGTGCCAATCTCGCTGAGTTTCGTGCCTTCGGCGCGCCAGGTGTCGATGGCGCTTTTCGTAAACGCAGTCTGCACTTCGGTGGCTTCCTGAAAATTCTTGCACGACGCCAATTTCTGCGCGGTCGCGAGAGCGGACTCGACATTGGCCTGAGCGAGGGCGGCGACTTGACGGCCGATCACCTCGAAGCCCTTGGCCATGACCGAGCTCGATTTCATCGCGGCATTAACATTGGCTTCGGTCATCGCTTTCAGGTCGCCAAAACCCTTGGTGGCAGCGGCTGTGGCCTTTTCGACTTGCTCCTTCACCGTGACGGTCAAAATCGCTGGGTCGAAGGCAGTTTGGGTGGTGTTCTTGGCCGGCATCGGAAAATTCTCCTTACATAAGGGGCGGAAAAGGGGGCGTGTCTCTCTTGGCGCTGCTATGCTGGGGAAAGTCTATGTTGCAGCGCAGCATATCGGGAATATGCCAGCCCCATACCCGATGATCAAGTATTTCTTGTGCAGTGCACAAAAATGCTGCAACGCGGTGTCAGGGGCGGCGGAGGACTATTCGGCCGCCAATGTCTTCCGAATGAGGGCGATGGTTTCGGCGACCCCGAACAGGGCGATGAAGGTGCCCATGCGCGGGCCTTCGCTTTGGCCGAACAAGGTCTCGTATAAGGCGAGAAACCAGGACTTCAAATCGGGAAACGTATGGCGCTTGCCGACTTCGTAGACTTCGGTCTGCACCGTCTCGGCGCTGGCACCCGTGGGCAACCGCCCCAGGGCGTCGGCCAGATCGGCGAGCGCCACCCGCTCGATCGCCGTCGGCGCCCGATGGCGCCGCTTCGGCTTCACGAAATCCCGGTAATAGGCAATGGCGTGATTGACGAGCCGATCGAGAACCGGCGAGGTGGCCGGCGCGGCCGTCGGCGCATAACGGCTGATGAAGCCCCAGAGAACCGTCTTGTCTTCGGCATTGGTGACACTGGCGAGGTTGAGCAGAATACCAAAGGACAGATGCAGGGACTCTGCGGGCGGCTTCCCGTCATGAATATGCCAAGCCGGGTTTTCGAGCCGCTCCGCCGGCGTTTGCTTCGCCTGCTTTTCGAGCAGGCTCAGGTAATCGTCGACCTGGCGCGGGATGACGTCGAAATGGAGCCGCTTCGCCCGGCGCGGCTGTTGGTACATGAAAAGAGACAGGCTCTCGGGCGGCGCATAACGCAGCCATTCATCGACGGTGATCCCGTTGCCCTTTGACTTCGAGATTTTTTCGCCCAGCTCGTCGAGAAAAAGTTCGTAAGTGAACCCCTCGGGCGGCTTGCTGCCCAGTATGCGACAGATGCGTCCGGACAGCGTGACCGAATCGATGAGGTCCTTGCCCGACATCTCGTAATCGACGCCGAGCGCCACCCAGCGCATCGCCCAGTCCACCTTCCATTGCAGCTTGCAATGGCCGCCGGTGACGGGCCGTTCGACGACGCGGCCGTTTTCGTCGAGATATGAAACTGTGCCGGCGTCCGGGTTGCGGGCGACGATTGGCACCTGCAGCACCCGGCCGGTGCGCGGGCAGACCGGGAGAAATGGGCTGTAAGTGGCGCGGCGTTCCGGACCCAGCGTCGGCAACATGACCGCCATGACGTCGTCATAGCGGTTCAGGATGGCGCGAAGCGTGTCGTCGAAAAGCCCCATCCGATAACAATCGGTGGCGCTTCTGAATTCATAGTCGAACCCAAATCTGTCGAGGAAAGCGCGCAGGCGCGCGTTGTTGTGATGACCGAAACTTTCATGGGTGCCGAAGGGATCGGGGATCGAGGTCAGCGGCTTGCCCAGATGAGCTTCCATCATGTCCCGATTGGGGACGTTATCGGGCACCCGCCGAAGGCCGTCCATATCGTCGGAGAAGGCGAACAATTTCGTCGGGATGTCGGATAAGCGGCGAAACGCCTGGCGAACCATCGTCGTACGCACGACTTCGCCGAACGTCCCGATATGTGGCAGGCCGGACGGGCCGTACCCGGTCTCGAATAACACGTAGCCCTTGGCGGCGCTTTCGGCGCGGGCCAACAGCTTGCGCGCCTCCTCGAATGGCCACGCTCTGGCCTGTAGGGCCAAATCGCGCGGGGAATCGGACATGGGCGCGGGCGACGACATGTCGGACCCTAGTACTCGCTCGCGGCGTTCCGCGCAACCGGCGCGCGGCCTGGACGCGGGTCGTGATCCGACATCGGTACAGGCAGTCGCCGCGCCCTTGGCCCAGCCCTATAGTCCCCCCGGTCCGATGCAAACGCCGCCCCGCTCCTCCCTTCTCCGCTTCCCCGACGCACCGGCCCTGGTCGCCGGCGCCGCGGATTGCCAATGGCTAACCGCCGATGGCGAAGTGCTGCGCTTGCGCCACGCCGATGCCGCCCTGCGGGCGCGCGCCACGCCGCCGATTCTGTGCCATGCGCCCGCGACCGCGCGACGGCTCGGCACCGACCGTTTCCCCGCCTACGATGTGTTGGAGCTTTTCGCCTTCGTTCGGCCCGCTCGTTTCTGCCTGCCGACCGCGCGCGGGATCGCCGATGCCCTTGCCTTGAGATCGCCGCGCGCCGCTGCGAGCGAAGTGTCGTCGTTGCCGCAAGCGGCCGAATACCTGCTGCGTGAACTCGCCGACGGCGATATCGACAACGATGCCATCGGTATCGCGCGCATCATGACGCGGGGCGGCTGGCCCTGGGGTCGGTTCGTGCTCGCGGCTTTGGGCGACGACCCGCACGCCTACAAGACGGATCTTTCGGCCGCCGCGCTCGGAGTCTGGCGGCGTCTGGGCGAATGGTCCGACTATGCGCCCGACCCGCCGGCCGGCGACATCCCCATCGAGCCGGGCGAGGCCCGCGAACGGCTCCGTCAGATGCTGGGCGCCGATGCCGAAGATCGACCACAGCAGGCCGATTACGCGTCGGCCGTGTCGCTGGCCTTCCGTCCGCGCGACTCCCGCGACCATCCCCGACTCGTGCTGGCCGAGGCGGGAACGGGAATCGGGAAAACGCTCGGCTACCTGGCCGCTGCGACGTTGTGGGCGGAGAAAAATCGCGCACCGGTCTGGATCAGCACCTATACCCGCAATCTCCAACACCAAATCGATCGCGAAATCGATCGCCTGGTGCCCGACCCGGTGGAAAAAGCGAGGCGCGTCGTCATTCGCAAGGGCCGGGAAAATTACCTGTGTCTACTCAATCTCGAAGAGGCGGCGGCCGGGCTGACGACACGGCCGCAGGACGCCACCGCGCTCGGCCTGATGGCGCGGTGGGCGGCGCGCTCGCGCGACGGCGACATGACCGGCGGCGATTACCCAGCCTGGCTCGCCGATATCCTCGGCCGCGGCCGCACGCTCGGGCTCGCCGATCGTCGCGGCGAATGCATCTATTCCGCGTGCTCCCATTTTCACAAATGTTTCATCGAACGCAGCGTGCGGCGCGCCCGCCGCGCCGACATCGTGGTCGCCAATCACGCCTTGGTGATGGTCCAGGCCGCGCTGGGCGGAGTCGACGACACGAGACTGCCGAGCCGTTACATCTTCGACGAGGGCCATCACGTCTTCGATGCCGCCGACGCCGCGTTTGCGGGCCTGCTGTCGGGCCAGGAAGCCGCGGACCTGCGCCGCTGGGTACTCGGCGCCGAGGGCCGCAGCCGTAGCCGGACACGTGGCCTCAAGCTGCGAGTCGGTGATCTGGTCGTGGGGAACCAAGCCGGGGAAGCGGCGCTAGAGGCGGCCTTGATAGCCGCCCGCGGACTACCCGGCGATAGCTGGGGCGCGCGGCTCTCGGCCAACAATCAGATCGGACCCGCCGAAACTTTCCTCGCGCTGGTGCGCCACCAAGTGTTGGCCCGCACTGGCACGGGTGATGAGGGTTACGGCCTGGAGGCCGGTACGATGCCGCCCATCCCGGGTGTCGAGGCGGCCGCGGCCAACCTCGAAAGGGCCCTGGCCGGACTTGCCGAGCCGCTGCGCCGGCTGGCAGAATGTCTCGCGGCGAAGTTGGATGCCGAATCCGCGACTTTGGACAGCGCCACGCGCCAGCGCATCGAGGCGATCAGCCGCGGGCTCTTGCGGCGGGCAGACGCCACAATCGAAGGCTGGCGCGCGATGCTAAAGTCCATCGGCCACCCGGCGCCGCCGGAATTTGTCGACTGGTTCGCCATCGATCGGATCGATGGGCGCGAGGTCGATGTCGGGATGCATCGGCATTGGCTCGATCCGACCGCTCCTTTCGCCGTCGGCGTTGCGCGGCCGGCGCAGGGCTTGCTGGTGACCTCTGCCACGCTGACCGATGGAACCGGGGACATCGAGGCCGATTGGAAGGCGGCCGAAATTCGGACCGGCGCACGGCATTTGCCGGAGGCAATTCGGGCCAGCCATGCTTCGCCCTTTGACTACGCCGCCTTGACCCGAGTGATCGTCGTCAACGACCTCCGGCGCGACGACATTGATCAGACGGCGGCTGCCTACCGCGAATTCCTGTTTGCCTCGGGCGGGGGCGGCTTGGGTTTGTTCACCGCGATCAGCCGCCTGCGCGCGGTCCATGAGCGCATCGCGCGTCCGCTCGACGCGGCCGGCCTCAAGTTATTCGCCCAGCACGTCGACGCCATGAATACGGCGACGCTCATCGATATTTTCCGGGCCGAGGAAGATTCCTGCCTGCTTGGCACCGACGCCGTCCGCGACGGCGTCGACGTGCCCGGCCGCAGCCTTCGCCTGATCGTGTTCGACCGCGTGCCCTGGCCGCGCCCGGACATACTCCACCGTGCCCGCAAGGGCGCTTTCGGCGGCAGCGCCTATGACGACATGATAGCGCGGCTGCGCCTGAAACAGGCCTTCGGAAGGTTAGTCCGGCGCGCCGACGATTTCGGGGTCTTTGTCCTTCTCGATTCGCGCCTGCCCTCGCGGCTGGCCAAGGCATTCCCCGCGGGAGTCGAGATCCAGCGCGTCGGGCTAGCCCAGGCGCTCGATATCACCCGCGAATTTCTCCGTGTGGGTGGCCAGGGGCGCGGGCCCGGCACGGCTCGGCCTTGACGATCGGCGAAAGCGCCTTACATTCGCCAACCATGAACAATGCAAAGACGATCGGTCCCCACGCCGCGCTTATCTGTGTGATGGTCATGGTGTCGGCCTCGGATCGGGAAATGAAAGCGCCAGAGCTTCGCCGCATCGGGGACGCCGTGCGCCTCCTCCCGATTTTCGCCGGCTTCGATCTCGATCGGCTGACGGATACCGCCAAGGAATGCGCGGTCATGATTTCGACGGAGGACGGGCTCGAACTCACGCTCTCCATGATTAAGGCGGCGCTGCCGGAACGCTTGCGCGAGACCGCCTACGCACTCGCCTGCGACATCGCCGCGGCCGACGGCAAATTTCCGCACACGGAGTTGCGGATGCTTGATCTGGTCAGGCAGCGTCTGGGCGTTGAGAGGCTAACGGCTGTGGCGATCGAACGCGCCGCCCATGCGCGTTACGCCGTTCTTTGAGACGCCCGCTCCAATCCGGCGAAAGTCGGTAGGGGAATCTCGCGGTTTTCGATTGCCAAATGCGCCGCGATAGGGTCCACAGCCGCGCTGTTTGCGTTGCTCGCCCAAGGTGGGCGCCAACGCCATTTTCGGCATGGAGATAGAAATCATGAACGATCCGACATTCTGCGACGGCTTCGGTAACATCGCCTTTGTGGGCAGCATGGTCCGCATGGAGATCGTGGTGCTGTCGCCGACTAAGAAGAACAAGGACGGCCGCGTCGAGCGCGAACATCTGGGTCAGGTCGTGATGCCGCCGGAAGCTTTTCTGCAAGGCTTTGCCGCCATGCAGAACCTGGTGAAGCAGCTCAAGGACAAGGGCATCATCCAGGAGCGGCCCGCCGCCGCTGGCAAAGACGCCGCGAAGGCAACCTCGCCCGCCGGGCGCGCCTAGCACTACTCATCTCGGCGCGTGGCTTCGGCCCGCGCCGACCCGAGTCTTTCAGGTATTTTGGGGCGCCGCGTCGCGCGCCGGTCGCAGCCGGATGCGGGCGCGCATCCCGCCGAGCCGGCCAAGGGCGGCGGTAAAGGCCGGGACGTCCGTGCCCAACGCCGCGAAGAACGCCACATCCTCCTTTTCGACCATCGGCAAGGCCCGGCGCAGGGCCTCGCCGCCGGCCGCGTTCAACACGATGGCCTTGGCCCGAGAATCTTCCGCGTGGATCGTTCGTGCCACCAGACCGCGGCGCTCCAGCCCGCGCAACACCACCGACGCCGTCATCGGATCGATCCCGCAAAGCCGCGCCAGCGCCACTTGCGTCGCGGGACCGCCCTGGTGGGCAAGCACCGCCAAAAGGACGAACTGAACATGAGTGAGGCCGAGCGGTCTCAATGCCGCGTTTAGGCGGCGCTGCCAACGATTGGCCCCCTGCCACAGAAGAAACCCCGGACTGTCCGCCGGGCCGCGAAATCGCTCCGCGGCCATCTCGCCAATCGGGTCCGCCACCATGCCCAAGCCCGTGTCGTTGGTTCGCGGGCTTCATAATATCAATTATTATAAAATCTGATATTAAAATCACTTCGGCATCGGCGGCACCACAAGCTGGGCATCGAGCGCCGTGGAAAACCAACTCAGGCCCCAGTGCAAATGCGGCCCGGTCACCCGCCCGGTCTTGCCGACCTTGCCGATGAGTTCACCTTTTTTGACCCGGTCGCCGACCTTTGCCGACATGGCGCTCATATGGCTATAGGTCGTGGCGATACCGTGGCCGTGGTCGAGAATCATCGTGCGGCCGGTGAGCAACAAATCCTCATGGGCGAAGGTCACGATGCCGTCGGCGGGCGCCGTGATCTCCGCGCCCTCGGGGGCGGCGATGTCGACGGCCAGATGTGGTGACCGCGCCTCGCCATTAAGGATACTCTGGCTCCCATAGACCCCGGAAATGGGCCCCAGAACCGGCCACGAAAAACCCTTGGTGAAGGCCAGAAGCGGGCTGTCGACCACCCTCACGGCCGCGACGTGTCTGGCGTCATCGGCGATGCGGGCAAGCTCCACTGGATCCGGCGTCACGGTGTTTTGCGGCAATCCGTTAACGCGGCGGATATCATATGTACGCTTATTGATCTTGAGCGTTTGGCTGTCCCGGCTGCCATCGGGCGACACGATGACAAATGACGCCGTCAGTTTGGAATCGCGCGAGAAGCCAAAGGCAAAATATCCGTCGGCCGAGACACTCAATATGCGGCCATCGAAGGTTACCGAGGAACCCGGCTGCGTCCGGCCCACGACCAGGCCGCCCTGGACAAATTCGCCCTTGAATTCCACGAGCGGTGCCGCAAGCGCGGACGCCGCCACCCACGATGCGACGGCCAGCGCCGCCATCCCGAATTTGGTTATTGTCACAACAGCACCTTTTAGTCGTCGGAGGTCGGTTGTTTCCCGCCGCGGCGGCGCACGCGCGGGGTCTGGGGCGTGACCGTGGCGGCGATCTCGCCGTCGCGGAATTGCAGGATGATGTCGCCGGCATCGCGCGCTTCCGCGGCCAATGCCAGCGGCCGGTCTTGTTTGTCGCGTGCCAACACAAAGCCGCGGTCGAGCACACGTTCGTACGACATGCCTTCCAAGAGCTGCGCCATACCGTCCAACCTCGCCCGGCTTTCGCCGATCGAACGGGCCACGGCGTCGCGCAGGCGCTGCCCGAGTTCGGGAGGTAGCCGCATGGCGGCCTCGCGCAACCGGCCGCGGCCGGTCTGCGCCAACGCCCGCGACTCGGCCGCGAGCCGCGCCGCGGCGGCGGCCCATTGCTGGTGCGGGCCGGGGAGGCGCGCGCTGTGCCGCGCGACCGCGTCCCTGCGCCGAGCCAGGAAATTGTCGACCGCAAGGCGGAGCCTTTCACCGCGGTCGTCCAGCCGCTGCGCGTTTTCGTCGACCAGCCGCCTGGGATCGCCGAGGCCGCGTTCCAGCCCGTCGAGGGTAAGCCTCCTTTCGCCGAGCCCGCGATTGAGCGCACCGATCAGGCGGCGGTCGAAATCGCCGATTTCCGCGGCCAAATCGGCGCGCACCGGCACCGCCATTTCCGCCGCCGCGCTGGGCGTCGGCGCGCGCCGGTCGGAGGCAAAGTCGATCAGCGTCGAATCGGTTTCGTGACCCACCGCCGAAATCAGGGGGATGAGCGAGGCGGCGGCGGCGCGCACGACGATTTCTTCATTGAAGGCCATGAGGTCTTCGAGGCTGCCGCCGCCGCGCGCCACGATCAGCAGATCCGGTCGGGGCGGCGAACCGCCGACAATCAACCGATTGAAGCCAGCGATGGCAGCCGCCAACTGTGCCGCCGCTCCCTCTCCCTGCACCGCCACCGGCCACAACAGAACCCGGCGCGGGAAACGGTCGGCGAGGCGGTGCAAAATGTCGCGGATCACCGCACCGGAGGGGGAGGTGATGATGCCGATGATTTCGGGCAAATAGGGCAGCTTCCGTTTGCGTTCGGCAGCGAACAGCCCCTCTGCCGCGAGGCGTTGTTTGCGTTCTTCGAGGACTCGCAGCAGGGCGCCCCGGCCCGCCAGTTCGACCGACTCGACCACGAGCTGATATTTCGAGCGGCTGCCATACGTGGTGATACGCCCGCTCGCCACTACTTCCATGCCGTCCTCGGGCACAATCGACAACCGTTGAACGGTGCCGCGCCAACAGACGGCGTCGAGCACGGAATCGGCGTCCTTTAGGGCAAAATAGACGTGGCCCGAAGTGTGGCGCTTCACGCCCGAGACTTCCCCGCGCACACGCACCCAAGCAAAAGCGTCCTCAAGCGTGCGCTTGAGCGCGGCCGACAACTCGCTCACCGAAAATTCGGGGAGGTTGCGCGGAGCCTCGGCGGCGGGCAGGGTTGCGGTCATTGCCTTTGAAATATGATACAAGACCGGCCGTCTCCCACAAAGGCCGCACCCACCGTTTATGGCGTCGAAATCGGCATGAAGATATTGGTCGTAGGATCGGGCGGGCGCGAACACGCCCTGTGTTGGGCCATCGCGGCGTCTCCCCTGTGTGACAAGCTCTATTGCGCCCCCGGCAATGCCGGCATCGCCGCAGAGACCGAATGTGTGCCGATCGCGGCCGGCGACATCGACGCCATCGTCGATTTCTGCCGCAAACAGGCCATTGAATTCGTGGTTGTCGGGCCCGAGGCGCCGCTGGTCGAGGGGCTCGTCGATCGGCTTGAAGGCGCGGGAATCATGGCCTTTGGCCCGACACAAGCCGCGGCGGCCCTGGAGGGGTCCAAGGGCTTCATGAAGGATTTGTGCGCCAAGCACAACATCCCGACCGCGCGTTACCACCGCTTCCGCGACGCCGAAAAAGCCAAGGCCCATGTCCGCGTTCATGGCGCGCCGATCGTAGTCAAGGCCGACGGACTCGCCGCCGGCAAGGGCGTGACCGTGGCCCGCAGCGTTGCCGAGGCCTGCGCTGCCATCGATTCGTGTCTGACCGAACGCCGCTTCGGCGCCGCCGGGGAGGAAGTCCTGCTCGAGGAGGTTCTAACCGGCGAGGAATGCAGCTTTCACTGCCTGGTTGATGGCGAATTCGCGTTGCCCCTAGCCACGGCCCAGGACCACAAGGCCGTGCTCGACGGGGAGCGCGGACCCAATACCGGCGGCATGGGCGCCTATTCGCCGGCCCCGATCATGACGCCTGCATTGGAAAAGCGGGTGATGGACGAAATCATCAACCCGACCGTGGCGGCGATGGCG
>CAMDDQ010000007.1 GCA_945892765.1 Asaia bogorensis
CGTGATCGTCATTCTGAGAGGGGTCACGATTGGGCGCGTCACGCGACCCCCTCAATCGCAATCTTTCACAACCAGATCAATGTGTTGGGAAGCATTTGGGGTGGGGTCAGTGTTGGATGCGATTTTACATCGATCACTTCGCCCGAGAGAATGACGCGTTAGCCAGAGCCCAGCGCGAGGGACGACTCCATCGCAACTTCCAAGGGTATACGACGGATAATGCGACCGTCCTTATCGGGTTCGGCGCCTCGGCCATCGGTGCAACGCCGCAGGGTTACGTGCAGAACGCGACACCCATGCGCGACTATGGCGCGGCCCTATCTGAAGGACGCCTGCCGACGGCGCGGGGCATGGCGTTGAACGATGAAGATCGCCTGCGGCGGGCGGTTATCGAGCGGTTGATGTGCGACCTAACCGTGGACCTGGACGCGATGCGTGCCCAGTTTGCTCGGCCCGCCGGGCATTTTCGGCTGGAGCTCGAAAAAATCGGGGCGATGCTCAACGAGGGAATTGTCGAGATCGAGGACGAAAATATCTCCGTCCCGGCACGGGCGCGCCCTTGGTTGCGCACGGTCTGCGCCGTCTTCGACCAATACCTCGATCGAGGAGAAACGCGGCACGCGCGCGCGGTCTAGACGCACCGATCGCGTTGCCGGGTATAGGGTCGGTTGCACTCCCAATCGTCGCCGGAATAGGTCAGGTGAGCATTCTCCGGCATCTTGATACCAACGCAGCTCTCATCGACCAATTCGTATCCGCGATCACACTTCCATCCGCGGTCATGTGAACCGGATAAAAATGCGTGAGCCGGCACCTTTACCGCCGCGCAGCGGTCATCCACCGTCCGATATCCCCTCTCACACTCCCAGCCGCTCCCGTACGGAAGTATCCGACAGGAAACCCATTGCCGGCACTTTGATCGCGGCGCAGGTCTCGCCGGCGGCGCGATATCCCCGTTCACACTGCCAGGCGCGGCCAATCGAGGAATCGGTCAGGAAAGCCTTGGCCGGCAACTTGATCGCGGAACAGACATCTCCGACGGCCTGATAGCCACGCATGCATTCCCATCCCCGACCGTAGGAAGAATTGGCCAGATGGGCGTTTTGGGGCACTTTGATTGCAGCGCAGGCCTCATCGGCGACCTTGAACCCCCTGTTGCACTCCCACCCATCGCCGAAGGAGTTCAGAAATGCGTTCGCCGGCAGCCGAACGGCTGGGCAGGCCCCAGCGGTGAGGCGATGGCCCCAATCGCATTCCCAGCCAGTGCCATAGCCACCGGCATGGGCGTTTTTGGGCATGGCCGCAACATTGGCCTGCGCCGATGCGAGACCCGGAAACGCAAGGAGGGCCAAACAAAAGGCGACACGCGGGAGAAATGAGCCTCGAAGGTGGTAGTCATCGTGTCTCATCGGCAGTTCCTCACGCTGGCTGGCAAACATTCGACTGATGACGTTTTCCATCGATCACCCCAACCAACCCGAGGAACCGTGGGGCAAACGGGTGGCGACCCTAGCCGATAACTTTTTCTGCTTTTCCAGCATGGCAAGATGTCGGCGCTTTACTTTCACGCTAAGGCGAGAGCCTTCCCTCTCCGACCGACCGACCGCTGCAGCGGTCAGCCCTTCCTCGCCGGATAATGCCCAGCACCACTTGCCGATTCTCTTATTCGTTAGCATGTCCCATCTCCGTCACGAGGCGCCGCGTGGACGACAAAGCCATTTCCGGGCCGCTTGAGGCCAGTGGGCATAAGAACTTGCGGCGAGGCTACGTTTTGGTGACATTGCTCGGTCGGCGGCAAAAATCACCCTGTCCATTTCTTTATATGATTATTGGGTAATATTTATTCAACGCGACAAACGACATTAATTTGTTCTATCCGTTTCAAATAAATTTCCAAATCAGCGTCCGCCCTGATTGCTTTTTTCTTGTTTCGCCACCGAAGCGGCAGGGCAGGTGCCGGACGGATCGCGCATAGTGCGGAGAGGACGCCGGCGGCGCCATGATGTCAGGTCTTCTGCGGCAGCATCGGATCCGTCGCCTCGAAGTATTTCCTCGCATACGCAACAAGTTGCGCGTCGCTCGGATGATCGACGGTTTCGACACCGACGATGACGTTCATGAGCTTCGGAACGTGGTGATGTATGTGGTTGATCAGCTCTTTTTTTGCGTTCGCCGGCCCCGTAATAAGAGCCTCACCCGCGTCAGCGATCGCCTCGGCGGTCGCTTGCAGATAGTCGGCGTCGGCCGAGGCATGCCCACTGCCGATGCAGTTTGCTCTGTGGTGGATATGCCGGGTCGGATGATCCGGGCGCAAGACGAGCAGTTCAACGTCGGTTGCGTTGAAATGGAAAACGCGCGCCTCGCGGTGATCAATCCAAACGACGGCGTGAAAATGAGGTTTGGTCATGAAACTCCCCTTCCCAAAAAAAGACGTCGGCTCCTCGATATTATTGAGTCGGTCTCGGCGCGGCATGCGATGGATCAATCTCACGCCGAGCCCGTTGACCGAGTGACCCTCCGTCGATCCGGCCGGCGGGACTATTCTGAAGCTCCCGGACAGGTTAGAAATGCCGAATGCGCGAACTGACGATCCTGATGCCCTGCCTCAACGAGGCGGAAACCCTTGCGGGTTGCATTGACGAGGCCCGAGCCTTCCTCACGAGAAGCAAGGTGGAAGGGGAAGTACTGATCGCGGACAATGGCAGCACGGATGGCTCGATCGCGATCGCGGAAGATCGCGGGGCCACGGTGGTGCGAGTGCCCGCGCGTGGTTATGGGGCCGCCCTGATCGCTGGGATTCGAGCCGCATCCGGCCGCTTTGTTGTCATCGGTGATTCCGACGGCAGTTACGATTTTGGGAAGCTCGACCAATTTCTTGCCCGCCTGCGCGCCGGCGCGGACCTCGTCATGGGTAATCGGTTTCGCGGCGGCATCGCACCCTCGGCGATGCCTTTTCTGCACCGATATTTGGGCAACCCGGTCTTGAGCTTTATCGGTCGGATGTTTTTCTTTGTCCCCATCGGGGACTTTCATTGCGGCCTACGGGCCTTTGCGCGCGAGCGGATCCTGGCCCTTGGTCTTGTCTCGCCCGGAATGGAATTCGCGAGCGAAATGGTGGTGCGCGCGGCGATTGCCGGATATGCCATAGAGGAAGTTCCAACGACGCTGTCGCCGGATGGACGGTCTCGGCCGCCCCATCTGCGGACATGGCGCGACGGTTGGCGCCATTTGCGTTTTCTCTTGTTGTTTTGCCCGCGATGGCTGTTTTTCTACCCCGGTTTGATCCTGATCGGATTCGGCGCTTTTCTGTCCCTTCTCCTCCTGCCGGGCCCGTTCGCCGTGACACCGGGCGTTGCGCTGGACGTTCACAGCTTGGTTGTCGGTGCGTTCACGACCTTAATTGGGTTGCAGGCCGTTTCCTTCGCGGTCATCGCACAACGTTTCGCGGTATCCCGCGGCTTCCTGCGCGCTAGTCCCTCCCTTGGTCGGCTACTTGCCATCTTTACGCTCGAACGCGTGCTTATTGGTGCCGCTGTCATCCTCCTGACGGGCATCGGCGGTTTGATCTGGTCGATCGCTCAATGGGTCTCGGCGGGATTTGGACCACTGGAATACGGCGAACTGCTGCGCGTGCTCACGCTGTCCATGACCGGGATCGCCATCGCCTTTCAGTTGGTCCTGACCGCGTTTCTGGGAGCCATGATCGAGATTGAGTAAGTGTCCCTAGTGCTCGGTCGCACGCCGAACCGGCAATATAATGTCGCCAGGCCCGACAGCCTCCCTGTCCGACTGGCTACTTATCAGCGTCGGCACATCTATGCCCGTTTTCTCGACGACACCGGAATCACGGCACAAGACACGATCCTAGATGTCGGGGTCTCATCGGATCGAAGCTACACATCGTCGAACTACCTTGAGGCCTGGTACCCGCACAAAGACAAGATTACGGCCGTGGGAACCGACGACGCCTCGTTCCTGGAGACTCAATACCCAGGCTTGCGTTTCGTCAACGCCAACGGACTCGATCTGCCGTTCGAGAACGACACCTTCGACGTCGTCCATGCGTCGGCGGTTCTTGAACATGTCGGCTCATTCGACAATCAGGTCCGCCTGGCGAAGGAATGTGTTCGCGTCGCGCGTAAGAGCATTTTCCTCACGACGCCCAACCGCTGGTTCCCGGTCGAATTTCATACGGTATTGCCGCTCGTCCATTGGCTTCCCAAGACGACGTTTCGCGCCTTGATGCGAGGACTGGGCATGGCGTTTTTCGCCGATGAGGCAAACCTCAATTTGATGACCTCGGCCGAACTGCGCCGCATCGCTGCCCTGTTCGATGATATTGAGATTCGCGTGTCCTCAATTCCGCTGTGGGGCTGGCCTAGCAATCTGCTCCTCAGTGGGCGCCGCGCCGTGCCCGTAGGGCACCAGGCGACGTCAGCCGGAAATTTCCTGTAGGGCGTCTCTTTTCGCAAGCAGGATCTGCTTCTCGCTGGGCATCTGGATCAACCCCTTGGTCTTGAGCTGCCCCAGGGTTCGGCTGATCGTCTCCACGGTCAGGCCCAAGTAATCGGCAATGTCGCCGCGGTTCATAGGCAACGACACCGTGTTCTCGACATTCCCCCGCCGAGCCGCCGTTGCAGACATCAGGAGCAGGAATGACGCGACTCGCTCTCGCGCCGATTTGCGGCCCAATAGCATCATCTGGTCCTGCGCCGCCGCCAGTTCGTGCGAAGCCATGCCGAGCAATTGGCGCTCAAGCGTTGGCAACTCATCGAGCAACGCCTCCAGCTTGTGCCTGGGGAACCGGCACAGGCGGGACGTCGTCAGCGTCTCCGCGCTGTAGGCATAAGCCTCATTGTGGGTCAGACCTAGGAAATCTCCTGGGAACAAGAACCCCGTGATCTCGCGTCGGCCGTCCGAAAGCAGTTTGAATATCTTCACCGAGCCGGCGGTCAGGTTGAAGACATGGTCCGCCGGGTCAGTTTCATTGAAAATGGCGCTCTGAGGCCCAACCTCGATTGTCGTCATGATCGAGGCAAGCCGCCTTTGCTCGTCGCCGTGGAGCGATGCGCAGGCCGTATGGTCTCGTACGCCGTAGGTGTCGCAGGGAGCAACGAGACCTTGCGACTGAATTGGGCCGTTCCTGGCGATACTGAACCGGGACATCGCTAATCTTTTCTCGCCCCGTCATGAGATTCGATAATCCTGGGTCCACTAAAGAACACGCTCTCGCCGCCGTCGTCACTCTCCGGGACCGATCCACCGCCCCGGTCGCCGCTCAGCCGCTTGATGGCACGCAAGCCTTCAACCGAATATCCGAAAGTTCGGAGCGACGACATCGCCCATGCCCGCTCGCGTCCGACGACCCCGCAATAGTCAGCGATTTCCGCGCGAATGGCGAAGCAACCATCCACCCGCGCCACTTGCTCCGCCGCCTCGATCATCGATATCCAGATCAAGTCGCGCCCCGGAATGTCCGGGACTAACACGTTGTCAAGGCGGAGTTCTCGACCTTCGTTGAGGGTGCTGCGAACTTCGAAGCCGAAGAGACCGAGAATGTCGCCGGTGGTTTTTTGAATCGTCATCAAGCCACGCGGCCACTTCGACGATCGGGAGACGATCTGAGGGCGCGCGAACCGCGTCCACCTCTCCAGCGTGAGTTTGGGCACCAGATTGCGCACGAGGGGAAAGGCCTGATCAATCCTCTCCCGGTCGAGAAGCCGCGGTGAAAGCAACTTTTCCATTGCAGCAACGATGGCGCCGCGATGAAATATTCTCCTTGATCCAGATCAAGCGCCGCCAAGAAACCGAGACAACATGTCTGCGCGGCGCGATCGTCCGGCAAACACGTCCTAACTCTGGATCAATTGCCTCGTCCGAGGCTCGGCCAACATTGCCGCGGATCGTCGTACCAATTCTGATGCTGCCATCGGAATCGACCAAGGCCCGGGGTCCTTCGACCTCGGGCCTCGCTGAGCATTGAGAACGTTGCCGGGACACGCAACCCTCACTATTTTCTCTTCTTTGCACCCGGCTTAAAACTCGTTCGACGGGCGGGTCCAGGTGGGAGGTAGTGCGTGCTTAAGGTCTTGATTGCCGAAGATGATTGCCTGGTCGTTGACCTGAGCCCCTAAAACTCCTCGGGAATTTAGGTGGAGGCCGACAACGTGACAATGCCGTCCGGTGGCCTTAAGCCGCCCGCTCGTCAGTGCGGAAGATAATCCATGGCCCGCCCGATTGAATCTTCGATAGACATCCGTGAAGTCGGCCCGCAGGAATTCGAACTCTCAGTAACGATCGATGGACAGAGATTCGAGTGCGGCAACTACCTGAACCGTGCTGCGGCTCATCTGGCCGGCAGATTATTTTGCGCACGCAAGGAGGGGGAGAAAGCCGGCCGCAATAAGAAGCCCCGGAGGAAATGACGATCCAAGCGGTTCACAGCAGCAGCCATGTCGCCAAACCGAGGAACGAGAAAAAGCCAAGCACGTCGGTCGTCGTGGTCAGGAACGGCCCCGCGCTGACCGCTGGGTCGAGATCGAACCGGTCGATGGCGAGCGGTATGGCGATTCCAGCGAAACCGGCCCAGACCATGTTGAAAACCATCGCGGTGGCAAGAACGCCGCCGAGTTTTGCGTCGTCGAACCAAAATCCCGCTCCACTTCCGATGATTGCGGCAAAGACAAAACCGTTCAGCGTGCCGACCGACACCTCCTTGACCACGACGCGCGCGGCGTTTGCTGGCGTCAGGGCGCGTGTCGCCAGCGCCCGCACCGTCACCGTCACCACTTGCATCCCAGCATTGCCGCCCATCGCGGCGACGATCGGCATCAACACGGCCAGCGCGACGATGTGGTCGATAGCCGCCGTGAACTGAAGGATGACCGTCGATGCGATGACCGTGTTGACGAGCGTCACCAGCAGCCAACGCATGCGGCCGCGAGCGGTCTCGATGGCCGGCGTGTGGATGTCGCTTTCGCTGACGCCACCAAGGCGCATCAAATCTTCTTCCGCTTCCTCTTCGATGACGTCGACCGCGTCGTCGACGGTCACGGTGCCGACTAATCGGCCGGAATGATCAACCACGGGAGCCGATACTAGATCGTGCTGCTTGAAAAGAAAGGCGACATCTTCCTGGTCCATCGTCACCGCCACTGTCTTCATCTCGGCCTCGATGATCTCGCCGATCTTGACCGGCCGTTTGGTGCGGAGCAGGCGGTTGAGCGCTACGGTGCCGATGGGTCGATGTTTCGCGTCGACGACGAAGAGATCGTAGAAGTCTTCGGGAAGATCGGCGCTTTCGCGCAGGTAGTCGATGGTGTCGCCGACCGTCCAGAACGTCGGGACGGCGACAAAATCGCGCTGCATGAGGCGACCGGCGCTGCGCTCGGGAAAGGCCAGGCCCTCCTCGAGTTGCTTACGCAGGGCGGCCGGGAGTTTCTGAAGGACCTGCCGCCGCTTTCCTTCCTCCAACCCCTCGATCAGATAAAGCGCGTCATCGGAATCGAGTTTGGCGATCGCCCCGGCAAGGACCTCGGTCCCGAGTTGCTCGGCGATCTCGTCGCGCACCGACTCGTCGAGTTCGGGAAGAACTTCTGGATCGAAGCGGTCGCGGATGATCTCGACGAAAGCGTGCCGGTCTCCCGACGCCAACCCTTCGAGCAAATCGGCGGTGTCGGCGTAGTGCAGGGATTGGATCAGTCTTTCGACGGAAGCAACGTCGCCCGCCGCCAGCGCCTTGGCGACAGACGCGATCAGCTCCGGCTTCAGCCCGACATCCTCTTCACCCGCAGGCGCAGGAGGCGACGGATCCGAAGGCCGACTATCGCTCATGGCCCCACGTGCCTTGGGCCGACCGGCACTTGCCGTGTTGGCGCCCGCGGTGTTAGAGGCTCCCGGCGGGCTTCGGCACGGGTTGCGGCCGGTAAAGGCCGCAACCCGCCGAAGGGCGTCAGGAGTTCAAATGGCAAAGCACAGCTTTCGCAAAAGCGGCGCTGTCGAATTTGGTGCGGTCGAGAAGACTCGAACTTCCACGGGATTGCTCCCACAGCGACCTCAACGCTGCGCGTCTACCAGTTCCGCCACGACCGCCGACGCGGATCGTAGCCATGACCGATCCGCTCATCGTTCCATCCCTGTCGCTAGATGACGCCGGGAATAGCAAATCGTCACGCCCTCCGCAAGCGGCCCAGAAGGCCGCCGCGGAAAAAATGACGCCGACCGATCCCATCGAATGGCAGATCGACGACCGGCCAGTCGATTACTTGGGCGCCGTGGCCCAAATGGAAGCGCGGGTAGCCGCCATTCGTTCCGGCAAAGCGCGGGAATTGGTGTGGCTCCTGAGCCATCCGGCCCTCTACACCGCCGGCACCAGCACCCGGACCGAAGACTTGATCGCACCGCATGATTTGCCGGTGTTTCGCAGCGGCCGCGGCGGCCAATACACCTATCACGGCCCCGGGCAACGTATTGCCTATGTCCTTCTCGATCTCGGCCGGCGCGGCCGCGACATCCGGCATTTTGTCACTGGCTTGGAGGCATGGATGATCGCTGCCCTGGCTCGTTTCAACATCAAAGGGGAAAGGCGTCTGGGGCGTGTCGGCATCTGGGTCGATCGCGGCGGCGGTCGCGAAGACAAGATCGGGGCGGTCGGCGTACGCATTCGGCACTGGGTAAGCTTTCACGGCCTGTCGCTCAACGTCGACCCGGATTTGCGGCATTATCGCGGTATCGTGCCCTGTGGCATCCGGCAGGATGGGCGATATGGCGTCACATCGCTCACCGATCTCGGCATCGCTGTTGGCTCGGCTGAGGTCGATTCGGCTTTAATTGAGACTTTTCCCCCAATTTTCGGAGGTGCTATGGCGCCACTCTCCAAAACCGCCGCCAATTTGTGATATTATTTGGCTTGGAATCGGCTAACTCTCGGAGATGCTGACGTGAAGCGGGCTGTCTGGTTCGCGATACTGTTTTTGGTCTGCTCCCCTGCGGCGGCGGGCATGAACGAAGGTGTCGCTGCGCTCCAGAAGGGGGATTACGCGACCGCCTGGCGCGAGTTTAGACCCCTGGCCGAAGCGGGCGATGCCCGAGCTCAATTCAATGTCGCCCTGCTCTACACGGAAGGCCGCGGAACCGCCCAGAACGACGCCGAGGCGGCAAAGTGGTACCGGCAGTCGGCCGAACAGGGCAATGCGGCGTCCCAAAACAATTTAGGAGCGCTCTACAATCAGGGTCGCGGCGTCGACCAGAACCCCGCCGAAGCTGTGAATTGGTTCCGCAAGGCGGCGGAGCAGGGCATTTCACAGGCGCAACTCAATCTCGGTCTAGCGCTGTTAAACGGCCGTGGCGTTACCAAAAATGCGCCGGAGGCGGCGGCATTGTTGCTGCGGGCGGCCAAACAGGGAGAGCCCAACGCGCAGAATGCGCTTGGCGCCCTCTATGAAAATGGCGACGGGTTGGAGAAAGACGCGGTTCAGACGTATGTCTGGTTCAATCTTGCCGCCTCCCGGCTCCCAGCGGGTGCGGCGCGTGACCGTGCGACCGCCAGCCGTGACCGGGTGGTCAAGCTGCTAACCGCGGCGCAGCGAACGCGAGGCCAGCAAATCGCAGCGGCCTTCCAGCCAAAATCGGAGGTCGTCAGTATCGCCGCCGCGCCCAGCGCGCCCGCTGCGGCCGCCCCCACGGTCGGCCCGTCCGCCGATTTGGTCCGTTCGGCGCAGGCCATGCTGGCCGGACTCGGCTATGACCCCGGTACTGCCGATGGCACCTTCGGCGCCAAGACACGCGCGGCCATAAGCGCCTTCCAGGAACGTGTCGCGATGCCCGTGGATGGCCAAATCTCGGCGCCTTTGCTTGCGCGGCTGCGCGACGCCGCCACCGCGGCCGGGCTCAACCCGCCGGGCCAGGCGAGTCGATCGACCGCAGTCCTTCCGCCGAGCGTGCGGCCGCAACAACCGGCCGCTTCGGAAAAACCCCGAACCGCCGGGCCGGCGATGACGGGCAGCGGCAGCGGCATCGTCGTCAGCCGGGATGGCCACATTCTGACCAACAACCATGTCATTCTCGGCTGCCAGGAAATGCGCGCCCGCCCGCCTGGCGCCGCCGCCGCCGTTGCCGTCGCGGTCGTTGCGTTCAACCAGAATGACGACCTGGCCTTGCTCAAGCTGCCGTCACCGGTGCCCGGCTATGCGCGGTTTCGCGACGGCGCGACGATCCGGGCCGGCGAAGACGTGGTCGTCGTCGGCTATCCTTTGCGCGGGCTTCTGTCGTCCGACGCCAGCGTCACGACCGGCGCGGTCAGCGCGTTGTCCGGCCTGCGCGACGACGCCCGCTATCTGCAGATCACCGCCCCGGTTCAGCCCGGCAACAGCGGCGGGCCGCTCCTCGACATGAGCGGCAGCGTCGTGGGCGTCGTTGTCAGCAAGCTCAACGCCCTCAAGATCGCCCAGACGACCGGCGACATCCCGCAGAACGTCAATTTCGCCATCAAGACGACGACGGCGCGAAAATTCCTCGACGCCAACCGCGTGCCCTATGAAACCACCCGCGGCGGCGCTGAAATGCGGGCCGCCGATATCGGCGATCTGGCCAGGGGCTTCACGCTGTCGGTTGAGTGCTGGAAATAACTCAGTCCGTCGGCGCCTGAACGAAAGTCGGGCTGCCGTCGTCCGCGGCCGCGGCGATGTCGATGGAGTCGACCTTCGCCTCCGGAGGGCCGCGCCGGCAAAGCCCAACCATCCCGTCAACCGCGGCGGCGGGCCCGATGAACAGCGCCTCGACCGAACCATCGCGGCGATTGCGGACCCACCCGCGCACCTTGTGCCGATTGGCCTGATCGACGGTCCAGCCGCGAAACCATACACCTTGGACCCGTCCCGAGATGCGGGCGGTCACCGCCTTTTCGGAGTCGGTCACTCGAATTCCAATATGGGCTGATCGACGGCCAAGCTGGCGCCGGGTTGGGCGTGGATCCGCGCGACGCGCCCATCGCGGTCGGAGCGCAAGATGTTTTCCATTTTCATCGCCTCGACCACGGCCAGCTCCTCGCCCGCTTTCACGTCCTGACCTGGTTTTACAGCCACCGTCTTGAGCAAACCGGGCATGGGCGACAGGAGGAGCTGGGTCGTATCGCGACCGCGCCTTTTCGGCATGAGCCGCCACAGCTCGGCCGTGCGCTCGGGGAGCAGCATGACATCGAACTCGACGCCGCCATGGAGCAGACGGTAACCGATTCGGCGCCGCTGCACCTGCACGGTCATCATATCGCCATCGACCGAGGCACTGAAAAGCGGCGAGCCGAAGGTCCAATGCCCGCGCACCGTAAAGACCCTGTCGTCCATGGCGACATCGCAGCCTTCGGCCACTGGCGCGACGCTAAGCGATCTTTGCCCGTCGCCGAGAACGGCCACCCAATCCTCGGGAATTTTGGGACCATGGCCGACCAATTGGCCGTCGATCGAGGCCTCGCGCTCGATGCACTGACGGTGGATGGCGGCGGCGAGCGCCAACAATTGGCGCGTCAATTCAACCGAGGGGCGCACGCCACTAAAACCCGCGGGGAATTCCTCGTCGATGAAATTCGTCGACAGACGGCCGGAAGCGAAACGGCGCGTCGCCACCGCGGCCGCCAGAAAACTCAGATTATGGCTGATGCCGCGAATGTAGAACGCATCGAGCGCGCCGCGCAGGCGGGCAATCGCCTGCCCGCGGCTCCGGCCAAAGGCGATAAGCTTGGCGATCATCGGGTCGTAGTGGATACCGATGTCGCCGCCCTCGACGACCCCGGAATCGATGCGGATGCCCTCTATGTCCTGCGGCGGCCGGTAATGAGTCAGGCGACCGATCGACGGCAAAAAATTGCGTAGTGGATCCTCCGCGCAGAGTCGCGCTTCGATCGCCCAGCCGGTCAGGCGAACGTCCTCTTGGCGCAGCGGCAAATTCTCGCCCGCCGCGATTCGAATCATGATCTCGACCAGATCGAGGCCGGTGACTGCTTCGGTCACTGGATGTTCGACCTGAAGGCGCGTATTCATCTCCAGGAAATAGAATCGCCCGGACTGGTCAACAACGAACTCCACCGTCCCGGCCGAGGCGTAGCCGACGGCCCGGGCAAGCGCCACGGCCTGTTGTCCCAAGGCATCGCGCGTGGCGGCGTCGGTGAAAGGGCTGGGCGCTTCCTCAATGATTTTCTGGTGACGACGCTGGATCGAACATTCACGTTCCCCCAGGTGAATGATATTGCCGTTTCGGTCACCCAGGATCTGGATTTCAATGTGGCGCGGCTCTTCGATGTAGCGCTCGATGAACAGTCGATCGTCCCCGAAACTTGCTCTGGCCTCGCCCGCCGACAATCTGAAACCTTCGCGAACCTCGGCGTCGTTGCGCGCGACGCGCATGCCCTTGCCGCCGCCGCCGGCCGCGGCCTTCACCATCACGGGATAACCGACGCGACGCGCGATCTTGACTGCCGAAGCCGCATCTGCGATGGCGTCGAGATGGCCGGGAATGGTGTTGATGCCGATTTTCTCCGCCAGCTTCTTGGCCGCGATCTTATCGCCCATCGCGGCGATCGCCTTAGCCGGCGGGCCGATGAAAGCGACCTTCGCTTTTTCAAGCGCCCTCGGGAATGCCGGGTTTTCTGAAAGGAACCCGTAACCCGGATGGACGGCCTCGGCGCCGGTACCCTTGCAGGCCTTAACGATGGCATCGATCCGCAGATAGCTCGAAACCGCCGGCGGTGGGCCGATCAGAACCGCCTCATCGGCCTCGCGAACATGCAGGGCATCAGCATCGGCCTCCGAATACACCGCGACGGTCTTGATGCCCATGCGGCGCGCCGTGCGGATGATCCGGCACGCGATCTCGCCGCGGTTGGCGATCAGTATTTTCGAGAACATGAATTGGGTGTCCGAGTATCGCGGGGCGGCTTGGTTTCACAAGGGGATGTTGTCGTGTTTTTTCCACGGATTTTCGAGCTTCTTGTCGCGCAGCATGGCGAGCGCGCGGCAAATTCGGCGGCGAGTCGAATGGGGCATGATGACATCGTCGATGAAACCGCGATGGGCGGCGATGAACGGGCTCGCGAACTTCCGGCGGTAATCCTCGGTCCGATCCGCCACTTTCTGCCGATCGCCGAGATCGCCGCGGAAAATAATTTCGACCGCGCCTTTCGCCCCCATCACCGCGATTTCCGCCGTCGGCCAGGCATAGTTCACGTCGCCGCGCAGATGCTTGGAACTCATGACGTCGTAGGCACCGCCATAGGCCTTGCGAGTGATGACCGTTACCTTCGGCACGGTGGCCTCGGCGAAGGCGTACAACAGCTTGGCGCCATGGCGGATGATGCCGCCATGTTCCTGCGCGGTGCCGGGAAGAAAACCGGGCACGTCCACAAACGTCACGATCGGGATGTCGAAACAATCGCAAAACCGGACAAACCGCGCGGCCTTGATCGACGAAGCGATGTCGAGGCACCCCGCCAGAACCATGGGCTGGTTCGATACGAAACCGACGGTGTGGCCCTCCAGCCGCCCGAAGCCAATGACGATGTTGCCGGCATAATCGGGCTGCAATTCAAAGAAGTCGCCGTCGTCCGCGACTTTGTGGATGAGTTCCTTGATGTCATAGGACTTGTTGGGGCTGGCGGGCACCAGCGTGTCGAGCGAGGGTTCGATACGATCGTGAGGATCCTCGGTTGGTCGCGTCGGAGCCTTGGCGCGGTTCGAGGTTGGCAGAAAATCGACGAACCGACGAATCTGGAGCAACGCCTCGACGTCGTTGGCGAAAGCCAAATCGGCGATGCCGGATTTCGTTGAATGCGTCGACGCGCCGCCGAGCTGTTCATGGGTCACGGCCTCGTGGGTCACGGTTTTCACCACGTCGGGGCCGGTCACGAACATGTAGGAGGAGTCGCGGACCATGAAAATGAAATCGGTCATCGCCGGGGAATAGACCGCGCCGCCGGCGCAGGGCCCCATGATCAGCGAAATCTGGGGAATCACCCCGGACGCCAAGACATTGCGTTGAAATACCTGAGCATAGCCGGCCAGCGAGGCGACACCTTCCTGAATTCGGGCGCCGCCCGAATCGTTGAGACCGATGACCGGGGCGCCGACCTTGAGGGCCTGATCCATGATCTTGGAGATTTTCTCGGCATGAGCCTCGGACAGCGCGCCGCCGAAGACGGTGAAATCCTGGCTGAAGAGGAAGATCTTGCGGCCATTGATCGTGCCCCAGCCGGTGACGACGCCGTCGCCGGGAATTTTCTGGTCGGCCAGGCCGAAATCCGCCGAGCGATGCTCGACGAACATGTCGTATTCCTCGAATGAATCGGCGTCGAGCAGGACATCGATCCGTTCGCGCGCCGTCAACTTGCCCTTGGCGTGTTGCGCGGCCACGCGGCGCACGCCGCCGCCTGCCCGCGCCTGCGCGCGCTTTTCTTCGAGCTGCCGCAGAATATCCTGCATCTCCGCCCCTGATTGGTTACTCCGCGAAGACCAATCCGTACCACCAACACGACGCCGGTACCAGTGACCGCCCGCCTATGTGCCCGCGGCAGCGAACACGGCGGCGGCGGCGGCCAAGGTCTGGCGCCGTTCCGCCCGGCTTCGAACCGCGTCGGGATCGTCCCCCCAGCGCTCGGCCTGGAAGAGTTCGTCGAGCTGGGACGTCGCCGCGGCTTCAGCGGTATCAAGTCGGCCTTCGGCCAAGGCGAGCCCGATAATCAGCGAGCCCGCTGCCGCCACCGCCGCCTCCAGCGCGGCCAGTCGCAGATCGTCAAAGGCGCTGACGGCCTCGCGGAAGGTGGCGAGTGCGGAATGTGGCTGCGGACAGGGCGCAATTGCGGCAACGACGTCGAGCCGGGCGCCGAAACGCCCGGCCGCCCAATCGATCAAGGGTTGCCATTGCGTCGCCTGGCGTTGCGCCAGCGCCAGCGGCGAATCGGCGCGGTAGCAAATCAGGTCGGTGCCGGCGAACGCGGCGACCCTATCGATGACGGCCGCGCGGTCGGAAGCGTCGCAATCGATCGCCGCACCCGCGATCCGAGTCAGCGGCATCGCGGCGGGGTCGAGCTTTTCGCCCTGCCCTCGCCACTCCGCGGCGATGGCCTCGGCGAGGGCGGCGTGGGCAACGACCAACGGCTCGCCTCGCCCGGTTCGGACGGGCTTTCCATTGAGGGTCACGGCGAAACCGCCGTCGCCCGCGGCGACGGCGACCTCCCGCCAGAACCGCTTCATCTGAACAGGCGTTGCAACCCTTGACCGAGGCCGTCAAGCAGCCCTCCGGGCGCCGGTTGCGGCGCTTGCGGCTGTTGTTGCTGCGCCGCTGGCGGCTGGGTCTGCCCTGGCTGGGCCGGATTCGTCGAGGCAACGGTCAGACAAGGATTGGCCTCGCCGGTGCCACCGGAAACAAACGGCACGAGCAGACCGAGCGGATTGATCGTCGCGCCGGCAAGGGCGCCAGCGACACCCTTTGCGACGCTCGCCGGATCGGGAAGAACACTCGGCGAAGCGAACGTACCGCCGCCGCGCACCGGCACGGCCAGACTAAGCAGGCTTGCTTCCTTAGGACGCGGCGTGACCGTCAGGTCGAGGCGTTCATTGGCAAGATTGACGTTGCCTTCGCCGCGCACCGTGATCCGCGCGGTGTCCAAGATCAGCGCGCGGGAGGTAACCACGCCATTGACCACGTCAAACCGTGTGACCAGGCAATTCAGCTTCGTGTCCTGCTCCCCCGCGCCCCACGGCGCCAAACCCTTAATGAGGTCGGCGGCGATGAAATCGGCATATTTCGTGGCCAGACGCCCCTCCCCCACGGCCAGGCCGATATGCCCCTGTAGACCGCCAGTAAACCCTCGGAGGTCGCGAGCCGGCCCCTTGAGGTCGATCTCGGCGTCCACCTTGCCGCCGGACAGCAAGTCCGTGAGTTTCATTTCGTTGAGCAGTCCGCCGAGACCGAGGGACCGCAGATTCGCCTTCACCGAGACCTGTGCGGTCCTGGCCGCGGCGGTCACTTCTCCGTCGAACTTGCCGCCCGCCAATTGCGCCGCCGGCTTAGCCCGCAAATCGCCGTCCGCAAGCGCCACGTCGAGCGCCACCGCCTGGAGGGCAAGCCCGCCGGCATTAACACGATCCACCCTGAGCTTGATCTCCGCGTCCGCGCCCAGCAGTAGATCGAGGGGGATGGGCATGTCGGGTATGACGCGGCCGTCGCCGCGCGGCGCAGCCGGAGCGGTCGCGGGTGCGGCGCCGGCAGCCGGTTGGGTGGGCTTGCCCGCGCCGCTCAACACATCGATGTCGAGAAGTTTGGAGGCCAAATCGGCCCGCAAGCGCGGGCGCACGCCGGAAACCGCAATGGACGCAGTGCCAGAAAGGTCACTCTGGCCTGCTTTAAGGTCGATTCCGGTGAGGGTGTAACCGCCCTGGCCGTCGGCGGCACGCAGCGCAAGACGCAGCGGGGAAAGCGCCGCCAAATTCGTTCCAGCCAGGGCGTTGAGCACCGCCAGATCCTTGCCCTCGACCGTCAGGGCGAGGTCGATGCCGGCGGGTTTGGTTACATCCGCAACGTTGCCCTCAACGCGCACAAAGATCGTTTCGACCTTGCCGATTTCCACTTTGAGATCCGACAATGCGGGCGCGCCGCCGCGTTCCGAAATTTTGGCCGACAGTTTAAGGGGTCCCATCGGCGGCAGCGCATTTCCGGCAAGGCGCGCCAAATCGGATACCTCCGGTGCTGACGCCGCAGCGGTCAGCTCGTAACCCTTGCCTTCCATCGGCGCGGCTATCATGCCGTCGATCTTGACCGTCAGGTTTGCGATTTTGGCATCGACGCTCACCGGCCAGGGCCGGGCCTGTCCCAGATGCGCCAGTGCCCCGAGCGTCGCCTGGGCGGAAATGGGGATGTCGTCGGCTACGGCTTCCAGATCGAGGCGCAGGGGGCTGTCCGCGCTGTCGGCCTTACCGATCAGTTTGGCGATGGCGACACGATGCCGCGCCCCCGTCTTGGCATCGCGATAGACCAACACGGCGTCGCGGATTTCAACCTCGTGCACGGTCGGCAGTTGCCCGGGTGCGCCGGCCTTAGCAGCTGGCGGGGTCGCCGGTGTCTGAGCACCCGGTCCCGCGAACATCCAATTGCCCCGGCCCTGAGCGTCAGTCTCCAGAAGGATATCCGGAGCCACCAGAATGAGCCGCCGGACTCGGACATCGCCAGTAATCAGCGGCAGCAATTCAACCTCGGCCTCGAGACTGCGGAGTTTGACCATTTCAGGCCGTGAACCGCCGGGAGCGTTGGCGAAAGAAACGTCCTCTACCTTCAACCTCGGGCTCGGCAGGAGCGCCAAGCCGAGGTTTTCAGCGATGACGAGATCGCGCCCGGTCGCCGCCTTGGCCTGCTCGGCGATCAATGCGCGGTATTGATTGAAGTCCGTGGATTGGATGACCGCAACAACGGCCACGACCGCACCGGCCAGGACTGCGGCGGTAGCAACGACGACGGTTCTTAGGCGCATTGTCGGGCCTCCGTGAGTTGGGCGACCGCCGCCGGCAGTTCGCCGAAGGAATGAACCAGAACATCCGCTCCGGCCGCCAGCAGATGGTTGACCGGATGATACCCCCAGGCGACGCCGACGCTTCCGCACCCAGCGTTGCGTGCCATCGCCATGTCGAACGTCGTGTCGCCTATCATAACCGTGTTTCCGGCGGGGACGCCGGTCTCAGCCATCGCCCGGCGCAGCATTTCCGGATGCGGCTTGCCGGGGCCGTCATCGGCGGTCTGCACGGTGACGAACCGTTCGGCGAGCCCGTGGCGATCGAGCGCGGACCGCAGCCCGCGCAGTGATTTTCCGGTGGCGATACCCAGGGTGAAGCCGATTTCGGCCAAAGCCGCGATGGCCTCACGCGCGCCCGGATAAAGCAGCTCATCATGCTCTTGACGCTCGCGCAGCCCGGCGAAGGCGCGTTTGTAACTCTCGGCGATCCCGATATGGGCCGCCCCATCGAGGCCGGCAGCAAGTTCGGCCACGGCCTCGACCAAGGAAAGACCAACGACGCGGCGCACCGCGTTGGCTTCGGGCAGCGCCAGACCGTGCCCAGCAAACGCCGTACCCATCGCCGCCACGATCATGTGCTGGCTGTCGACAAGCGTGCCGTCACAATCGAAGACGGCAAGCCTTGGGCGAGAAACAGGCGGCATGCAGGGAATCTTGTGCCTAAACGCGGCGGTGGCAAGTCGGATTTAGTTGATGCCCTCACTCAGTTGATTCTCCGCCGCCTCGGCATCGAAGCCGAAAAAATCCCAGGTTTGGCGCATATGGGCAGGCAACGCGGCCCGCACGGTCAGCGCCGCTCCGTCTGGGCGCGGCAGGACAATCGCCCGTGCATGGAGGTGAAGGTCGCGCGAAAAGACCCCGCTGAGAAATGCTTGCAGCCCCCCGTATTTGCCGTCGCCGAGAATGGGTGTGCCGAGCGACAGGCAGTGGACGCGCAGTTGATGCGTGCGGCCCGTCAATGGCTCCAGACTTAGCCACGCCGCCTTCTTGCCAGCATGGTCGACGACCGAATAGTCAGTGACAGCGCGTTTGCCAGCGTCGTCGTCCTCGACGACTCGTTCCCCCTGCGCTCCCTGGACTTTCGCCAAAGGCAGGTCGACGCGACCACGATGCGGGCGTGGCACGCCGACGACCAACGCCCAATACAGCTTGCGGACCGCCCTTGTCCGAAACGCCTCGGCCAGCCGCGCTGCAACCGACGCCGACCGCGCCAGGACCATGACGCCGCTGGTGTCACGATCGAGCCGATGGACCAGGCGTGGCCGATCCGCACTGCCAAATCTCAGGGCGTCGAGCATCCCGTCGAGCGAACGGACGATGCCGGTGCCGCCCTGAGCCGCCAAGCCGGGCGGCTTGTCGATGACGATTATGTCTTCGTCGCGATGGAGAACCAAAGACTGCAGCCAAGCGGCGTCCTGCGCACCGATTCGGTGCGGCGTCTTGCGCGCCGGCTTGGCCGCTTCCGACGCGGCGATCGGCGGGATGCGAATGGTCTGCCCCGGATTGAGCCTGAGATTGGCCTTGGCCCGTTTGCCGTCGATGCGGACCTTGCCGGTGCGCAGAAGTTTTTCCAGTTGGCCATGCGGAAGGTCCGGGAAGTGACGGCGGAACCATCGGTCGAGCCGGAGATCGGCTTCGTCCTGAGCGACGCTGCGTTGTTCGACGCCGCTCATCCCGCCACCAGCCGCACGAGGCGAAGCCCGGCAACGAGGCCGCCCAGGCCCAGAAGAAGCGACGCCAGCACATAGCACAAACCGGGGATCCAGGCGCCGCGCTCGATCAACACAAACGTATCGAGGGAAAATGCGGAAAAGGTCGTGAACCCGCCGAGAATGCCGGTGATCAAGAAGGCACGGATTTCAGGGCTCGGCGACCACACCATCCCCATGGCCTCGGCCAACACGCCAATGGCGAAAGAACCGACGAAATTGACGATCAGGGTGCCCCACGGAAAATCGACGCCAAGGCGATCCCCCGCCCAGGCGACCACGCCGTAGCGGGCGACCGAACCAAAAGCCCCGCCCAATGCCACTGCCATGACTGTCTTCATGGGTTACCGCCCTTTCGGTCCCTTAGACCCTGCCAATAATCGAGTCTCTTCTTAATTTCGCGCTCGAAACCACGTTCGACCGGGGCGTAGAAAACCTGCCGTTCCATACCCTCGGGGAAGTGACTCTGGCCGGAGAAGCCGCCCTGCTCGTCATGGTCGTATCGGTAGCCATCGCCATAGCCAAGGTCGCGCATGAGCCGCGTCGGCGCGTTGACGCTGTGCGACGGCGGCGGCAGAGACCCGATGGCGCCGGCGGCGGCTTGCGCGGCCGCGAATGCGCGGTGGGCGGCATTGGACTTGGGCGCCGTCGCCAGATAGATCGCGCATTGGGCGATCGCCAGTTCCCCTTCCGGCGAGCCGAGAAAATCATAAGCGTCCTTTGCGGCAACCGCTTGAGTCAGCGCCGCGGGATCGGCCAGCCCAATATCCTCCACGGCAAACCGCACGAGGCGCCGCGCGATGTAGAGCGGGTCCTCGCCACCGGCCAGCATGCGGGCGAGCCAATACAGCGTGGCGTCCACGTCCGATCCGCGCAGGGATTTGTGCAGGGCGCTGATCAGGTTGAAATGACCGTCCTGACTCTTGTCGTAAAGCGGCGCGCGATGCTGCACGGCGCCGGCGAGCCCGGCCGGGTCGAGCGCCGCGCCCGACGGCAACAGGAACAGCTCCTCGACCAAATTGTAGAGATAGCGGCCATCACCATCGGCCATGGCCAGAAGCGCCACGCGGGCGTCCCTATCCAACGGAAGCGCACGACCCTCCGCCCGTTCGGCCCGCGCCAGCAGCACCTCCAGCGCGTCGGAATCCAGGCGCTTCAGCACCAGAACCTGGCAACGCGACAACAACGCCGCATTCAACTCGAAAGATGGATTTTCCGTGGTCGCACCGACCAGGATCACGGTGCCGTCCTCGACATAGGGCAAAAAGCCATCCTGCTGCGAACGGTTGAAACGGTGGATTTCGTCGATGAAAAGCAGCGTGCCGCCGCCGGTCTCGCGCCGCCGCCGAGCCTCATCGAACACCTTGCGCAAATCCGCGACCCCAGAAAACACCGCGGACAAGGCGGTAAAGTGAGCCTCCGTCGCTTCCGCCAGCAGACGCGCGATCGTCGTCTTTCCGGTACCTGGTGGTCCCCACAACACGATCGACGCCGGGCGGCGAGCGGCTACCATGCGCCCGAGCGGTCCGCCCAGGCCCAACAGATGGTCTTGCCCAACGACCTCGGCCAGCGTCGTGGGCCGCAACCGGTCGGCCAGGGGACGCGGCGCGGTCTGGGAGAACAATGTGTTTTCGGCTCGGCTCTTCATCGGGAATCAGGACGCGCGCGCGAAGAAGCGCCAGTTGTGGTGAATATAACGGAAAAAGGGCGGCTAAGCCGCCCTTCATTCGTCCGCCGGCAGAGCCGGCGATGTCGCTTTCGGAAGATTTTCCGCGCGACTTACGCCGCCGGCTGCTCAGCCGCGGCGGTCGCGGCGGCGGCCCGATCGGGCGCGCCTTTGGCCTCGGGATCGCGATCGACCAGTTCGATAACCGCCATCGCCGCCATGTCGCCAAAACGATGGCCAGCCCTCAGCACCCGCGTATAACCGCCGAGGCGCTTGGCATAACGTTGCGCCAAAGGTCCAAAAAGTTTCTCGGCAAGTTCGGTGTCGCGTAGGACCGACAGCGCCTGGCGCCGGGCGTGAAGGCCGCCGCGCTTGCCGAGCGTGATCAGCTTCTCGACCACCGGCCGCAATTCCTTGGCTTTGGGAAGCGTCGTCTTGATTTGTTCGTGCAAAAGCAACGAAGCCGCCATATTGGCGAACATCGCCTTGCGATGGCTTGTGGTCCGGCTCAGTTTGCGACCGCTTACGCCATGGCGCATGCCACGTACTCCTTCGCTTTAGACCGCCGGGCGGCTCAATACGGTTCTTCGAGCTTCTTGGCGAGGTCTTCAATGTTCTCGGGCGGCCAGTTCGGAATCTGCATACCCAGATGCAACCCCATCAGGGAGAGAACTTCCTTAATCTCGTTCAAGGACTTACGGCCGAAATTCGGAGTCCGCAACATCTCAGCCTCGGTCTTTTGCACGAGATCGCCGATATAGATGATGTTGTCGTTCTTCAAACAATTGGCGGAACGAACCGAAAGCTCGAGTTCGTCGACCTTACGCAGCAAATTGCGGTTGAAGGGAAGATCGGCTGCCTTTTCTTCGGCGGCAGCGGTCTTCGGCTCATCGAAATTGATGAAAAGCTGCAGCTGGTCCTGGAGAATGCGCGCGGCGAGCGCCACTGAATCCTCGGGCGTCACGGCGCCGTTGGTTTCAACGCGCAAAGACAGCTTGTCGTAGTCGGTGACCTGGCCAACGCGCGTGTTTTCCACTTTGTAGGAAACGCGGCGCACCGGACTATACAAGGCATCGACCGGGATCAGCCCGATGGGGGTGTCTGTGGCGCGAATCGTGGTACCGGCGACGTAACCTTTACCGGTCTGCACGGTCAGCTCCATGAAAAGTTTGGCGCCGCTGTCGAGGGTGCAGATCACCAGATCGGGATTAAGGATTTCGATGTCGTGTCCGGTTTCGATGCGTCCGGCGGTAATTTCACCGGCGCCGGTGGCCTTCAGGGTCATGCGCTTGGGGCCATCGCCGTGCATGCGAAGCGCGATCAATTTGATGTTCAAGACGACGTCGGTCACATCCTCCCGAACCCCGGGGATGGACGAAAATTCATGAAGCACGCCGTTGATCTGAACCGACGTCACCGCCGCGCCCTGAAGCGACGACAGCAAGATGCGGCGCAGGGCGTTGCCCAGGGTTAGCCCGAAACCACGCTCCAAAGGCTCGGCGACGATCGTCGCGACCCGCTTGGGGTCATCGCCGGCGTCCACGCCAAGCTTGTTGGGCTTGATCAGCTCCGTCCAATTCTTCTGGATCACGGGAACGACCTCTTCAAAGAGGCGCGCTCGACGATGGCGCGCGTCACGTTATTCGAACGCCCGGGCGAATTCGGCCCCCGGGCCCGCTTCCGTTATACCCGGCGCCGCTTGGGCGGCCGGCAGCCATTGTGAGGAATCGGTGTCACGTCGCGGATCGAAAGGATGCTGAACCCGACGGTCTGCAAAGCCCGCAACGCGGATTCACGGCCAGCGCCCGGACCCTTGACCTCGATTTCGAGTGTGCGAACGCCATGTTCCATGGCCTTGCGTCCGGCATCTTCCGCCGCCATCTGGGCGGCGTAGGGGGTCGATTTGCGCGACCCCTTGAACCCTTGCGTCCCCGACGACGACCACGCGATGGTATTGCCCTGCGCGTCGGTAATCGTGACAACGGTGTTGTTGAACGAGGCGTTGACGTGCGCGACGCCGGAGGTGATGTTTTTCCGTTCGCGGCGGCGCGGCCGCGCGACGGTTGCGGTCTTAGCCATTCTCGCCCCTTATTTCTTCGCGATCTTCTTGCCGGCGATGGCGCGCGCCTTGCCTTTGCGCGTACGCGCATTGGTATGGGTGCGCTGCCCACGGACCGGCAGCCCTTTACGATGACGCAAGCCGCGATAACAGCCCAGATCCATCAAGCGCTTGATGTTCATCGCAATCTCACGGCGGAGATCGCCCTCGACCTGATAATCGCGGTCGATGACCTCGCGAATACGCAAGATTTCGGCATCGGAAAGCTGCTGGACCCGTTTGGCCTCGCCGATGCCAACCTTGGTGCAGATCTCACGCGCGCTAGTCGCGCCGATGCCATAGATGTAGCTAAGCGCGATGACGACGCGTTTCTGTGTCGGGATATTGACGCCAGCGATGCGCGCCACGCTCTACTCCCTAATTCGTATAAGTAAGGTTAATTCGTATAAACAAAGAAAAGAGACTCGACGTGACGCCTCCGCCACCGAGGGAAGCGCATTATAGGGAACACCGATGTCAAGTCAACTCCGTCATGGATCATTTGTACTGGGATCATGCGTCGGGAAGATTTAATACGTCCCGGATTTCTCGGGTTACGTCATCCATGGGCGCCATCCCATCGACGCGTCGCAGCAAGCCGCGACTCTTGTAATACGGCAAAATCGGCGCGGTCTGCGCGTGATAGGCCGCCAAACGCGGCTTGACGGTTTCGGCATTGTCATCGGCGCGGCGATTGAATTCGGTCGAACCGCAGGAATCGCATCGCCCATTGACCTTGGGCTGGTGATAGCTGTCGTGATAACCGGCGCCGCATTTGGCGCAGCTAAAGCGGCCGGAGATGCGGTCGACCAGGGCACCATCCACGACCACCATCTCGACCACATGTTTCAGCGTCTTGCCCGAGGCCGCCAACATGCGATCGAGCGCCTCGGCCTGAGGCACGGTACGGGGAAAGCCATCGAGGATGAACCCCTTGGCGCAGTCGGGCTGGCTGACGCGTTCGCCGATCATGGCGATCATGATTTCGTCCGGTACGAGCGCGCCGGCCGCCATGATCGCTTTCGCCTTACGGCCAAGTTCGCTGCCGGACGCCACCGCGGCGCGCAGCATGTCGCCGGTTGAAAGCTGCACGAGGCCACTTGCGTCCTGTAGTCGCTTCGCCTGCGTGCCCTTGCCGGCGCCCGGCGGACCGAGCAGGACAATATTCATCCCTTCCTGCCCCTCAGCTTGGATTTCTTGATCAACCCTTCATATTGATGGGCGAGCAGGTGGGAATGAATCTGGGCCACCGTGTCCATGGTGACGCTGACCACGATCAAAAGGCTGGTGCCGCCGAAATAAAAGGGCACGGAATAACGCGAAATCAGAATTTCCGGCAGCACGCAGACGACCGACAAGTAGGCCGCGCCAACAACGGTGAGCCGGGTCAGGACATTGTCCAAATAATCGGCCGTGCTTTTGCCGGGACGAATGCCGGGGATAAACCCGCCATATTTGCGGAGATTGTCAGCGGTCTCGGCCGGATTAAAAACGACGGCGGTGTAGAAAAACGCGAAGAACACAATCATCGCCACGTAGAGCACGATGTGGAGCGGCTGGCCGACGCTGAGGAGCGCCGTAGCCTGCTGCAGCCAGTCGGGCCCCTGACCGGACACAAAACTCGCGGCCGTCGCCGGCAGCAACAGAATGGAGCTGGCGAAGATCGGCGGAATCACGCCCGATGTGTTCAGCTTTAGCGGCAGGTGCGAGCTTTCACCGCCGAACATGCGATTGCCGACCTGGCGTTTTGGATACTGGACGATGATCCGGCGCTGGGCGCGTTCCATAAAGACAAGGAAAAACACCACGGCGACGGACATGACCAACAACAGGATGATGAAAAACGTCGACAAGGCGCCGGTGCGGCCAAGTTCGAGGGTGTTGGCGATCGCAAGCGGCAAATTGGCGACGATGCCGGCAAAGATGATGAGAGAGATGCCGTTGCCGACGCCGCGGGCGGTGACCTGTTCGCCGAGCCACATCAAGAAGACGGTGCCACCGGTCAGCGTGATCACGGTCGTGGCGCGGAAGAAGAATCCGGGGTCGAGCACGGCAAGGCCGGTACTACCGCTCATGCTTTCGAGGCCGATAGCGATGCCGATCGACTGAACCGCGGCGAGTCCGACCGTGCCGTAGCGTGTGTATTGATTGATCTTCTTGCGACCCGATTCGCCCTCTTTCTTGAGCAGTTCGAGTTGGGGCGACACGGCCGTCATCAGCTGCATGATGATCGAGGCCGAAATGTAAGGCATGATGTTGAGGGCGAAAATCGTCATCCGCCCCAGGGCCCCGCCCGCAAACACGTCGAACATGCCCAGGATGCCGCCGGCATTGGCCTTGAAGATTTCGGCGAGCACGGTGGGATCGATCCCAGGCAAGGGAATATACGTGCCGACGCGATAGACGATGAGTGCGCCCAGAGTGAACCACAGGCGCTTTTTCAGCTCCGTCGCCTTGGCGAAGGCGCCGAGATTGAGATTGGCAGCGAGTTGTTCGGCGGCGGAGGCCATGCGCTTAACTTCCTAAGAACCCGACCTGCAATGCGTCACGCCTCCACAGATTGGAGGCCGAGGCCCGGTCGACAAGACCGGGTTAGGATTTGGTCGGCGCGGCCACCGGAACGATGACCTTGCCACCGGCCTTTTCCACGGCGGCGATGGCGGCCTTCGAGGCTCCGGAGACCTCGATCGTCACCTTGGCCTTGATCTCGCCATCACCCAGCAGGCGCACGCCGTCACGAACCCTACGCACGATGCCGGCCGCGCGCAGGATTTCGGCAGTGATCGGTTTGGCGGCATCGAGCCTGCCGTCGTCGATCGCTTCCTGCAAACGCCCCAGATTCACCGGCTGAAAATGAAGCCGGAATGGATTATGGAAGCCGCGCTTAGGCAGCCGGCGATAGAGAGGCGTCTGGCCACCTTCGAAGCCGTTGATGGCGACGCCGGAGCGCGCGGTCTGGCCCTTGCCGCCGCGACCGCATTGCTTGCCCTTGCCCGAACCAATGCCGCGCCCGACGCGCTTGCCGATCCGATGCGCACCGCTATTGTCGCGAATTTCATTCAGTTTCATGACCGCCTCTGGCTATGCGACGTCGTCGGTGCGTAGTAGATGCCGAACCTTGAAGATCATTCCGCGGATGGCCGGCGTATCCTCGAGGACGCGCTCCCGCCGAATCTTGTTCAGGCCAAGACCGACGAGGGTCTCGCGTTGATCGTGCCTACGACCGATGGGGCTTCCGGTCTGAGTCACCTTGATCCGCCCCGGCTTTGCCTTTGCCATGTTCTACTCCCGCACCTCGGCCGCTGCCGCTTCGCGCCGCCCAAGGATGTCGCTGACCTTCTTGCCGCGCTTGGCGGCGATGGCGCGCGGCGACATCATGTCGGCAAAAGCGGCGAAGGCCGCCTTGATCATGTTATGCGGGTTGGACGAGCCGATCGACTTCGCAACCACGTCCTTCAGCCCCACACATTCGAAAATCGCGCGCATCGGGCCGCCGGCGATTACGCCCGTGCCGGGAACCGCCGAGCGCATGATCACCTTGCCGGCACCGAAACGGCCGGCGACATCGTGGTGCAGCGTGCGGCCTTCGCGCAGTGGAATGCGGATCATGCCGCGCTTGGCCTGCTCGGTCGCCTTGCGGATGGCCTCGGGCACTTCGCGCGCCTTGCCGCTGCCGTGACCAACGCGGCCCTTGCCGTCGCCAACCACCACCACCGCGGCGAAGCCGAAACGACGACCGCCCTTAACGACCTTGGCCACGCGATTGATGCTGACCAGCTTCTCGACCATGTCGGAATCTTCGCGGTCGCGTCCGCCCCGCTCGGAGCCGCGACGCCGCTCGCCACCTGCCGCCCGCGCCATCTTCACAATCCTCTTAGAATGACAGCCCGCCTTCGCGGGCCGCGTCGGCCAGGGCTTTGACCCGGCCATGATAGATATATCCGCCGCGGTCGAAGACGACCTGATCGACCCCAGCCGCGACGGCGCGGCTCGCCACGAGCCGTCCCACTTCAGCGGCCGCGTCCTTACCGGCGCCGTTCTTCAATTTCTTGCGAAGATCCGGATCGAGCGACGAGGCGGCCGCCAGCGTTACCCCTTTGCGATCGTCGATCACCTGGGCGTAAATGTGCCGGCCGGAGCGAAACACCGACAGCCGAGCACGGCCGCCGCCATTGGTCCGAACCTTGACGCGTGCACGCCTTTGCCGGCGCTCGAATAAGTCACTTGTTTTCGACATCGCTGCGATTCCTACTTCTTCTTGCCTTCCTTGCGGAGGACAGTCTCTTGTTCGTACTTGATGCCCTTGCCCTTATAGGGCTCCGGCGGCCGGAAGCCACGAATCTTCGCCGCGACCTGCCCAACGAGTTGGCGTTCGGCGCCACTTACCTTGATCAAGGTCGGCTTTTCGCACTTGATCGCGATCCCCTCGGGAATTGGGAAGACTACGTCATGGCTGTAGCCAAGCTGCAAGGTTAACGTCTTGGCATCGGCGGCGGCGCGAAATCCGACGCCGATAATTTCGAGCGAGATGGAAAACCCGCGATCGATTCCCGTCACCAAATTGTTGACGAGGTTACGCGTCGTTCCCCACATGGCCCGCCCGGCCTTGTCGTCGTTGCGCGGCTTGATCCAGACCTTGCCGTCCTCGATCGAGGCGATGATTTCAGCGGCGACCGCCAAGCTGCGCCGGCCTTGTTTTCCAGCCGCGGTAACAATCTGGCCCGCGACCTCGACCTTAACACCCGCGGGAATGGATACCGGCAACCGACCTACGCGCGACATGACCGCTCCTTAGAACACGCGGCAGAGGACTTCGCCGCCAACATTGGCAGCGCGCGCCTCCGCATCGGACATGACGCCTCGCGGCGTCGAAAGAATCGACATGCCCAGACCGCCATAGATCCGGGGCAGTTCCTTGATTCCGGAATAGACACGACGGCCCGGCGTGGAGATCCGTGAGATCTGTTTTATGACCGGCTCGCCGTCCTGGTACTTCAGTTCGATATTCAGCTCGCGGATACCGCCACGTATTTCAGTCTCCGAATACCCGCGGATATAGCCTTCCTTCGTTAGGACTTCGAGAACGCGCGTCCGCAGCCCGGAAGCCGGGGTTGACACTGTTGCCAACCCGGCCTTTTGGGCGTTGCGGATGCGGGTCAGCATGTCGCCCAGAGGATCGCTGAGAGTCATTCGCCGCCTCTTCCTACCAGCTCGACTTGACCATGCCGGGAATCTGACCCTTGGAGGCCAGATCGCGCAACGCGATGCGCGACAGCTTGAACTTGCGATAATTACCGCGCGGCCGGCCGCTGAGCGCGCAGCGATTGCGAATGCGCACGCGCGAGGAATTGCGCGGCATTTCCGCGAGCTTCAACGCGGCCGCGAAACGCTCTTCGGGCGGCAGGTTGCGGTCCCCAGCCAGGGCCTTGAGCCTGGCGCGCTTGGGGCCGAATCGTTTGGCCATCCGCGTGCGCCGGTTGTTTTTCTCGATGGAACTCAGCTTTGCCATGATTTCCGTCTCCGCCGCTCAGTTGACGAACGGCATGTCGAATGCCTTGAGGAGCGCCTTGGCTTCCGCATCGGTCCGGGCATTGGTGACAAACACGATGTCCATGCCGCGAACCGTGTCGATTTTGTCGTAGTCGACTTCGGGAAAAACGATTTGTTCCTTGAGCCCAAGCGCGTAATTGCCGCGCCCGTCGAAGCTCTTTCCCGACAAACCTCTAAAATCGCGAACCCGAGGCAAGGCGATGTTGACGAGGCGATCGAGGAATTCGTACATCCGCGCGCCGCGCAAAGTAACCTTGCAGCCAATCGGCAGCCCCTTGCGCAGTTTGAAATTCGCGATCGCCTTGCGCGCGCGCATCACCATCGGGCGCTGGCCGCTGATCGCGGTCAGCTCGGCGACCGCCGCATCCATTTTCTTACTGTCGGAGGCGGCTTCGCCGACACCCATGTTGACGACGATCTTCTCCAGGCGCGGCACCTGCATGGGGTTGCCATAGGAGAACTGTTTCATCAGTTCCGGCCGCACCTTTTTTTCGTAGTGTTCGCGCAAACGGGCCATGGCCATCCTCACCGGTCGATGATCTCGCCCGACCGCTTGGCAAAACGCACCTTGCGGCCGTGCTCGATTGTCTTGAAGCCGAGGCGGGTCGGCTTGCGTGTCTTGGGGTCGACGTAAGCCACGTTGGACACGTGAATCGCCGCCTCTTTCTCAACGATGCCGCCGGGCTGACCGGCGGCGGGCCGGGTATGGCGCTTGATGATGTTGCATCCCTGGACGACCACGCGAAGGTCCTCGCGAAGAACGCGGATCACCTGGCCGACCTTGCCCTTGTCGCGGCCGGCCGTGATCATGACTTCATCACCCTTTTTGATGCGCAGCTTGTTGCGCGCCGCTCCAGCCATCACAACACCTCCGGCGCCAGCGAGATGATCTTCATGTAGCCCCGCGCCCGCAGTTCGCGTGTCACCGGCCCAAAGATGCGGGTTCCGATTGGTTCGCCCTGCGGGTTGATCAGCACCGCGGCATTGCGATCGAAGCGGATCGTGCTGCCGTCGGCGCGGCGGATGCCGAAGGACGTCCGGACGATCACCGCCTTATGCACATCGCCCTTCTTGACACGACCACGCGGAATCGCCTCTTTGATTGAGACGACGATGATGTCGCCAATGGTCGCGGTCTTGCGTTTGGATCCGCCCAGCACCTTGATGCACTGGACTCGCCGCGCGCCGGAATTGTCGGCGACCTCCAAATTCGTTCGCATCTGGATCATGGCTTATCGATCCCCCGGTTAGCGGGCGCCGTCAGCCGCAATCTCGTCGACCAGCACTTCCCAGCGCTTGGATTTCGAGATCGGCCGACATTCGCGGATACGCACCTTGTCGCCCACCTTGAAGCGATTGCTTTCATCATGGGCGGCATATTTGTTCGAACTCACGACGTATTTCTTATAGACCGGATGCATGACGCGGCGATCGACGCGGACGGTTACCGTTTTTTCGCAAGCGTCGCTGACCACGATCCCCTGTAGAATTCGCCTCGGCATATTCCTGTTTCCTCGATCTTCGGCTCAGGCGGCGCGGGCGGCGCGCTGGCCGAGGATGGTAAGAATGCGGGCGACTTCGCGGCGAACTTGCCGCACGCGCGCAGAATTCTCGAGCTGTCCGCTCGCCCGTTGAAAACGCAAATTGAAGGCTTCCTTGCGCAAATCGCCGAGGAGCTGCTTCAACTCGTCGTCGGTCTTCGCGCGCACATCGGCGGTTTTCATGCTGCGGCCTCCGCTCCCAAACGTGCAACGATGCGGGTCTTGACCGAAAGCTTGGCCGACGCCAAGCCGAACGCCTCGGTCGCGACTTGGCGCGGCACGCCATCGATTTCGAACATGATGCGGCCAGGCTTGACCCGGCAAATCCAATATTCCGGCGTGCCTTTGCCGCTGCCCATGCGGACTTCCGCCGGCTTGGACGAGACTGGCACATCGGGAAACACGCGAATCCACACGCGCCCCAAACGTTTCAGGTGGCGGGTGATCGCGCGGCGCGCGGCTTCGATTTCACGTGCCGTGATGCGGCCCGGTTCCAGCGACTTTAACCCGAAAGAGCCAAAATTCAGGGCATTGCCACTGGTGGCAAGGCCGTGGATGCGGCCCTTGAAGGCCTTTCGGTACTTGGTGCGTTTTGGTGAAAGCATGGGTTGATGCCAATATTATCGGGGTCAGCGGTTGGGGGCGTGTTCGGCCGCGCGCTTGTCCTGGGCCATGGGATCGTGGGCAAGGATTTCGCCCTTGAAGACCCAGACCTTGACCCCGCAGCTGCCATAGGTGGTGCGCGCGGTAGCGGTGCCGAAATCGATGTCGGCGCGCAGCGTGTGCAGCGGCACCCGGCCTTCGCGGTACCATTCCAGACGCGCGATCTCAGCGCCGCCAAGGCGGCCCGAACAATTGATACGAATGCCTTGAGCGCCGAGCCGCATCGCCGATTGCACGGCCCGCTTCATCGCCCGCCGGAAGGCGACGCGGCGTTCGAGCTGTTGCGCGATGCTTTCCGCAACCAAGGCCGCGTCGATTTCCGGTTTGCGGATTTCGACGATGTTGAGATGAACCTCGCTCTTGGTGAGCTTCGCCAGGTCGAGGCGCAGCTTTTCGATGTCGGCGCCCTTCTTGCCAATGACGACGCCCGGCCGCGCGGTGTGGATCGTGACCCGCGCCTTCTTCGCCGGGCGTTCGATGATGATGCGGCTGACGCCGGCCTGCACCAGGCGCTCCTGCAAATATTTACGCAACTTCAGGTCTTCGTGCAGAAGAGCCGCATAATCCTTGCGCGCGTACCAACGCGAATCCCAGGTGCGGTTGATGCCTACGCGAAGCCCGACCGGATTGATTTTTTGACCCATCAGGCTTTCTCCCCGGCCTCGACGCGCTCGCGCACGACGACGACAATGT
>CAMDDQ010000008.1 GCA_945892765.1 Asaia bogorensis
CGCCGACGGCGATACCGGATATGAAAGCATCGACAGCCCGTCACGCCGCGGCGCCGAGGGCGCGGCATCAGGCATCGTGCGCGACAAGGCCACGCTGACCTTGACCCAACGAATCTTCGATGGAGGCAAACGCGACGGCAATTACGAAGGGGCACGGGTTTTGGCGGATATCGCCGGCCTAGCGCTTGAGGGCACCCGTCAATCGGTGCTGTTCGATGCCGTCTCCGTGTATCTGGACGTCCTCCGCAACTTCCAGCTCGTCGGCCTCGCCCGCAACAACGAGGCCACCGTTCAGCGTCAGCTCAATCTGGAAAGCGAACGCGTGCAACGTGGCGGCGGTTTGGCCGTGGACGAATTGCTTGCGCGCTCGCGCCTACAGAGCTCCAAGGAAAGGCGCGTGGCCTTTGAAGGCCAATTCAACGATGCCGTGGCGCGTTACAGACAAACATTCGATCACCTGCCCAATCCCGATGCCATGGCCGATCCCCTGGCGCCGGTGGAACAGATTCCAGAGACGGTTGAGGATGCCGCACGCATCGCACTGTCGGGAAATCCCTCCTTGCAATCGACGGCACGCCAGGTCGACCTGGCCGATACCAAGCGCGATGTCGCCTTGGCCGAATATTTTCCGACGCTGAACTTGGTGGGAAAGACCAATGTCGAACAGGATGCCGACGCCACCCGCGGGACGCGACGGGATTTCTCCGTCCTCCTCAAGGCGACCTGGGAATTGTTCTCCGGCTTTGCCAAACGCGCCGGGGTCGCCGAAGCATCGCTGAACTACGAGGCGTCGAAGGATAATTTGAATCTCGGCTCGCGCCGGATCGTCGAAGAAGTCCGGATGGCTTGGAATGAAATGCTTACCGCCCGCGAGCGCGTTGGGCTGTTGCAGAACGCCGTCAACATCGCTTCGGAGGTCTTCGACGCCCGGATTAAGCTCCGTGACGCTGGCAAGGAATCCGCGCTGAACGTGCTCGATGCCGAAAACGAGGTCTACAGCGCGCGCATCAACTTCGCCGGGGCTGCGTTCGATGCGCGCAAGGCGGTCTACCGGACGCTGAACGCCATGGGCCGCCTGACGCCAACGACGCTCGGCGTGACGCCGCAAACCGGGGCGATCGAGCCACCGGTCCGACCCGGCCCTGTCGCCGCTACGACGCGGTTGCCGGTTGCGCCCCCGGCCGCGACCGCAAAGCCGGCGGCGCCAGTCGCGTCTGTTGTTCCCCCGGCGAGCCCGAAGCCGGCGCCGACCGCGACTAACCCGGGGGCACCGGTTCCGCCCGTCCTTCCGACGGCAAGTCTGGCGGCGCGGGCGCCGGGCTCAATACCGTCACGAACCGCGACGCGCGACGATCCCGCCGGCAACGTGGTAAAGCAGAGCACGCAGTTCGAGGGTCAGCTCGACCGAGCGGGCAACCCATGGAATTTCATGGGCTTCGAGCCTCCCCGGGAACAACGCTAAAGGTGAAGCGCGCGGCCTCTTATTTCGAGGTTGCGACGTAGACGCCGTCCCAATCGGCGCCCGGCGGATTTTCCCGGTAATAGGCGACACGCTCTTCGTAGAGTTCGTACAGCGCGTCCAGCTTGCCTTCGCCCAACGGGCCGGCCTGTGCGATCAATGCCAAGGTCTTATCCCATTCCTGCGCCCTATAGGACGTTATCAAAGCCTCGTTCAGCTTGCAGAGGCTTTGAATTGACGGCGTCGCGGCCACCGTTTCATCGCCGAGCAAGGCAAAGATGCGAACCGGCTTGGTCTTGCCCTTCACCTTGATCATGTCGATTTCGATGGTGGCGAAATCGGGAACGCCGTCGCGAGTGTTCTTGCCGATGACGATGTCGACGCCATAGGTCTTGGACTGGCCCTCCAGGCGCGATGCCAGATTGACGTCATCGCCGAGCACGGAATAGTCGAAGCGCAAATCCGAACCCATGTTGCCGACGCAAACGCTGCCCGAATTGAGCCCGACGCCGATATTGACCGGAATGAATTTGCGCCCCTCGGCCTCGGCTTCCGCCTTCCAGCGCTGATTGAGAAGGTGGCATTCGGCCATCATCGCCAATCCGGAGCGACAGGCGTGCCGCGCATGTTCGTCGTCGTCCAAGGGCGCGTTCCAGAACGCCATGATGGCGTCACCCATGTATTTGTCGATGGTGCCGCGGCCCTTGAGAATGATGTTGGTCATGGGCGTAAGGAATCGGTTGATGAAACGGGTGAGCCCCTCGGCGTCGAATTGTTCGGAAATCGTGGTGAAGCCGCGAATGTCGGAGAACATGATCGTCATGTCCCGCGTTTCGCCACCAAGCTTCAGGGAGTCCGGGAATTGCGCCAACTTTTCGACCAAGGCCGGCGACATGTAGCGGCTGAAAGCTCCACGCACCTGTTTCTTTTGCGCTTCTTCGCGGGCGTAATTCAGATAGCCCAGGAGCATGAACAAACTCAGCGCCGTGCCCGCCGGAAAGATGAAGTCGAGAAGTTGCCTGTGCTCGATGAACAAATAGGCCGTGCCGCCCATGAGGCCGGCCGCGATGACAACAAACATGGCAAGCATGGGTTTGGCGCCAAAACGCGGCACCAACGCAATCATGGCGGCGCCGACAAGGAAGGCGAGCAATATCTCCGCAGTCTTTGCGTCGAGCAGAATCCTCCCCTCCGCTACCCATTGCCATTGCGTCAGCAAAGTCTGCGTCATGATGCCTTCGACAAGCTGGGCGTGAACTTCCACTCCCGGCAGAAATTGGTCGACTGGCGTCGTCTTGATGTCGACCAGACCCGTCGCAGAGGTTCCGAGCAATACGAGCTTTTGCCGCAGCATCGCCGGATCGACTTTCCCGGTCATGATGTCGATCGCGGGTATGTAACGGGGTTTGTCGGAATGGGCGAAATGCGGTCGCAGCCGGCCCATGGTATCCGAGGGAATCTCGACGCCCGCGACGACGATGCTCTTGACGCCGTTGATGTCGGATTTGATGGCGATGTTGCTCTGCCCTGTCGCTACGCGCAGCATCTCCACGGCCAGAGTCGGATAAAGGTCGTCCCCCACACGAAGGATGCCGGGAATGCGCCTCACGATGCCGTCCGGCTCCGGGTTGATCGTGAACATGCCACGCCCGGCTGCGGCCTGCTCGATGATGGGCAAATTACGCACCATCCCGGGAAAGGCTAGAAGGTAGGGCCGCGGATCGCCGCCCACCTCCGCGATCGTCGTGCGCAGCGCGGCCGTCGCCTTGCCCAAAGTCTCGTCGGGGTGTGCGGCCTGCCCAGCGACCACCCGCGTGCGCTTCAAACTTTCGGCGAAGACAACATCGCTGTCGGGCAATTTCAGAAGCGCGTCCGCGGTGGGCCCGTCGTAGGGTCGAATAAAGTCGGCGAGCCTGGGCGGTGAGACACGATCCGGTTCCGGAAAAACGATGTCGAACCCGACGACCAAAGCCCCGTAGTCCAGAATGATCCTCTCGACGAGTTCCGCTATCAAAACACGCGGCCATGGCCATTGGCCGAGTTGAGCCAAGCTCGCTTCATCGATGTCGACAATAACCGCCAACGGCGTTGGATTGAGAACATTCGGCCGCATCGATTGGATGAAATCGAAGCCCCGTTCGCGCAGCAATTGGACCGGCGCCGGATCCCACTGACGTAGGGAAATGAGCGACAGCAGGATAACGAAGGCGAGCGTGCGCTGGGACCACACAATCCCGCGAAGGAACGGAACGATTCGTTGCCGAAAGGGGACGCTGCGACGGTTCTTGTCGCGCCGGAAAGCCGTGCTGCGCTTGGCGATAAAGGCCAGGGAACGCCATTTCGAGCGCCGTTCCTCGCCCGAACGCCGATCCGGACCGGGCGGCGGTTGATCCGATTGGCGCCGATCGAGGCGCAGACGCCGCTCGACGGGAACCGGGGTTGTGCCTTCCATATTGCCTACCGCTCTTCAGGAAGGGTGCCGCCGAGCCTCGGCAAGCCCCCCAAGCGCCGCCGCCATGCGTGCGAAGACCGGCGGCCAATCCCCGAGCCGCTCCTGTCGCCACAGGCGTAGCGTAGGATACCACGGATTGCGATCGCCATGCTCTAGCCAGCGCCAGTCTGGCGCCTGCGGCAGGATGACCCATGTCGGCCAGGCCAACGCCCCGGCGAGGTGGACGATGGCGGTGTCCACGGCGATGACAAGATCGAGCTGCGTCACGGCGGCGGCGGTTTCCGCGAAGTCGCCAAATCCCGCGCCCAAATCGGGGATCAGCCCGCCAAGACCCAGCCTTTTGATGTCGGCCGCCGCCGGTCCCACCTGCAGGGAATAGAGGGCCACGCCCGGTATCGCGGCGAGGTCGAGAAAAAGCGCCAGCGGGCAGGATCGAAACCGGTCGTTCTGATGTTTTGGGTTGCCGGCCCAGGAAATGCCGATTCGCAACCGCGTTCCGGCCGGGGCGGCGGGCACGGACGGCCCCGCCGGCGGCATCGGCAGATAGGGAACCGCGGCCGGAATCGTCGCCAATTCCGTGCCGAGGATTCGAGGAAGGCTCAAAAACGGAAGGTGAACGTCGAAATTCGGCAGGGCACCGCCCTGCGACACGATCGATTCCACGCCGGGGAGCCCGGAGAAAAGACGCAGCAGGGGCGGCTGGCATTCGAGGACGACGCGCGCGCCCAATTCGGCCAGTTTCGGCGCGTACCTCACGAATTGGATGGTGTCGCCCAAACCCTGCTCGGGATAGAGCAGGATCCTCCGTCCGTCGAGCGGGCTGCCGTCCCAGATCGGCTGCGGAAACCGGCGCGGCGGATTGTTGGGGCGCCGCCAGCGCCATTCATAGGCCTCCCAGCCTTCCTTGAGGCGGCCGGCGAGCAGCGAGGCCCGCGCTCGGCCAAGATTGGCGTCGAGATTGTCGGGTGACAGCGATGTCGCCCGATCGAAGCAGGCCATGGCGTCGTCGAAGCGCGCGAGCCCAACCAGGGCCTGGCCGAGATTGGCGTGGGCGTCGGCCATGTCCGGCTTCAAGGCGATGGCGGCGCGATGGCAGGCGATAGCCTCGTCCAGATGCCCCAGATTGAAATGCGCGAGTCCCTGATTGTACAGCGCGGCGGCATATTCGGGCTTGAGTAAGGCGGCGCGGCGCAGCGCCAGCAACGCCGCCTCCGGCTTGCCATCGTCCAACAACGACGAGCCGAGATTGATGAGGCATTCGGCCGAGGCAGGATCGAGCCGGGCGGCGTCGGCGTGAGCCTCGACGGACTCCTCGTGCCGACCGAGATCGCGCAGCAAAAGGCCAAGATTGGTGAGGGCCTGGATCGATTTTGGATCGCAGGAAAGCGCGCTCCTATAGCTGGCCACGGCTTCTTCGCGCCGCCCCAAGCCACGCAAGGCATTGCCCAGGTTGTAGTGAAAATCGGCCTGACGCGGGCGGGCCTGGATCGCCCGCCGCAACACGGCCGCCGCCTCGCCATCGCGGCCAAGTGCCCGCAGGGCCACGCCCAGATTGTTCAGGGCATCGGCATGGTCCGGCTGGGCCGCTATGGCGCGCGTGTAATCGCCGACGGCCTTGTGAATATCGCCGCCGCGATGGCTGGTCAGGGCGCGCGCGAAGAAACGGTCGGCGTCGTCGTTTGAGCCGCGCGCTACCTGCGCCTGCGTCGATGTCCGGTTGCCCTTCGCCATGATCGCGTCGCTCATATCCCCAATGTCGGCGCCACGGCCTGGTTCAGCGCGGCAACGATGTCGCCCACGACAGCGGCCCAATTCCCATGGCCGGGCTGCCGGAACAGCCGCAGGCTCGGATACCACGGAGAATGGGCGATGCCCTCCATCCATCGCCAATCCGGGACGAGCGGCACCATAACCCAAGCCGGCCGGCCCAGCGCGCCGGCGAGGTGGGCGACCACGCTATCGACCGTCACCACCAAATCGAGCGCACAGACAAAAGCCGCCGTGTCGGTGAAATCGCCGATGGCGGCGTCGAGATCGGTGACGACGGAATCCAGACCCAGGGCGGTGAGCTGGCCGCGCGCCGGCCCCTTTTGCAAGCTGAACAACCGCGTGCCGGGCACCTCAAGAAGGCGAAGAAACGGCTCCAGCGCGACCGAGCGGTTGTGATCGTTCTTGTGGGTGGGGCTGCCGGCCCAGACGATGCCGATGCGGAACGCCTTACCCGTGGAACCGAGCCTGGCGCGGGCCTTGGCGATGGCTGCCGCGCTGACCTGAAGATAGGGAACCTCCGCCGGAATCGTCGCAGCATCGGTTCCCATGACCGCGGGCAGCGACATTAGGGGGCATTGAAGGTCAAAGGCTGGCTGCCCGGATCCCCGCTCAAAAACGCGATCCACCCCGGCGGTTTCCTCGAACAACCCGCCGAGGCCGGGGCGACATTCCACCAAGACCGTCCCGCCCAAGGCCTTCACGCGCGCCGCGTAACGGACGAATTGAATGGTGTCGCCAAAACCCTGTTCGCCGAACAGCAGGATCGTTTTTCCCGGAAAGGGTGTGCCGTCCCAACGCGGCTGTTCGAAGGCCGGCACCTTTACGTCGCGCAGCCGCCACCGCGATTCATAGGCCGGGAAACCGCGTGCGAAATCGCCGTGATGCAGCAGCAGCAGGGCCCGATCCCATTGCGCCTCGACGTGTGATGGCTTGAGCGCGACGACTTGCTCGAAGCCGTCGAGCGCTTCCCGAAACCGCCCCGCGGCCTTCAGCGCGATCGCCAGGTTGTTCAACGATTCGGGCGAAGTCGGCGCCAGCGTCACCGCGCGCCGATGCGCCGCGACTGCCTCGTCGAATCGGCCTGCGTCCTTGAGGGCGTTGCCGAGATTGGAATACAGGCCCGCATTGTCCGCATCGGCCCTTAGCCCTTGCTGATAGACCGCGATCGCGGCCGCGTATTTTCGCTGGGTGCGGAGCAGGACGCCGAGATTGTTGTAGCCGTGGGGCATATGGGGATTCAGCTTGAGCGCCCGGTCATAGAGTTTCGCCGCCTCGTCGAATTTGCGCGCGCGATGCAGGGCAACACCCTGGGCGTAGAGCTTTTCCGCCTCGGCTATGCGACCGGCATCGGCCAGGGAGGTGGGCGCGCGGCCCGCCCCACCTTCGAGGACCGCGCCCTCGAAAGCGGAGGAACGCTCCGCAGGCGGTGCCGCCGGTTTTCCGCTCATGCGGCGGGCTCCGAACCGGGAGTCGCCGCGATCGCGGTCGCGGCCGCGAGCAGGGGCGGCGGGGCGGCGCCGACCTTCGGCGCGATCCATCCCGGCTCACGCCAGGCGAGCGTGTCGAAATTGCCGCAATGTCCGCACAGCGCGGTCCATGAAGCGGCGACGGCGCCGCAGTTTCCACATACCCAGGTCGGGTCGGGCGCGGCCCCGTCCGCGCCACCCCCGGCGGCGCGGGCCAGCCACAGGGAGGCGGCCTCGCGATTGGCGTGTTCACCTTCTTCGACCTGCGCCATCAGCCGGCAATGCCGCGCCTCGAGATGACCGTTCAGCGTGGGAAGATGCCGGCGCGCCTCCCCCCACAAACGCGCGGCGAGTGCGGCTTCGGCGAGCGCAAAGCGGCTTTCCGGATGGTCGGGCGCCGATCGCGAAAGCCCTTCCACGCGCTGGTAACGCAACACCGGATCGGTTTCCCCCCGAGCCCCGAGAAAGGCCTGGACGAGATCGGGATGCGGCGAGAGTGCATAGGCGGCCTCGGCAACCTTCGCCGCCTTCCGGGCGCGCCCGGAGGCCGCGAGCAGGCGCGACCAGCGCGCCGACGCCGGCACCAATGTCGGATCGGCCGCGACCGCCTGCTTGGCCGCCGCCAAAGCTTCGGCCGCGCGCCCGGCGGCGTCGTCAACGCGGCTCTTTTCGGCCAAAAGGACCGCACGTTTGCGCCGACCCGCGGCGGCGGCGAACGCCCCATTGTCGATCGCGTCGCCCAGAGTCAACTCCGCCGCCGCCAACTCGCCGGCTGTCGTCTCCAACTCAAAGAGTGTGGTCAGCACCCATGGGGTTCGCGGCCTCAACAATCGGGCGCGGCGCGCGAGGTCCAGCGCGGCCTTGCGGTCGCCGCGGCGCATCGCCCCCATGAGCAGGCCGCGCAAGCCGAGGAAAGCCGTCTCCGGCCGTTCGAGCATCGCGGTGAAATAACGATTGGCCGCGTTATCGTCGCCCATGAGCTGGGCCGCCTGGGCCGACAGCAACATGGTCAGGGGCGGCTCGGAGAGAAGGACATCGGCGCGCCGCGCCTGCCGCTGCGCCTCATCCGGATCGCCGGCCGCGACCGCGACCATGCCCTGGGTCAAGGCCAGATAGCCACGCCGCCGCCGAAGATCGTGCCGGCGCCGCGCCCAACCGCGTGGCAGCCGCCGGATTCGCCACCAGAGGTGATGCAGCGCGGCGGCCACGGCCGCGACGATGCCGACGGCCAGCACGACCATGCCGACCGATGCGTCGATGCGCCAACCCTGCCACACGATGGTGACTTCGCCCGGGCGGTCGGCAAACCAGGCGACGGCGGCCATCACCGCGGCCAGAAGGATGAAATAACCGAGCGCGCGGACCATGTTTCCTGGACTAGGGTTGTTGATTGGCGTCGGCCAGCATGGCCTGAACCGCCATTTCCACCGCCAGACGCGCGCGCGCGACCACAAGCCAGGGACCAACCGCCGCCGCGACCGGCGGCTCCGCGATTTCCGCCAGCGCGGCCACCGCCCCCGACAGATCGTTGGCCGCGAGTCTGACCTCGGTCCGCGCGACAACCGCCGCGGCGTCGCTTCCGGCGACATCGCCGACCGGCCGGATGGTGACGGTGGAAGCCAGCCGGCGCAGGAGCCCGCTGGCCCAATTGGCGTCCGCCGGGACAATTGCCGCCGCCATCGCCTCCGCGGCGACGTGTTGGAAACGAACGCGTAGGACCTCGATCGTGGGAAGTCCCCTGTCGGCGTGGGCGTCCAACGACGCCAACAGCCGCGGCACCGTCGGATTGCCGGACCAAGCCGCGCGCGCCGCGGCCAAATCGGCGGCGAAGGGCGCCCCGGTGCTCAAACCCGCGCGGAGCCGCGAAGCGATCTGGGTGGCGGCCACCCGCGCCTCGGCCGCCGCCTGCCGCGCGGCGGAGATGGTGTCGGCTTGGGTGCGTTCGGCGAGCGACTTGGCGGCGGCGGCGGCCTCGCCGCGAAGCGCCTCGATCGCGGTCGCCAAACCGGCCATTCTTTCCTCGATTGCCCGCAGCCGCGGTTCGGAAACCTTGTCCGCCGGGACGTCCATCGTGGCCAGTTGCGCGGCGAGGCCACCGGCCTCGGTCGCGCGCTTGATCTCCGCGGCGGCAAGGTCGCGGCGGAGCGATTCGACGGCGGCGACCAGCGTTCGGCTTTCATTCGCGGCAAGCTCCACTACCGCGAGGCGCTGCGCCAACGCGGCGGTCTCAGCGGCCGAGACAACCGCGGGTTCGCGGATCGGCAGCTCGGCCAGACGCGCCTCGATTCGAGCGAGCCGCGCAATCAATTCAGGATCGATCGCGGGCGGCGCGGACACGATAGTCGGGGGTGCGGTCGTCGGGGGTGCGGTCGTCGGCGGCGCGGGGGGCGGCGGTGCCGGAGGCATCGCCGCGAAATAGGTGGCCACGCCGAGGGTGGCTGTGGCCAGAACCGCGGCGCCCGTCCAGCGCAGCCCGCGTGCGGAACGGTCGGCAGCCGCTTTGGCGCCGGGCCCGCCCGTCTTTTCTGGGACGGCCGCCGGCGCGTCTGGCGCGGGTGTTGGCGGCGCGTCGGTCATCGGCATGGCCCCATGCACACTCGCCGAGTTCCGCACAGCGGGCGAATCCCGGGCATCAGCCCCGCTCCTTCAGCGATCGCTGAAGGCAGGCGAGCAGCGAAGCCTGGTCCGGCCGGTCCGCCACGCGCCGGGACCGCCACGTCAGGCCTTCCAACGCCTTGGAGACGGAAGCACTCAAGCAGATTGCGTCGATGGTTGCGCATTTCTCCGCCACATCCGCCCCCCGCGCCAAATTAACAAAGGCGGACGCGGTCCGGGGAGAGAAAAACAAAGCGGCGTCGAGGGAACCATCCGCGATCGCCGCGATCGCCGGTTTGGAAAGCGCCGATACCGGGCATGCCTCGTAGAGCATCGCCCGCCTGACCGAAAATCCCTGTCCACCCAAAATGCCCGAAAGATCGCCCGCGATTTCGGTTCCGGCCACGTGAAGCAAGGCCCCGGCCCGCGGATCGAGCCGCGCGGCGGCGAGACGCGCCAGGTCGCCGACATCGCCACCGGCGCTGTGGACGCTGGAAAATCCGAGAGCGCGCGCCGCCCTCGCCGTGGCCTCGCCAACGGCGAAGATCGGGACATCGCGCCGGTCGCAGAGCCCGCCAAAGGCGCGCGCCCCATTGGCGCTGGTCAGCAGAACGGCCTGCACGCCGTCAAGCGCAACCACGGCATTGGACAGCAGGCGAATCTCGAGGAGCGGTTCGACCAGTGCCTCGATTCCGCGCTCGCCGAGAACCGCGGCCAGGCTCTGCGCATCCTCGCGCGGTCGGGTGATGAGGACGCGCACGCCGCTTCATCCGGTGAGCGCGGCGTAATCGGCTCCCGCGGCGGCGCGCAGGGCCGCGCCGAGGTCCCGGCCGATCGCGGCGGCGTCGGCGGTGGTGCCGGATCGCTCCGCCCGCCACAGACCGGACCCGTCGGGCCGCGCGAGCAGCCCCCGCAGAACGATCCGGCTCCCGTCGACCTCGGCGAGCCCGCCGATCGGCGTGCGGCAGGAGCCGTCAAGCGCCGCCAGCATGGCGCGCTCGGCGGTTATGGCGATGAAGCTGGGGCCGTCGTTCAGGGGTTGGATCAGGGCGCGCACGCGGGAATCGCTTTCGCGGCATTCCAGTCCGATCGCCCCTTGCGCCACCGCCGGCAGCATTTCGCTGGCTTCGAGAATGGCTCCCGTGGCGTCGGGAAGGCCCAGACGGCGAAGCCCGGCCATAGCCAGCAGCGTGGCGCCCACCGCGCCCTCGCCCACCTTGCGCAACCGCGTCTGCACATTGCCGCGCAGGGGCAACACGCGAAGGTCGGGACGTAACGCGAGCACCTGCGCCTGGCGCCGCGGCGAGGAGGTGCCGAGCGAGGCGTTCGCCGGCAGGTCGCGCAGGGACCGCGCGCCCGGAGCGATCAGCACGTCGCGGGGATCCTGGCGGGGCAGCACCGTGGCGAGGATGAGTCCGTCGGGAAGGATGGTCGGCATGTCTTTGGTCGAGTGCACGCCAAGATCGACGATCCCGGCCAGCAGCGCCTCGTCGATTTCCTTGGTGAACAAGCCCTTCCCGCCGACATCGGCAAGCGGCCGATCGACCACGGCGTCGCCCGTCGTCTTGATGACAACGATGTCGATCGCGCCCGCCTCCGCCAAAGCCGGATGCGCCGCGATGAGCCGCCGGCGTGTTTCATCCGCCTGGGCGAGGGCCAAGGGGGAACCGCGCGTGCCGATGCGAAGTCGGGGGGTGGTCATGGAAAGCCCGGGTCGCGCCGTCGAGATCAAGCTCAACGCTGTCTCAATCCTGATTCTTTTCGTGGCGCGACAAATCCTTGATCGTCGCCTGCGAACCGCAGAGCGGGCAGCCGGGGTCGCGTTTGACCTTGATCTTGCGGAAATCCGAAGACAGCGCGTCGTAGATCAGCAACTGGCCGGACAGGCTGTCACCCAGGCCAAGAACCTCTTTCACGACCTCCGTCGCTTGAAGTGTGCCCAGAACCCCGGCCACCGATCCCAGGATGCCGGCCTGCTCGCAGCGCGGAATCAAATCCGGCGGCGGCGGGTCGCGGAAGATGCACCGATAACACGGGAACCCATCTCCGGCGCGGTGTGCCTTGAAGGTCGAAAGCTGGCCCTCGAAGCGCAGCAGGGCGGCCGACACCAGGGGCTTTTTCGCCAGGTAACACGCATCGTTCAGCAGATACCGCGTGCTGAAATTGTCGCTGCCATCGGCGACCAGATCGTAATCGGCGATCAAGTCGCGAACATTGGCGACCGTCAGCCGAAAATGGTGCGGCACAAGCGTGATGTCGGGATTGACGGCGCGCAGCGTGGCCAGCGCGCTATCCACTTTCGCGCGGCCGATGCTGTCATTGGTATGGATGATTTGACGCTGAAGGTTCGACAGTTCAACGACGTCGCTGTCGACGAATCCTAGAGTGCCGATGCCGGCCGCGGCCAAATAAAGCAGGACCGGCGAGCCCAAACCACCGGCGCCGATCACCAGCACACGCGCCGCCAACAGCTTGGCCTGACCTTCCTCGCCCACTTCGTCGAGGATCAGATGGCGCGCATAGCGGTGGACCTGATGCTCGCTGAGTTCCATGTCACAGGCCTTCGAAAAGGGGGGTGGATAGATAACGTTCGGCAAAAGACGGTACCACGACGACGATTAATTTGCCGGCCATAGTCTTGCGCGCGGCGACCTCGAGACCGGCGGCGATGGCGGCGCCAGAGGAGATGCCGACCGGTATACCCTCGAGGCGCGCGACCTCGCGCGCGGTTTCGAAGGCGGTGGCGTTGCCCACGCGGACGACCTCGTCGATAAGGTCCCGGCGCAGGATATCGGGAATGAAACCGGCGCCGATGCCCTGAATCTTATGCGGACCGGGCGCCCCACCCGACAGAACCGGGCTGTCCTCAGGCTCGACTGCGACCATCCACAGGCCCGGCCGGCGCGGCTTGATCACCTCGCCGATGCCGGTCAAGGTTCCCCCGGTGCCGACGCCGCTGACCACGACATCGACGCGGCCTTCGGTATCCCGCCAGATTTCCTCCGCGGTCGTCCGCCGATGAATCTCGGGGTTGGCCGGATTGGTGAATTGCTGGGGCATGAAGGCATCGGGCATTTCCTTCAAAAGCTGCTCGGCTCGCCGGATGGCGCCGCGCATGCCTTCGGCCGCCGGTGTCAGTTCAAGCTCGGCGCCCAGCAGTTTCAGCATCTTGCGGCGTTCCACCGACATGCTTTCCGGCATGATCAGGATCAACCGGTAACCCTTGGCGGCGCAGACGAACGCCAACGCGATCCCGGTATTGCCCGAGGTCGGTTCGATCACCACTGTGCCGGCCTTGATCCTTCCCGCGGCCTCGGCTGCCTCGATCATCGCCACGCCGATGCGGTCTTTAACCGAACCCAGCGGGTTGAAAAACTCCAACTTGGCCACGACATCGGCGACGGCGCCCGCTTTCTTGGCGATCCGGCGCAGCCGCACCAGCGGCGTGGCGCCGATGGTATCGACGATGGTTTCGTAGATGCGGCCGCGGAATTCACTCCGCGCGGCCAAGCCGGGCGCCTCGCGCGGGTTCATCGCACCCTCCCGATTTCGAAGCCCGCTCGCGATCCGTCAGATGCTATAGTCATAACCGGCCACGGCTTCGTTTTCGACGCCGGCATCGCGGGCGCGTTTGCACAAATCCTCGATGGTCACGGCATCGAGCCGCTCCGTCAGCTCCTCCTGCAACTCCCGCCACAAGGGGCGGACGACGCGGTGGCCGAGCGACGCGCCGGCGGCGTCGTAGATGGGGTCCTTGGTCTTCTCCAGCGCACCCACCAGGCGCACGATTTCCCCGAGCGTGATCCGCCGCCGCTCGCGCGCCAGGCGATACCCCCCACGCGGACCGCGCACGCCGGTCAGCACACCCGCGCGCACCAGATGCTGGAGAACCGGTTCGAGGGAGCGCGCCGGGATGCCCTGGCGGCGGGTTATGTCCGGGCTGCGGACCGGCGCCGACCCCGCGTGGTAGGCGATGTCCAAAACCGCCTCGATGGCGAACAGAAGCTTCTTGGATAACCTCAACATCGTCGCCGCCTTAACCGACGCCGGTTGACCCGAAGCCGCCGGCGCCGCGCGGACTGTCGGGTAGGGAAACGACCTCCTGCCAGGCCGCCGCCGCGACCGGGGCGAGGATGATCTGGGCCACGCGCATCCCGCGGCTGACCCGAAAATCGGCGTTGCCGTGATTGATTAGGATGACGCCGATTTCGCCGCGGTAATCGGAATCGATGGTGCCGGGGCTGTTCAAAAGGGTCACGCCATGGTGCAGCGCCAACCCCGATCGCGGCCGGATTTGCGCCTCAAATCCCGATGGAACCGCGATGGCGAAACCGGTCGGAATCAAGGCGCGGCCGCCCGGGGGAATCACCATTTCGGACGCGATCGCCGCGGCCAGGTCGGCGCCGGCGGCGCCAACCGTGGCGGGAGCCGGCAGCGGCAGTTCGGCGGCGTGCGGAAGCCGGCGCAAAACCACGGCCACGCTCACGCGGCGGCCCCCGGTCCTGGCGAAAAATACTTCCCGATGCGCGCGGCCAGACGTTCACCCACGGCGTCCTTATCCAAACGCGGCCAATGTTCGACACCCGCCGCATCGATGAGATGAACGGTGTTGGCCTCGCCCCCGAACGTACCGGCCGCTATCGAGACATCGTTGGCCAACATCCAATCGCACCCCTTGCGTGTGCGTTTGGCCGCGGCGAGGGTGACAAGCTCAAGGGCGTCCGCCGCGGTCTCGGCCGCAAATCCGACGACGAGCGCCGGGCGCGTTCGGCCTGGCGCGGACAATCGGGCGAGGATGTCGGTGTTTTCGGCCAAGTGAAGGACCGGCGTTTTCCCGTCTTTCTTGAGTTTTCGATTGGCCGGCGCCTGTGGCCGCCAATCCGCCACCGCCGCCGCGCACACCGCCAGATCGACGGGCAACGCGGCTTCACATGCCGCCAGCATCTGGGCCGCGGTCTCGACGTGAACGGTTTTGACGCCGGCCGGATCGGGTAACGCGGTGGGTCCGGCAACCAGGATCGTCCCGGCACCGTGGCGGGCCAGCGCCGCGGCGATGGCATGGCCCTGACGACCGGACGAGCGATTAGCGATATACCGAACCGGGTCGATTGCCTCGAAGGTGGGGCCGCTGGTGACCAAAGCCCGCTTGCCGGAAAGCGGTCCGGCGGGAACCAACATCGCTTCAATGGCCGCGACGATCTCCAACGGCTCGGCCATACGGCCATCGCCGGTTTCGCCGCAGGCCAAATCGCCGGGTCGCGGGCCGACGCGCTGGACTCCCCAGCCCGCCAATATCTGCACATTGCGCTGCGTCGCGGGATGGCGCCACATCATCGTGTTCATGGCCGGTGCCACCAGCACCGGTTTATCAGCGGCAAGCAATACCGCGGAGGCAAGGTCGCCCGCCAAGCCAGTTGCCATTTTCGCCAAGAGGTCCGCGGTCGCGGGGGCGACGACGATAAGGTCGGCCTCGCGCGACAACCGTATGTGGCCCATGTCGCTTTCGTCGGTCAGCGAAAACAAGTCGCCGTAAACCTTGTCTTCGCTGAGAGCGGCGACGGAAAGCGGCGTCACGAATTGAGCGCCGCCTTCGGTGAGGACACAGCGAACCGCGGCGCCGCGCTCGCGCAACCGCCGGATAAGATCGAGGCTCTTATACGCCGCGATGCCGCCGGAAATAATCAACAGAACACGTTTGCCGTTCAGCACGATGTTCCAATTCTACGAATCAATCTTGTAATATATAGGAAATCAACAACCGAAGCGCAAGTTTTCCGAAGGCTTGGGATCGGCACGCGCCGTGGCATCGCATCGGGCTTGACCCAAGGTGACACCCTAGATATTCACACGACCGCACTTAGGAAGCCTTAGCCTTGAAGATGACGACGCCCCTATTCATCGCCCGGCTCGCAGCGACGATTTCGGCTGCGGTCTTCGTCGCCGGCTGCGGTCAGAGTGAAAAGTTCAATCGGGCGGCCTACGATATTTGCCTCGCCAATGCCAAGAAGCCGGGGTCGGAACTCGCCGCCGCCAATTTCGAGCCGTTCGAGAAATCCTTGGTCGCGATGTCGACCGGCGACGATCAATTCCGCGTCTCGATCCGTTATGAAATAGGCGACAAGCGCGGCCTCTATCAATGCATCGCCGAAAAGCGGTTAGACGGTAGCTTCGCCGCCGTTTTCTGATCGTCGCGCGGCGACGTCTAGCCGCCTTAGTCGGCGCCGACGGCCTGCACAATAAACGCAAACAACCACAAGATAGCGGCCAGTCCGGCGATAATCGTGGCGTGCCACAGATAGCGATCCCGCAGGGTGTTGCCGAAAATCTGCTGGGCGCGGGCTTCCGGAAAATCGTGTTTCTTGTCCATCATCAGAAAGACCTCGGTGCGGCGATAATTGCGCCGCGGCGCTTCGAACACCTTCCACACCAGCAGCGCCGCCATGAACGTGGCCCCGGTCGCCCCGAGTTTCAGCGCGCTGGCAATGTCCCAATAGAGGCCGACCATGCCGGTGGCGAGCGCGAGAAATCCAAAACCGCAAGCGCGGCGTATCGATTGGTCAGCGAAGTAGCGGATGCAATCCATGGCAGAAACGATTATTCAACGCGTGCGCCCGCCAGATCATACCAGATCGGATCGCGCGTTTGGCCCGGCAATCGGGGGTCAATCGGCGCGGACGATGCGGTCGAGATTGATAAGGGCTGGAAGCGAAAGGAAGGCGGCGCCCGCCAGCCAAACCCACATCGACGCCGTCCCTTCTTCATCCCGCGTCAGCCTTTCATAGAGCGCCGCCGGGAGCCCGCTGAGTAACAACGTCGCCGTCGACACCGCCACCGAACTGAAAAACAAAGCCCAGCCGGCGGTACGCGGGAACACCTCCGGCATCAAAACCGGCGCGATCTGGAGCGCGATGGCGACATAGGGCGAAAACACGCCGTTGGCGGCACATAATCCGACCACGATCATCAACAGGTTGCGGCGGTCGCCCATGACCGGTTAGGGAACCGCCGGCACTGCCCGCGGCAAGAACTCCGCGGCGTACAACACGGCGAATAAGGTGACGCGCGCGACCATGATCCAAAAGGCCGCAACAGGAGCGAGCAGGGGGCCATGCAGGGCGCGCGGCGTGACGAAAGCAACCGGTGCGACCACCCAGTCGGTCAGCCGGCGGAACCAGCGATAGATGTAATTGGGGCTATCCGGCGGCAGTAGAAGGCCGAGAGCGAACCGTCCGAACATCGTATAGAACAGCACCGAAAGCGCGTAATTGGGCAGGTGGAAATACCAATAACTCCACCAAATATCCTGTCCCGCCATCGGCTTGAAATCTCGCTAAGAAAAAAGGCAGGGCCCGTGACCGAGCCCTGCCCCATTCTAACGAACGTTTGTTATTCGCGAACGCCGGCGATCGCCCATTTCACATCGCCTCGCGGCGTGCGGATCGAATCGACGAAGTCCTGCATCTCTTTCGACGGTGCCGTCGTCACCATGCTGACCGCCCAGGTCATGGCGAAGGCCACCGGCAGGCCGAACAGCGCGCTGGAGATGTTACGGATTCCCCACCACAGATTGGTGCCGAACCAAGCCTGGAACGTTTCGGGGAAATACCGCGTCATCACCAGATAAAAGAGACACACCGAAAAACCCGAGATCATGCCGACAACCGCGCCGGCCGCGGTTGTTCGCTTCCACCAGATGCCCAGCACCAGCGGCGCGAACAGTCCGGCGGCAGCCAGGGAAAACGCCCAGGCGACCATCTGGATGATGCCGTCGGGACGGGTTCCCGCCACCGCCGCGGCCACCAAGGCCACGGCGACCAGCAGAACCCGGGCGACGGTCAGACGCCGGACCGTGCTCGCCTTTGGATTGATCATCTTGTAGTAGATGTCGTGGCTGAGCGCGTTGGCGATGGCGAGCAGAAGTCCGTCCGCCGTGGACAACGCCGCCGCCAGGCCACCCGCCGCCACCAGGCCCGAGATCACATAGGGCAAGCCGGCGATTTCCGGCATCGACAGGACGATGATGTCCTGGTTTATGATGAATTCGGCGAGTTGAAGGATGCCGTCATTGTTGGCGTCGCGGATCGTGAGCAACCCGCCGACTTGAGACCAGTTTTGTACCCAGATCGGTAGCTGCGCGATCGGCTGGCCGATGACGTGGGAATAGACCTCCAGCTTGGCGAAGGCGGCATAGGCCGGAGCCGTGAAATAAAGCAGGAAGATGAAGAAGATGCTCCAGCCCACGGATTCGCGCGCCTGGCGCACATTGGGCGTGGTGAAATAACGCATCAAGATGTGAGGAAGCGACGCCGTGCCCACCATGAGGCACAACACAAGCGCCCAGAAATTGTTGAATTCGACCCAGCTGAACTTGCCCGCCGCATCGACATAGGGCGCGGCGTGGGGCTTGAGAATGCCGAGCTTCTGTTCAAGCGACGCGATCTCCTCCAACGCCATGCCATAGGTCAGTTCCGGAATCGGGATGCCGTAAAGTTTGGTCGACAGCCAGATAACCGGCACCAGATAGGCAACGATCAACACGATGTATTGCGCCACCTGGGTCCAGGTCACCGCCCGCATGCCGCCCAGCATCGAACACACGAGGATGCCGGCGAGCCCGACAAAGATGGCGAGTTCGAAGCTGATGCCGATGAAACGCGAGGTGATGATGCCGATGCCGTAACACTGGGCCACGATATAGGTGAAGGAGGCTGCGAACAGCACAACCACGCCGCAAACACGGGCGCCGTTTCCTTCGTACCGCGTCCCCAGGAAATCGGGCACCGTGAACTGACCGAATTTGCGCAGATAGGGCGCCAGCAGGATGGCAACGAGCACGTAACCGCCCGTCCATCCCAGGACATAACCGAGATTGGCGAAGCCCGCGAGATAGAGGCCGCCGGCCATGGAAATGAAGGACGCCGCGCTCATCCAGTCGGCGCCGGTGGCCATGCCGTTGTAAAATGCGGGGACGACGCGGCCGGCCACGTAATATTCCGACAGCTCCATCGTCCGCGAAAGGATACCGATATAGGCATAGACGCCAATGGTCAGGAACACGAAGCAATAGCCGATGACGGCGTTGGACACGCCCATCTGCTCAAGGATCGCGAGTACGACGACAAATCCGAGAAACACGCCGGCATAAGCGCCATAAATCTTACCGAGATTGGCGACAAATCCGGTCTTGCTGCTGATGTCGTAGGCCATGATTTTCCCCCTCAGTCCTCGGCGACGCCGAATTCTTCATCGATCTTGTTCTGCGCGTGAGCGTTCCATAAACAAAGGACGACAAACGCGATCAGCGAACCCTGCGCGGCGAAGTAGAAGCCAAGCGGGAAGCCGAAGATCTTGATCCCGTTAAGCGGGACCGCGAAGAAATGAACGCCAAAACTGGCGACAAACCACAAGGCTAGGATGGTCCACATCAGGCGGGACGTCTTCCGCCAATAATTGTCCATCTTCTCGCGTGAGAGCGTCGGTTCCTGCATGGTCGCCTCCTGTTCGCCCCCCCCGGGTCGAAGGATCCAAGCCTGCGCTTGGTTGGCCTTTACGGCCCTGCCTTGATGAAACAAGGCCGTATATCCCCGCCACCGTTGAGGAGGGATTATTTTGTAAGAATCTCTTAATATCATGGCCCATGATCAACTTCAACCCACCACCGAGATCAAAACTGAACCCAACCCAGGGGCGATTGCCGCGTCTTCTCAATGTCCTGGCACGGTGGTGGCGACCTCCGCCTATCGCCACGCGGCGCGACCTTGCCGACTTCTTGCGCGGTCAGGCCGCCTATATCGCCCAAAAAACAATCGACGATTATTGCCGTGCCAGGGTCGGCCTTTTCAGCCACGCGCTTTATGCCGAACGCAGTTTCCTCGATGCCCTGGCGCACAGCCGCAGCCACGGCTTCGCCGCGGTGCTGGCCGATCTCGTGGTCGTCTTGGAGGGGATGTTGCGGCCCCACGGCCGGGTGCGGAGCGAAGCCCTGACCGATCTCTATCGGTCCACGCTGGAGGATACGCCGATCTTAACGCCGGAGCCCCCCGACTGGACCGCGGCGATTGCTGAATTCGCCCGGCGGCTCGATCAAATCGGTTCCACGGCGCCCCTGCCGGCGGCACGAATCGCCGAAACCGCGGGGCGCCGAATTTTCGAAGCCCTGCCCATTCATCGGCGCTACAGCGGCAACGATGCCGAAATCATCGCCAATTCGATCTCCTTCCAGATGGTGGCCCTGCGCGAACGCCTGGCGCGGCGTTTGGACCTGGCGACGCTGGCCGGCGTCCTTTCCGATCCGCCTCACCCCTAAACAAGACCGCCCATGGCCGCGCAGACCGAAATCTTCCACAAACGGGTCCGCGACGTCATGGGCACCCCGCCGGTCGCCTGCGGCCCGGAGACCACCCTTGCCGAGGTCGTCGCCCTGATCGCGCGGTCCGGCCAATCGAGCGTTGTCGTCGTTGATGCCGATCGGCGGCCGGTCGGCATTCTCACCGAGCGGGACATCACACGCCGCGTAACCTTCCAGCATGGCCGGGAGATGGCGGTGGCGGCGGTCATGACGCGGCCGGTCGCCGTCGCGAAGGCCGACGATCATCTCTACCGTGCCATCGCCCGCATGCGCCGGCAGCAGCGGCGCCACATGCCGGTTGTGGACGATCGCGATCGGTTGGTCGGCACGCTCGACCTCACGGAGACACTGGCCGCGACCGCGTCGCGAACCATGGGCCAGATCGAGCGGCTAACCCAAGACGACGATGTCGCCGGTTTGCGGCAGGTGAAGGCGGCACAGGCCGACATCGCCGAGGCCTTGCTGGGGGACAACCTGCCGGCCCCCGACATACAGGCGCTGTTGACCGACATCAATCGCGACATTCACCGGCGTCTTGCCGAGACCGTGACCTAGGTAATGCAGGACCGCGGCCGGAGTCCGCCTCCCGTGGCGTTGAGCCTCATCGTCATGGGCTCGGGCGGTCGCGGCGAAAGTTTCCTGTTCCCCGATCAGGACAACGGAATCATCATCGCCGACTACCCGGACGACGCCCATGACCGGATCGACGGATCGCGAGTTCGGCCTCCTTCATTTTCAGAAACTTCATGTCGAACGCGGCGTTGTGCGCTACCGACACGGAATCGGCGACGAAATCCTTGAATAGCGGGAGCACGACGGCAAGCGACGGTTCGCCCCGAACCATCTCGTCGGTGATGCCATGAAACCGGGTCGATTGCTTCAGGATGGCGCGGCTCGGATTGACCAGGCGATTGAAGGTATCGCCGGTAGCGACACGGCCATCGATGACGCGCACGCCGGCGATGGCGACGATCTCATCGCCCAGCGACGGCCTTAGGCCGGTGGTTTCGGTGTCGAAGACGACATAGGACAGGGCGCGCAGATTCCGTTGGGCGGCGGCGCCGGGCGCGGCCGGCTGCAGGTCGGGGTCGTGGAATTCCGGCCGCGGCGGGAGGGCGTCGCTGGCGGGCGCGGAAGGATCGCGCCGCTCGCGCCGAAATCCGGCCAAGATGAACACCGCGATGGCGACGACCACTGCGATTGCCAGCGCGCCGGCCAGGACGGTCGGGACGTCGTTAAATGGCGGCATCACACGAGCGATCGGTGTATGTCCGCAAGGACCGCATTTGTGCCCCGCGAAGTGGCTGTTATAGTTCCGCTCACATCGTTTCCAGTATCGCACTGCATTGGATCGCGTGACATCCATCCGGTTTCGAGAGCGCGGGCGGACAAGCGGCCTTCGCCGCCAATCCGGGCCGATACGAAGGGGGCGGGAGGTTTCGTGAGCCCGTCGGAGCGATTGGCGATCGAGGCCGAGTGCGAACGCCTGTGTATCGCCTTCAGCCATCTCGTCGACCAACGCCGTTATGCCGACCTCGTGGCCCTGTTCACAGCCGATGGCTGTTTTGAACGATTCGGCAAGGTCCATGTCGGTCATGCCGCGATCCGCCGCGAGCTGGAAACGCGGTCCACGGACATGGTGACACGTCATCTGTGCACGGGCACCCTCTTCGACACCGTCGATGCGGACAAGGCCGAATCCGTGACCTATTTTCTTGTCGCCCGCCAAGACGGAATCGAAGGCCAGACGCCGCCCTATCCGCTCGACGGGTTGGATGCCGTCGGTGAATTGCATGACAGCTTCGAGCGTACCGTGCAGGGCTGGCGCATCGCCCGCCGGAAGGTCGTCGCCGTATTCCGCCGGCGTCGCGACGGAGCCGGCAAACGGCCGGCGGTGGACGGAACGGGCGACTAGCCTAAGCGTGCTGGGCGACGGATGCGACGACCGCGCCGGATGGATCGGCCAGTTCGCGCCACACGCGTTCCATGCCCTCGTGATTGGCCGCGAACAGATCAATCAGCCGCGGATCGAAATGGGCGCGCTGTTCGATGCGATCGTCCCCCTTGGTGATGATCGCGACCGCCCGTTCGTGGCTGAAGGCGGGTTTATAGGGGCGCTCGGAACGAAGGGCGTCATAGATGTCGGCGATCTGGACGATGCGCGCGGATAGCGGAATATCGTCGCCCCTCAGTTTTCGGAGATAACCGGTGCGGTCCCATTTTTCGTGATGGCAATAGGCGATCTCCGCCGCCATCCGCAGGCGGTCCGACGCCGACAAGATCTTGTAGCCGTAATAGGGATGGCGGTTCATTTCGTCGCGCTCTTGCGACGATAGGCCGCCGCGTTTTTTCAGGACCGCGGCATCGACGCTCATCTTGCCGACATCGTGAAGCTGCGCGCTGTAGCGGATTTCGTCGCAGAAATCGACCGGCATATAAAAACACTTGGCCAGGAAATAGCTGTATTCGTTGGTGCGCAGGATGTGGTTGCCGGTGTCCTCGTCATGAAGTTCGGCGGCGCGCGCGAGCAGCCTGATCGAAATCTGGAAGGCGTCTTCGGTCTCGTCCTGAAGTGCTTCGATCCGCGACCGTTGTTCGGTAAGCAACCGGGCGCGTTCGCGAAGCCGCTTATTTTGCAGGTGGATGCGGTCGACCATCTGGGCGCGTTCGATCGCCGTGCCCACGATGTGATTGATCGGGCCGATCAGATCGACCTGGTCGCGGGTGAAGGGAACGGGTTGATCGCGGCCGGGCAATCGGCGGTTGAGGAGCTGCACGACGCCGATCACCTCGCCCGCATGGTTTTGGAGCGGGAAACACAACATCGAACGGCTGCGATAACCCGTGGCTTGATCGAAGGCCTAGTTGAAACTGTAAGACCGCCCCGGCGGAATCGCATAGAGATCGTTGATGATAACGGTTTCCCCGGTCGTCGCGACGTAACCGGCGATCGAGCTGGTCGTGACCGGAATCACAAACCCCGCCGATTTGAGCCGGACGCGATCGTTCTGAAGGCTGGACGCCTCGAGTTTTCGATGGGCGCCGCGGCCGTGTTGCACAAAGAAGGTCCCGGCCTCGGCGTTGGTGATCTGGCGGCTTTTAAGCAACACGCGGGACAGCAGCTTGCTGACCGGTTCGCCCGGCGGAAGTTCGATGAACTCAAGAAACTCGATGAGGAGACTCATCTGGCGCCCTCCCGGTGGCCGCGACGGCCTAGTCCTTCCGCGTACGCAGTCAGTCCCCCGCGTTCCTTGCGTGCCGGGCGCCGGGCGCGGCGTGCTATGTGCCGCGTCGACGGACCGATCGCTGGTTGTAGAAATACTAGCCTATACTTAAAATTGGATAAATCCCCGGCGATTCAGGGGTATCGGGGGTGTGGTTGAAGCAACCCCTGAGGGAAATGCTAGGGGAATCGATCTACGAGCAGCGTGTCGCCGTCAACGCCGATAACCCCGGCGGCCCAAACCGCCGCCCAGCGCCCACGATAGGGCTGAAGCCAAAGGGGCCGCTGCGGCAACCCCGCGGGATTGCCGCGGAAATAGGCCACGATCAGTCCGTTGGGATGCGCCCGCGCCCAGGCCGGAGCGTCGGTCGCAACAACGTCCTCGATCGGTTTTCGCAACCGACCGAGGAAGTGGAACTGTCCCTCGTAATCGCCGACATGGGCGATCGGTCTGCCCTCACGCTCACCATCGGCGAGGACGGTCGCGATGCCCCGCAGATCGTAATAGGGGCCCGCCGCGGCGAAACCGGCGACGTTAACGACGCATAACGTCAACGTCGTCACCGCCGCGATCGATGCGACGCGAACGCTCGGCGTGCGCGGTCCGTCCAAAATCAGGCCGATGCCCGCCGCCGCCAGGAGGACACCACCGAACCAAGGGATATCGGCAAGCCATGCCGGCGATTCGGCTACCCATCCCGCGACCAGCGGCGCGAGCAGAACGGCGGAGCCAAGAATAATCGGCGGCAACGCAACCGGCAGCCGGGCCAGGGATCGGTCGTTCAGGGGGTTCCAGCTCAGCAGCCGGGCGAAGGCAAGCGCGAAAACCGGAAACAGTGGCAGGAGATAATGCGGTTGTTTGGCGCTGATCAGCGAAAACACGAGCAACGCCGGAGCCACAGCGCAAACGCAGAACCGCAATCCGCGGTCGAGCCGCAGCGGCCAGGCTTGCCGCACCGCCCGCCAAAGGCCCGGCCACCACGCCCAGGGGTAGAGGAGCGGTGCCAGCCATGCCAGGTACCACCACCAGGGACGGCCATGGGCGAAGGCGTCGAGCACCCGTCCGGCGGTCTGGCCGAAAAGGAGCATGTCGCGGAATTCGGGACCGCCGAAAAAAGCCGCCGGGATCGCCCAGGCAAGCGCCAAGACGGCGCCGCCGAGGATAGCCAGGCCAAGCCCGCCATACCAGCGCCCCGGGCCGCCCCATTGGCCGCGCGCTGCCCAGACCGGCGCCAACAACGCCGCCGGCAACAGCCCAACAAGGATAACCGGGCCCTTCGACAGAATACCGAGCCCAACGGCGAGACCAAAAAACACCCAGCCCGATCGCCGATGGCCCTCGGCCGCGCGCCAGACGCCGAGAAGCCCGAGCGCGGTGAAAAACATGTTCATGCCATCGAACATCGTCATCGGCGCGAGCACGCCGAGAAGCCCGAATCCGACCAGCACCAGCGGCGCCAGCCCGGCCGCCGGCGCGTCGTCAGGCCACAGCCGCCGGGCCAGGGCCGTGGTCAGAATCAACGCGCCGAGTGAAAACAGCGGCGCCACGACCCGCGCCCACCATTCGACGACACCGAACACCGCCCAGCCCAGATGCATGAGCCAAAACAGCAGCGGCGGTTTGTGTGAATACGGAACGCCGTTCAGATGCGGGACCAGGAAATCGCCGCGCGACCACATCTCCCAGGCGGCGGCGAGATAACGAGTCTCGTCCACCGGCAATGGGGCGCGCGACAACAGCGCGGAGGAGACCACGGCGAGCCACAACACCGCCGCGCCGAACAGCGCAACCGGCCAGTGCCTCATGCCGGCGGCGCCGGCTCTTCCGACTCCGCCGCCTCGCGCCGTTCGCGGCCGATCAGGTGCAGGTTGCGCGCATAGATGAACAGACCGGCGAGTTGCCCGACGATGAAGACCGGATCGAGGCGATAGATCGCATAGGACAAAAGGACGGCGCCACCGGCCATGCTGAAATACCAGAAAGCGACGGGAATGACGCTGCGCCGCCGCCGCTCGCTTTGCAGCCATTGAACAAGGAAGCGCGCTGAAAACAACCCCTGGCCAACGAAACCGATGACCAGCCAAATCGTCTCGTTCGACACAGAACTAATCCCCGGTGTTGGAAGAAGTAGGCGCTTCGCCGTCGCCCTCGACGATTGTGAGCCGGCTGCGCCGCTGCAGCCACATCACGCCGAAAAGGTCGACGATGCCGACGAACGCGCGCTGAAGATTGCCGTATTTTGAAAGTCCGCTCGTCCGCGGGCGATGGCCGACCTCGACCAGCCGCACGCGGCCGCCGTTCCGGCGAAAAAGCGCCGGCAAGAAGCGATGCATGTGGTCGAAATTCGGCAAGGCCAGGAAGGCCGAGCGCCGGAACAACTTCAACCCGCAGCCGGTGTCGGGCGTGTCGTCACGCAACAGCCGGGACCGGATGAAATTGGCGACGCGTGAGGCCGCGCGTTTACCGATGCCGTCGCGGCGGCGGCGGCGAAGACCGGCGACCAGGGCTGGCGCGTCCGCCGCGGCTCCGTCCCCCAGCGCCCGCAAAAGCACGGCAATGTCGGCCGGATCGTTCTGGCCGTCGCCGTCGAGCGTGGCGATCCATTCCGCTCGCGCGGCGCGAATGCCCGTGGTCAACGCCGCACTTTGCCCGCAGCTCCCGCGATGGCGCAACACACGCAGCCAGGGGTACAGCGCCTTGGCTTCGGCGAGCCGGCGCGGTGTGTCGTCGGCGCTCCCGTCATCGACATAGACCACCTCGAAGGGTGAATGCGCGGCCAGGGCGCGATCGATTTCCGCGATCAGGGGCGCGATATTATCGGCCTCGTCGCGTACCGGCACGACGACGGACAAAGTAAGCCGCGCTTGCCCAGGCGCCGTGGCGGTCGCGGGCTGTGCTGCGGTCCAAGCGCGCAACGCGGTTCCGGTCATTAGCTCATTTTCTCCAGCTTCCGCCTGGACGGACGAAACCTAACACGGCTCGGAGTCCGATGGTATTGGCAAGCCTGCCCGGCAGGCCAAAAAAGAAACCGGGGCCGCGCAGGCCCCGGTTCGCCTCAACCGCGTGTGTCGGTTCTAGTCGCGGCGCTGGCCGAAAAGCTGCATCAGCATCACGAACAAATTGATGAAGTCGAGATAGAGCGTCAGCGCTCCCATCAGCGCCTTCTTTCCAGCCGTCTCGTGATCGTCGGCCTCGAGATAGGTCTCCTTGATCCGCTGCGTGTCATACGCGGTCAGGCCCACGAACACGAGAACGCCGATCACGGAAATGGCGAATTGAAGCGCGGAACTCGCCAGGAAGATATTGACGATGCTGGCGATCACAACGCCGATCAGGCCCATGATCAGAAACGAACCGAACCGCGACAGGTCGGTCTTGGTCGTGTAGCCATACAGGCTCATCGCCGCGAAGGTGCCGCCGGTGATGAAGAAGACGCGGGCGACGCTCGCCCCCGTGAAGACGAGGAAGATCGAGGCCATCGACAGGCCCATCACCCCGGCAAAGACCCAGAAGGTCAACTGCGCGGTCGAAAAGGTCATCCTGTGGATGCGCGCCGACAGGAAGAGGACAAAGCCAATCGGCGCCAGCATCACCACCCATTGCAGCGGCGAGCCGAAGATTGCCTGGGCCAGGGACGGCGTCGTGGCGACCAGATAAGCGACGATGCCGGTCAACGCCAGCCCGGACGCCATGTAGTTGTAAACGCGCAGCATATGGGCGCGCAGGCCCTCATCAACGAGAGCCTGCTCGGCGCCACGGCCTAGCGCGCGATTGTCATATCCGAGAGCCATGAAGTCCTCCACGCGGAGAAGTGCAGCTTACGCCGCTATATATATGAAGCCGACCGCCCAAAATCAATATCCGCCGCCGACCGGCGATCCCCGCGGCTCAGGCGTTGCGCAGAACGGGCGCGGCCTTCTGGCCCAAGGCCCGCCAGGTGCCGACTAAACCCAGCGCAACGATGGCCACGGTCGCGCCCACGATCGTCGCCGCCGCGGTTCCCGGCAGAAAAATCCAATCGATACGCATGAAGCCGGTCATGATCGCTCCGGCGATGACGGTGCCGATCAGGGCGGCGAGCGCCGCCGTGGCCACGCCAATCAAGGCGAATTCGGTCAAGAAGGTGCGTAGCACCATGCGCCGCCGCGCGCCCAGCACCTTGAACATGACGGCATCGTAAACGCGCCGCCGATGGGAAGCCGAAACCGCACCGGCGAGAACCAGAACCCCGGCGGCCAGTGTCAGGGCGGCGACCGCGCTCGCTGCGGCGCTGATCTGGCCGAGCATTCCGTCAACGGCGTCGAGCGCCTCCTTGATCCGGATCGCCGAGACATTGGGGAAACGTTCCGCGACGGCGCGCTCCAGTGCTGCCTCCGCCGCTGGCGGCGCCTCCACCGTCGCGATATGGGCGTGGGGTGCGGCCTCCAACATGCCGGGCGAAAACACGAGAACGAAATTGATACCGAGCGAGGACCAGTTCAGGCGGCGCAGATTGGCGACGGTGGCCTCCATATCGCGGCCAAGCACGTTGACCGTTATCCGGTCGCCCACGCCGATTCCCATGCCTTCGGCGACATCGACTTCGAGCGAAACCAGGGGCGGCCCGGAATAATCGGCAGGCCACCAAGCGCCTTGGACGACTTCGCTGTTGTCCGGCACCGTGGCCGAATAGGTCAAGCCGCGCTCGCTTTGGGTGGCCCATTGCGCGTCGCCGCGCACCCGCGCCTCCTCCGCCGAGACATCGCCGATACGGGAGATGCGGCCGCGCAAGGACGGCACGCGGCGAATCTTGCCGACGCCGGGCACGGCGCGGACGGCGGCGTCGAAGGCCGCGGTCTGGTCGGGCTGGATGTCGATGAAGAAAAACGCCGGTGCCACCGCGGGAAGCTGTTGCCTGATTTCGCGCTCGAGATTGCCATGCACAACCGCCACCGCGACCAGCACCGTCAGGCCCAGCCCGAGCGACAACACGATGCTGGGCGCCGGTGTGCCGGGTCGGTGCAGATTGGCCAAGGCGAGCCGCAAGCCCGGTCGGCCCGACGTGGCCATGCCGCCGACGCGGCGCGCCGCAATCGACAGCAGCCAGCCGGCGGCGCGGAACAGTCCAAACACCAGGATCGCCCCCAGGATGAACCACACGCCGATGTTCCGCATCTCCGCGACCAGGACGGTCAACGCCGCCAGGCCGGCCAGCGCCCCGCCGGTCGTCCAAATATAGACCGGGCGCGGCCAACGTCGCGCGGGCGCGACCAGATCGCGGAACAGGGCGGCGGCGGGAACCTCGCGGGCGCGGCCCAGCGGCCATAACGAAAACGCCAGCGCCGTCAGTAGCCCATAAGCCGCGGCCATCGACAGCGGTCCGGGATGCAATCCCAGCCGCGCCGTCACCGACAGGCTGTCGCCCAGGAAGGGCGCCACGAAGACCGGCGCCAACGCCCCAATGATGAGCCCGATGAGGATGCCGACGACCGCCAGCGCCAGAATCTGCAACAGGTAGACCTGGAGTATGAGGCGGCCCTGCGCCCCCAGGCACTTCAAGGTGGCGATGGTTTCGGTCTTGCCGTCGAGATAGGCGCGCACGGCGTTGGCGACGCCGACGCCGCCCACCAGAAGCGCCGACAGGCCGACCAGCGTCAGGAACTGCGCCATGCGGTCAACGAAACGCTCCATGCCGGCCGCCGCCTGCGAAAGGCGCCGAATCCGCCAGGGCGCGTCGGGAAAGGCGGCGCGAATTTCCTCGGCGACGATGTCGGGCGACACCCCGCTGGGAAGCGCCACGCGGTAGCGGTAGTCGATCAGGCTGCCCGGCTGCATCAAACCGGTCGCCGGCAAACCTTCGGCGCCGATCATCAATCGCGGGCCGAGGGTGAAGATGTTGGTACCGCGATCCGGCTCCCGGCGGATGGTCGCCCGCACCTCGAATTGCGAATCGCCGACGGACAGGCGCGCGCCGAGTCCGAGCCCGAGGCGCAGCAACAGATTGGGATCGGCGACCGCGCCCGCGATGCCGGCTCTGGTCGCCAGCGCCTCGCGCAATTCCATCGCCGGCTCCAGCATCACCTCGCCGAAGAGGGGATATTGGCCATCCACGGCCTTCAATTCGACGAGGCTGCGGCGGTCGCCGGCCTGGGCCATGGCCCGCATGCCAATGGTCGAGGAGACCGTGCCGGCACGTTCGACATAGGCGATCTGGTCGGCCTCCGCCGGCCGGTGAACGACCGTGAGATCGATGTCGCCGCCCAGCAGCACGCGGCCATCGGCCTCGAGCGCGGCGCGGATGGAGGCCGCCAGGGAACCGACGCCGGCGATCGCGGCCACGCCCAGCGCCAGGCAGGCGACCAAAACACGAAAACCGCGCAGGCCGCCGCGCAGTTCCCGGCGGGCAAGGCGGAGAGCGAGCGACAGATCGTTCATCGCGGGCCCGCCCCTGCCGTGCCGGTCTTGTTGACCGCCGCCACCGGGCCGACGACGCGGCCGTCCTGGAGGCGCACGGTCCGTTCGCAGCGCGATGCCAGGTCGCGGTCATGAGTGATCAACACCAGCGTCGCCGAAAGCCGCTGCCGCAGCTCGAACAAGAGATCGACCACGGCACGGCCGGTAACGGCGTCGAGATTGCCCGTCGGCTCGTCCGCCAACAGCAACTTCGGTTC
>CAMDDQ010000009.1 GCA_945892765.1 Asaia bogorensis
CTACGTTTGGCTTGGCCATTGACATGCACCGTGCAGGCGCCGCATTCGGAAATGCCGCAGCCATATTTCGTGCCGGTCATGCCCATGTTGTCGCGCAAGGTCCACAACAGCGGCGTGTCCGGCGTGACATCGACGTTGTAGTTCTTTCCATTCACGTTCAGGGTAATCATCGTGCCGTTTCCTCCTCATTCGGGATAAAGGCTCATTTCGGTGCTCTCGTTTGGAAGCAACCGAAAGGCATCATTGCCCTTCACGGGCCACATAATGCTTCGCATGATCGATATGGGTTGGGCAAGAAAAAATGGGTCCGAACCAAGCTTGGCGCGGCCGGTCCAAACCGCTATTGGTCTTGCCGCAACAAGGAACGAGGCTCGTCGGCGATGAACGGAATTCTTTCGGGTTTGCGTATTATCGAGGGCTCCGCATTCGTCGCGGCGCCACTTGCCGGAATGACCCTGGCCCAGATGGGCGCCGACGTTATTCGTTTCGATCCCGTTGGCGGCGGTCTCGACTATCGGCGCTGGCCGGTGACAAGCGACAATCGCAGCCTGTATTGGGCGGGACTGAACAAAGGCAAGCGCTCTATCGCCATCGATATTCGGCGCCCGGAAGGACGGGAGTTGGCGACATCCCTGATCGCCGCGCCCGGCGAAGGCGGGGGCATTTTCCTAACGAATTTTCCGGCCAGCGGATGGCTCGATTACCAAAAATTGCGGCAAAGGCGGCAGGACCTGATCATGCTGGCGATCTCCGGCAATCGCGATGGCAGCTCCGAGGTCGACTACACCGTCAACTGCGCCACCGGCCTACCCTTCCTTTTGGGCCACGAGGGGGGCGGACGGCCAGTCAACAACGTGCTCCCGGCATGGGACCTGGTCGCCGGGCTCACGGCCGTTAGCGGCATCATCGGCGCCGAACGCCAGCGCCGCCTTACCGGCAGCGGCCAATTGATCGGGCTTGCCTTGTCCGATGTCGCGTTTGCGGCGATGGGGGCACTCGGCTTCATCGGCGAAGCGATCGTCAATGGCACCGACCGTCCTGCGACCGGTAACGACCTCTACGGGGCTTTCGGCCGGGACTTCCTCAGCAAGGATGGCCGCTATGTGATGATCGTCGCCATCAGCCAGCGGCAGTGGGAAGCGCTCGTCAAAGCCACCGGCCTCGCCGAGCAATTCAAGCTGATCGAGGCGGCTTTCGGGGTCGATCTCGCGGACGAGGGGAGCCGGTTCAAGGCGCGCAAGGCGCTGGACGCGCTGATCGAGCAATGGTGCGCCGCGCGTTCATACAAGGACATTTCCGAGGCATTCGGAGCCGCCGGTGTCTTGTGGGGTCCCTACCGAACGACGCGCGAGATGGTGAAAGACGATCCGCGCTGCTCCACCGCCAACCCCATGTTCGCAGAGATCGACCAGCCCGGCATTGGGCGTTATATCGTGCCCGGCTCACCGCTCGATTTCGTTGGCGGCGGCACGCCAGCGCCGGCCCCTGCGCCGCTCCTTGGTCAGCACACCGATGAAATCCTGACCACGGTAGTCGGACTGAGCGGCGCCCAAATCGGCGTCCTTTACGACAAAGGCGTCGTCGCCGGGCCCTAGGCCGGCTTGCCGGCTTTCTTCGTACTCCGTCCGGCCGACTTTGCGGCGGCTTGGGGGGCCTCGATCACTTTACCCAGTCGCCAGCGCGCGCCTAGAGAGTTCTTGCGACTGGGCCGCAGGCCGCGCGCTTTTCCGATGTCGAGATCGTGGTCGCGCATGAACTGTTTGATCCGCGGCGCGATATCCCCACGCCACTTGCTGCCGTTGAACACGCCGTAATGCCCGGCGCCCTTTTGCAGGTGATAATGCTTCATCCCGTTGTTCAATGACGGGGTGATCTCAAGCGCTGCCTTGGTCTGCCCGACGCCGGAGATGTCGTCCAATTCACCCTCGACGCACATGATCGCCGTGCGATCCACGAATGTCGGCAAGACCGGGTGCCACCGAGCGATCATCTCACCCTTCGGCAGGGAGTGGTCGTGAAATACGGTCTTGACCGTCTGCAGGTAGAACTCTGCCGGCAGGTCCATCACGGCTAGGTATTCGTCGTAGAAAGAGCGCTTTTTCTCGGCTTCGTCGTCATCGCCCCGCACGAGGTGATCGAAAAGCTGATTCATCGATTCCAGGTGCCGCTCCATGTTCATCGACACGAAATTGGTGAGCTGAATAAAGCCCGGGTAGACCTTGCGAAACATACCGGGATAAGGCGGCGGTATCGTGGCGATGACATTGCGCTCGAACCACTGGATCGGCTTTTCATAGGCCAGCTTGTTGACGGCCGTGGGCGATTTGCGCGTATCAATCGGCCCCCCGATCAAAGTGATCGAAGCCGGCGCGCAGTGATCCCCCCAGCCCGACATCACGCAGGTGGCCGCCAAAACCGGCACCGAGGGCTAGCAGACGGCGATAACATGCACGTTGGGCCCAAGGAAATGCAGGAAATCGATGACGTAGTCGATGCAGTCGTTGAGGTCGAACCGATCGGCGGTGATCGGGATCAGGCGGCAATCCTGCCAATCGGTGATGTAGACCTCGTGATCGGGCAGCATTGCCTCGACCGTTCCGCGCAGCAACGTCGCATAGTGGCCGGAAAGCGGGGCCACGATCAGCACCGCTGGATCATCGCGTTTGACGTCGCGTTTGAAATGGAGGAGATGGCAATAGGTGCGATGGATGAGGACTTCCTCGGTCACTTCCACGACTTTGCCGTTGCACACGGTCTTGGTCAGCCCGAAATCGGGCTTGCCGTACCGCCGCGTCCATTGCTCAAAAATGTCGGCGGCCGAACCGATGACCTTCGCCATGTGGCCCTTGGCAAAAGGGTTGTAGGGGTTCTTTAGCGCGATCTTGGCGCCTTCGGCGGCGACGCGCGCGGGCGCCATCGCCAACCTTTGCATCTCATGCATCAGATAGAGCGGCGACGACATTTATTGCTGCTTTCCAGAAATGGGTGAATCGGGCGGATCGAGGCCGCGGGGCAGGGCAGCGTTGTGGTAGCCCGCAGGTTTAGACCTCTGTGGATAACACGTCCAGAGCCTCGCTTGCCGCCTTAAGTCCACTCTCCATCTGCCGAGGACTGTTGAAAGAGTTTTAGGACGCCGAACACAGCGTCGATATCGGCCTGGGTATGATCGGCGCAGATCTGAAAGCGAATCTCCTCATCCCCGCGCGGCACGACCGGGAAACCAAGTCCGGTGGCAAGAACCCCATGGTGCCGGAGGTATTGAGCGGAAATGGCGGCGACGTAAAAATCAGCGCCACCTTGCCAGTGTATTTTTTCGCAAACGGCAATTCCAGAAACTGCTTCGCAGTTCCCCAATACATTTGGCCTTTTTTAGTCTTGTAAGACTTTTTGATTTTCCTGGGATGCGTCTCGGTATGTCTTGATGCAGAGATGGGACCAGCACTGGCTATCTTTTTTGCCGGCCGCTTTGCAACCTTCTTTTTGTTACGCGGCGGCATCCAAATCCCCTGACTACTATCGAACTCAATTTTCTGGACCGGTGAGACGAATTTTCATTTCAGTTTCCGTTTTCGGCAATTGTAGAGATTGCACATTAAGATGACCACGTAGGCTTCGCAAAAGTTCGCCATTTTGTTTCGGGTGCGGCAAGGCATCCATCACAGGCGTCGGAGAGAACTCGGCATTGAACTTGGTGATGACGAGCACACCATTCCCGTCGTCCATCGTCGTCAGGCCGCGCCTCGTCGCCTCGTCACGCAGCGCCCAGCTGCGCCGGGCCCCGGGGGGGCAGGCCCCCCGCCGTCGCTCCAATGCCGCGTCGGGGCGGCTGGCGGGCCGAGGGGTGGGCGGCCACAGCCATGCCGAGGGGGACGGCGAGGGGGAGAGTCCGGCTGCGTCCAGGAATAGTGGTGGGTAAAGTGGTGGGTATAGACGCACTTCACTGATATAATATACTGATAATAAACAATAATATGTCAATAAATGGCGGAAGGGGGGAAATACAAGCTCTTGGAAACCTGCCGCCGCGCCAAAAAAAAGAAGCCCCGGCAGCATGGCTGCCGGGGCTTCGTCTGTCGCTCTACCGGCGGAAATCCCGCCGGCGCTGGCTTCAAGCCTATTTAATCTGCGTGAAAGTGCCGTCACCTTTGTCGAAGGACGCCCACGTCACGACTTCATGGGTCTGGCCGACGCCGGGCTTGGACCAATCGCACGCGCCGGCGGCAAACACTTTCTTCAGTTCGGCGAGTTGATCGGCGGTCGGGGCCACCTTGTAGTCGGCGGCGCTGACCGGCTTGAGCTGACACTTGAAGACGTCGGCGGTTGCCGGTCCACCAGCGGCCATGCGCGGATCGGTCGCGTACGGGAACAGCTGCTTGCACTTGGCCGGGTCGGTGATCTTGTCGACGGCCAGTTGATCGAAGCCGCCGCGTGCGGCGTAGCAGGTATCGACGACTTCCTTGGGACGGTTAGCCGCGATCTTCTCGGCCCTCGACTTCGTCGAGGTGTCTTTGACCGCCGCGGTCAGCCACTTGTCGAGATTCGTCAGGGCCTCGGCCATGCCCTGTGCGCGGGCCAGAAGCTTGGCGCCCGGGAGCAGGTTCTGAACCGCGGGGTTGGCCGCGGCAGTCACGATCTGCACATAATTGGCCGTGCTGCCTGCGTATTTCTGGAAACGAGCGCGAGCGACTTCGCTGTGGTAGCCGTCATGCACGTCGACATTGGGGTCGCCGCGGCCGAACGGGTCGCCATCGGCATAGGTGCGAAGGTCGAAGTACACGACTTCCTTGTTGCCGGCGGCCATCAAGTTGACGCGACCGGTCGCATAGGCCACCTTCAGGGCGGCATCATCCCCGACCTGACGTTCCGCGACGATCTTGCCATTGACGTCATGGCCACCAATGCGGGTGTTGATGTCGATGAATTGCGCCATGTTGATGACGCCATCGTTCAGAGCCTTCAGACCGTATTGCACGCCAACATTGTCATAGGGGTTGCGGGCGAAGCCGGTCTTGGGATCCTTGCCGAAGACGTTGACCATGTTGTCCGAGAACGTGCAGCGCACGCCCTTGGCCTTGGCGGCTGGATCGGCGTCGAGCGCGGTATAGACAACCGCGTCGCAACCGTCGATCCGGGCGGTCGGATAACGCGTGCCGTTCGAGACACAAAAGCCCCAATACTTTCCGGAAACCGCGTCCAACTGGGGACGGGTCCAAGTGCCGGTCTTGAAGACGGTGGCCAGCAATTCGCAGTCATAGAGCGGCTGTAGGAACGTCATCTCGTCGGTGTAGAGGCGTTCGGGCAGGATCCCGTCGAGAATGCCGGGATAGCTGTTGGCGATCAGGTTCTGCTGCATCGAGCCGCCCGATGGCCCTTGACCAATCGTGAACATCGGCGGTCCGAAGAGTTCGATGAAGCGCTCCTTCACCTTATAAGACGACTCCGCCGACAGCACGTCGTTGGGTTGGGTGCCGAACACCGAAATCGACGAAGCCGCCATCGCGTAGCCAGAGGTGATGAGCCCGTCGAAATAGGTGTTCACGTCTTCGATGTAATTCGTCGGGGCTGCCCATTGACCGTAGTTGCGGCCCATGCGGTAACCCTTGCCCACGCCGGGACCGAATGCCATCGCCAACTTGCCGTTCCAGGCCGAACCGCCCCTGTCGGTCGCAGTCGGCACCGCGCCGGCGGCCGGATCGTGCAGCATGTTGATGATGTAGGCACCGCGATTGATGATGCCTTGTTCCTGGCGCACGATCAGCGGAACGTCTTTGCCGTCGATCTTGGCCGTGCCCAGGTCAGCCGGACGAGCGGCGGCGTTGAAGGCTTTCCAATCGCCAGCCCGGTTGCGATAGAAATAATTGACCACGGTCGGCGCGGCGCAGCTTGCGTCCTTGGCCGGAGCCAGATTGAAGCTCTCGTTTTCGCAAACCCACGGGGATTGCTGCGGACCGGCAAACAGCGTGTCGTTGATGCCGCGATTGTTCAGCGTAACGGTCGCCTGTTCGGCGCCCGCTTTGGCAACAACGGCGTTATTGCCGATCTTGAGTCCGTCGACCAAGCCGATATAGCCACCCTTGCCATCGGTCTTGAAGGCGGCCGAAACGTCCTTGCCTTCAACCGTGACGGTCGGCGCCGCGGTTGCGCCCGAAATCTTCAACAATGCGTCGCCGCCGGAGACCAGCGCGGCCTTGGACGACAACACCTCGACGCTAATCGCCGCCCAGGCCTGAGGCCCGGCGAGCGTTCCGACCAATAGAGTAACCGACGCGGACGCTCGCAAAAATTTACTACTCATGGATTCCCCCTGTTCGCCAAGAAACCGACTGCTTAAGCCACACTTCTACCTTAGATTTCGCCGAATAGTCCATCCCCGGCGATACATTCAGGCGCATTTGTTCGTGATGGCTCATCCCCGGAACAGTCGCGAAACATAAACTGGGATGGCGAGGAAGGGCTAGGCCTTCGAAGCCTGATATGTTTAGGATCGCGGACGGCCGTTACACCGGCAAATCTGTTGAAAACCCACTCGGGCAGCGACCATTAGCCTGAGAATCAGCCAAGGGAGGTTTGGGTGAAGGTTCAGGATTCCGCCCCGTTGTCGGGCAGGGCCGCGGCCCCTCCGCCGGTCCATGACCACGGGCACGAGCATGACCACGGGCACGAGCATGACCACGACCACGACCATAGCTTCGGTTGGCTGGACGGGTTTCGGATTGGCGTTGCCGGTGTCTGTGCCCTTGGCGCTTGGTTTTCGGAAGCCTTTTTCTTCGCCGACGACACGATCTGGAACGCCATTACCAACTTCGCCCGCCAATTCGATCCTTGGCCGGCGTTGGTCGTGGCCGATTTTCTCCCCTCCATACTGACCGAGGTATTGCCGGCTGGCGTCCTGGCCTGGATCGATTATTGGCTGAGCCTCCCGTTCAGCACCTATGGCGCCGCCGGACTGATCTTCGGCGGCTGGCCGATTTTCAAGGAGGCGTTCCACAACGTCCTAGAGCGCCGGATGACCATGGAGCTATCCATGGCCATCGCCATCCTCGCCGCGACCTATACCGGCTATTTCTTCGTCGCCTTGATGATCACGTTCTTCGTGCTGATCGCCGAGGTCCTGGAAGGGATGACGGTGGAACGGGGACGGCGGGCGATCCGCGACCTGCTCGAACTTCTCCCGCGCGAGGTCACGGTTCGGCGCCGAGGGCAAATCGAGGACGTGAAGGCCGAGGAACTAGCGATCGGCGAGACCGTGCTGGTGGCGCCGGGCTCGCGCATTCCAGTCGATGGGGCAGTGTTGGGCGGGCATTCCTTCGTCGACGAATCGAAGATCACGGGCGAATCCATGCCCGTGGAGAAGACTGCTGGCGGCCGCGTTTTTGCCGGAACGATCAATCAATCGGGAGCCCTGGAAGTCCGGGCCGAGCGTATCGGCGCGGAGACCAGCTACGGGCAAATCATCGAGGCCGTGGAGCGGGCCGAGCGTTCGCGCGCGCCGGTCGCGCGCCTCGCCGACCAGCTCGCCAGCTATATCGTGGTCTTCGCCATGGGCTTTGCCGTGCTCACGCATTACCTCTACGACGATATCAGCACGACGATCGCCGTGCTCGTGGTCGCCGGCGCCTGCGGCGTTGCGGCCGGCACGCCGCTCGCCATCCTTGGCGCCATCGGCCGGGCCGCGCGGCTCGGCGCCATCGTCAAAGGCGGCGTGCATATGGAGATGTTGACCCGGGTCAATACCGTCGCGCTCGACAAGACCGGGACACTTACTTTTGGCAAGCCTCGCGTAAAGTCGGTCGTCGCCGCCAAGGGCTTTCGCGAGGATCAGGTGATCGCGGCCGCCGCTTCGGCCGAACTACGCTCCGAACATCCGCTGGGTAAGGCCATCGTGGAACATGCGCGCGCAGGGGGCCACGCGATCGCCGAACCGACGTCATTCGACTACCTGCCGGGACGGGGCATCTCCGCCGTAGTGGAAGGCGTGCGGATTTTGGCCGGCAACGAATTGTGGATGGGCGAAAACGCCATCGCCATGACCGGTCTTGAATCCTCGGCACCTTCGGCGACCTCCAATATTTTCGTCGCGCGGGATGGGCGTCTTTTGGGCCTGATCGCGGTCGCCGACGCGGTCCGTCCGGAGGCGCGCGCCGCCGTGGAGGACCTACACAAGAAAGGCATCCGAGTCCTTCTTCTGACCGGCGACAATGATACGGTGGCGCAGGCGGTGGCGCGCGATCTGGGCATCGACGAGGTCGAGGCCAATTTGCTGCCCGAGGCAAAGGTTCAGCGCATCCGCCAATTGGTCGCCGAGGGCCGCATCGTCGCGATGGTGGGCGACGGTGTCAACGACGCCCCGGCACTGGCCGCCGCCCATGTCGGCGTCGCCATGGGTTCGGGCACAGCCGTCGCGCGGGAAAGCGCCGATATAGTCCTCATCGGCAACGATCTTGCCCGCTTCGTTGAGACGCTCGCGGTTGCACGGCGGGCGCGCGTCATTATCTGGGAAAATTTCGTCGGCACGATCACCGTCGACATCGCGGGCGTCGCGTTGGCTATGATGGGCTTGATCGGCCCCGTCGCGGCGACCCAGATTCATACTGGGTCGGAGCTTCTGTTTATCCTGAATTCGGCCCGCCTGTTGCCGCGTTTTCTGGGCCGCAAGGGAAAGGGTCCGATCCGTCCCGCCGATGGGAACCGAGTCGCGGCGACGCCCGGTCTTCAAGCCGGGAAATGACCGCTCCCGGTCGGCGCGTCTCCGGCCGCGTCGCGGCCATCCTTCTGGCGCGATCCGCGGTGGCCGCAGCGCCGATCGACGAAATGCGCGCGATGACGGATCGGGTCGGCGCGCTGGCGGGCATCGTTTCGGCCGCCTTTGCCTTCAGCGAGCAGGGGGAGCCCTCGCTCCGCGACGTCATTCGGCGGCTGCGCGATGAGGGTTTTGAGGACATCATCCTCCTGCCCCTGTTTCTGCCGATGGAGCCAAGTCTGAAGGCCTGGCTCGTTCGGGTGTTGTTGCGTTGGCGTAACGACGAGCCGGAAAACTGGCCGAAGATCCGACTTGCCCCGGCGCCGATGGCGACGGCGGCTGTTGGCGGCCTGGTTGAAGAAATGGCCCGCGCGGCGCTGATGGCGGAGCCGCTGAAATTCCCGGCGAAGATCGTGCCCGAAGGCTCGATGGTTCCGACACAGAAGCGACGCGTCCTGTTTTGCTTGGGAGGCCCCTGCAACAACGCTGGCGCGCCCGCCGTCTGGGGGTATTTTCGAAATGAGCAGATCCGGTTGGACCTACACACAGAGGGCGAAGGAATGGTCAGCGCCAAGGCGAGTTGCCTCGGCCCGTGCAGTCTCGCGCCGGTCGTCCAAGTCTATCCCGAGGGCGTCTACTATGGCGGTGTCGACGAAGCGGGTATCGACCGGATCATTGCGGAACACATTCTCGGCAACGAGATCGTTGCCGATCTGGCCTACGCGCCGACGCCGGGAAAACAAAGGCTTCGCGATCAGTAGGGCTCGCGCGACGCGTCCTTAGGCACACACAGCCGTGAATGCCTTGCGAATTGGCTAATTGCCTACGGAGCCTGCTGCCGCCATTATTCTAAGGTTGAGGTAGTCAGAATCCGGGCGAAGGCGGGGGAAGTCATGAGCCACACCATCCGCAAAAAGACTCAGTTGCTGAACCGCGTTAGTCGGATCGGCGGCCAGGTCGTGGCGATCGAGAAGGCGCTGACCGCAGGCACCGAATGCGGCGCGGTCTTGCAGTTGATCGCATCGGTTCGCGGTGCGATCAACGGTTTGATGGCGGAAGTCCTCGAGGACCATATCCGCAGTCACGTGACAAATCTTGACGACCAGCCAAATGAAATTCGGCTTCAGGGCACCAACGATCTGATCGACGTCGTCCGCACCTATTTGAAATAACGCAACAGCCGCGCCGAACCTCAAACAGACGGGGGACTCCTTACGAAGTCCCCCGCGCTTTTTTGTCGGTTTGCTTCAGCTGCCGCTGCCGAAACCGCCCTTGATTAGTTCGGACAGGAAGGCGGCGCTCCGCGCCTCCCGCAAGGGAATGCCGCTGGAGGTGGCCAGCTTCTTGATCATGCCGTCCTCGTCGCTGTCGGCGAGTATCATGATCAGGTCGGACTTTGGACCGACCAACTTGATCAAGTCGTCGGTCTTGGCGTCCCGCCGGGCCTTGCCGCCCATGTGCACCATGACGACCGCGATGTCTAGTTTGCGCGCCTCGGCCAACAACCTACCGGCGCGTTCGGACTCGGCCTTCACGTCGACCCCGGGATCCGCGCCAACCGCAATAAACAGGGTCTTGGTGTCGGCGAAATCCTTCGGCTCGAATTTGTCGTCATAACTCGGTTCGACGCCAGCGCGCATGACGGCCTTTTGCAAGGCCTCGCCATCACGGCTTTGACCGATCGAGGTCACCATGGCCGGCGCGTTCAGCGTAATCAGTTGCTGGGCGGTCGCGGACAATGCCGCACCGAAGGCGAACACGGCGCCGAGTGCGAGCGCACCAGTGAGACGCCGTAGTGGGGTTGCGATTGGAAGCATGGGTTGTTCCTCCTCTTAGAGACCTGAAAATGCACCGTCACCTGTGAAAGCCGCCCATGGGGTCATGCGCGCGGTCTGCCCGACCCCGGGCTTGGAATAGTCGCATACGCCGTCGGGAAATACTCTCCTAAGCTCGGCGAGCTGATCGGCGTTGGGCGCCATTTTATAGTCACGAATGTCGATCGGCTTGAGTTGGCATTTGAACACGTCGTCGGTCGGCGGCGCGCCGGCGGCCAGCCTTGCGTCCCCGTAAGTGGGGAACAGCTCCTTGCAACGCGCCATGTCGGTCACACGTTCAAACGCGCCCATAATCGGGCCGACTTTTTCAGGATAACAGGCGTCGACAAAGTCGGCGGGTTTGTTGGCGATGACCTTCTGCGCCTTGGTCCGGTTCGATTTGTCGTTGCGGATCGCAAGCAACCATTTGTCGAGCTGGTCGAGCGTTTCCATCGAAATCGCGTTCAGCGGAGAGCCCAACGTCTGGGCGTCGAGTTGCGGGCTGCCATAAGTCGCCCCCATCAGCTGCACGTAGTTGGCCGATGTGCCGACATATTTACGCAGGCGCGCTTCGACGACCTCGCTGTGATACCCATCGTGAACGTCGACATTGGGGTCTCCCCGCCGCAGGGGATCGCCGTCATTGTAGCTGCGGATGCTGACGATTGGAACCTCGGTCGCGCCGCCATTTCCCAACATCACCCGGCCGGTCTCGTAAGCGCGCTTGAGGGCGAGTTCGTCGCCGACCATGCGGCGCGGGACAATCTTTCCATCGGCATCGAGCCCACCGATCCGCGTGTTGATGTCGATGAACTGCGCGAAGGTGATAACCCCGTCATTGAGCGCGTTCATGCCATATTGCACGCCGACATTGTCGAACGGGTTGCGCGCAAATCCGGTCTTGGGGTCCGCCCCGAACACGTTCACCAAATTGTCCTGGTAGGTGCAGCGAACGCCCTTTGTTTTCAGCGCCGCATCGCTTTCGATCAGATCAAGCACGGCCAAGTCGCAAAACTCCGGGCGCGCGTTCGGATACCGCGTCCCGTTGCTGACGCAATAGCCCCAGTACTTGCCTGACACGGCGTTGAGCTGCGCGCGCGTCCAGGTTCCCGTGCGGAACGTCCTCGCCAAAAGTTCGCAATCGTGGAGCGGCATCAGGAACGTCATGGTGTCGGCATAAGAGCGGCTGGCCATGACGCCGTCGATGATCCCGGGATAGGCGTTGGAGATCAGATGTTGCTGCATCGAACCACCCGAGGCACCGGTGCCGATTGTGTAGATCGGCGGACCGTACAATTCGATGAAGCGTTCCTTGATCTTGGCCGCGGTCTCGGCCGATTTGACGTCGTCGCTGTTCGAGCCGAACACGTTCAGCGAGCCGGCCGCGATCGCGTAGCCGCGCGTGATGAAGGCGTCGCGGAACCCGATGATCGTATCTTCCATGTGCTGCGTGCCGGCGTTCAGCTCGCCGATTTTTCGGCCCATATGATAATTTGCCTGCACGGCGCCGCCGAAGCTGTACACCAACTTGCCGTTCCAGGCTGACCCGCCGCGGTTCGTCGGCGACGGAACCGGGCCGGCGGCGGGATCGTGCAGCACATTGAGAACGTAAGCGGAGCGGTTGATGACGCCCTTTTCCTGCCGCACGATCAGCGCCGCGTTCTTGCCATCGGAGGTCTTGATCGCCTCGATGTCGTTGGGCCGGGCGCCTTGCGCGTCGAAGGTTCTCCATTGCCCGGTGCGGTTGCGGTAGAAATAGCTGACCGTCGTCACCGCGGCGCAATCGGGTGCGTCCTTGGGGTCGAGCCGCGCGCCGGGGGCCGGCGTCAGATTGTTGTCATCCATTTCGCAGAGGAACGGCGTCTGCTGCGGACCGGCAAAGAGGGTGGCGTTGATCGCGTGATTGATCAGCGTAACCGACGCCTGCTCCGCGCCCGATCGGGCGACCAGTTGATTTTCGCCGTTCCTCAGCCCGTCGACCAGCCCAATCCAGGCGCCGGTGGCGGGATCGGCCTTGAACGCGGCCGACAGGTCACGCCCATTCACCGAAACATTCGGCGCGCCGGCCGCGCCTTCAATTGCGACAAGCGCGTCGCCGCCGGTCACGAGTTTTGGATGGGATGACAAAACGTTGATGCCAACGGCCGCCCATGCCTGGGAGCCAGAGATGCCAACCGCCAGAAGCGCCGCAACGGCCCAACCCATTCGACAGACAGTGCGTTTCATTTCAGATCCTAATGGTGTTGGCCGAAGGCGATCGTGCCTGCCCGCCATTGCCCTTCAAAAAAAAGCAGAGGATTTCGTTAGAAACCCTCTGCTGCCGTGTCGTCGGCGTTGCGCCCTATTTCAGCTGAGCGTACTTGCCGTCATTGGAAGAGAACATCGCCCAGGTGTTGACCGTCTGCGTCTGTCCGACGCCGGGCTTGCCGTAGTCGCACACCCCGGCCGGGAACACCTTCCGGAGTTCCGCCATCTGATCGGCAGTCGGCGCGACCTTGTAGTCCCTGGCGTCGATCGCCTTCATCTGGCACTTCAGAACGTCGGCCGTGGCCGGGCCGCCCGCGACCATGCGCGCGTCCGAGCTCATTGGGAAGATGGTCTTGCAGCGGTTCCAGTCGGTGATCCGCTCAATCGCCGTCATGTCGAACCCGCCCTTCGCGGCGAAGCAGGTGTCAACGAAGTCGGCCGGCTTGTTCGCGATGACCTTCTGGGCCTTCGGACGATCCGATTTGTCGTTCACGATCGCCGTCAGCCACTTGTCAATCTGCGCCAGCGCCTCGACGTTGGCGATGTTTGCCGCCGAGCCGACTGTGTTGCTATACGTGCCGGCTCCGTTTGCGGCCAGGTAGTAGACGAAGTTCGCGCTGGTTCCGTTGTACTTTTGGAGACGCGCCTTGACGATGTCGGAGTGATAGCCGTCATGCACGTCGACGTTGGGGTCGCCGCGGCCGAACGGATCGCCATCGATATAGGTGCGGACACCGACATAGGGAACTTCTTTATTCCCGCCGGTGCCGCTATTGATGCGACCGGTTTCATACGCCGCCTTGATCGCCAATTCGTCGCCGACCTGACGCTCCGCCACGACCTTTCCATCGGCATCGTGACCGCCGACGCGGGCATTGATGTCGATGAACTGGGCGAAGTTGATCACGCCGTCGTTCAGCGCCTTGAGACCATATTGAACGCCCACATTGTCGAACGGATTGCGAGCGAAGCCAGTCTTGGGATCGGTTCCGAACACCGCGTACAGGTTGTCCTGATAGGTGCAGCGGATACCCTTGGCCTTCAGAACCGGGTCCTTGTCGACCATATCGGCCACGCCCGCGTTGCAATTGCCGGCGCGCGCGTTGGGATACCGGGTGCCGTTGCTGACGCAAAAGCCCCAATATTTGCCCGATACCGCGTTCAATTGATCGCGGGTCCAGGTGCCGGTCTTGAACACGTTGACCAACAATTCGCAGTCATAGAGCGGCTGCAGGAAGGTCAGCGTATCGGCGTATAATTGCAGCGGAATGATGCCGTCGAGCAAACCGGGATAGGCGTTGGAGATCATTTGGTTCTGCATCGAGCCGCCGGAGACGCCTTGAGCGACGGTGAACATCGGCGGTCCGAAAAGCTCGATGAAGCGCTCTTTGATCTTCGCCGTGGTCTCGGCCGACAGCACGTCGTTCGGCATCGTGCCGAACACGTTCAGCGAGCCGCTGGCGATGGCGTAGCCGCCGGCGATGGCGGCGTCGATGTCGCGTCCGCCAACCTCGATGAAGAAGGTCGGGGCCGTGCCGTGGCCGAAATTGGCGCCCATGCGATAGCCGGTGCCCACGCCCGGGCCATAACCGTAGATCAGCTTGCCGTTCCACGCCGAGCCGCCGCGATCGGTGGGTGTCGGCGCCGGGCCGGCCGCCGGGTCGTGCAGGATGTTAATCAGGTACGCGGCCCGATTGATGACGCCACGCTCCTGGCGGACGATCAGCGGGACGGTCTTGCCTTCGGTGGTTTTTGTGGTCCCGATGTCATTCGGACGGGCGGCAGCGTCGAACGCCTTCCACTCGTTGGCGCGGTTGCGGTAGTAGTATTTGACGACGCTGGGCGCCGCGCAGGAAGCATCCTTGGCCTTCTCAAGGCCGTGGGCCTCGTTTTCGCACAGGAACGGCGTCTGCTGCGGACCCGCGAACAGCGCACCGTTGAGGGGATGGTTTTTCAGGGTCACGGTGGCTTCACGTCCGCCGCCCTTTGCGACCAGCGGGTTGTCGCCATCCTTCAGGCCGTCAACCAGACCGATCCAGCCGCCCTTGGTGTCGGATTTGAAAGCGCCCGAAACGTCGCGGCCGCCGACCGTCACGTTCGGGGCGGCATCAACGCCAGAAATTTTTACCAGGGCGTCGCCGCCGGTCACGAGCTGCGGCATTGAGGACAGAACCTCGATTCTCACGCCCGCGGTCTGCGTCCAGCCCTGAGACCAGGCCAGGGCACCGCAAGCCACGGTTAACGACGCCGCTAGGCGCCACATTCGCTTACTCATGTCCTAGACCTCCCTATGTGTTGATTGACCCAACCGCCTTGTCGTCGCCGAATTTGGCGCGTGGCGGCTATTTTAGCTCCTTGGGCGTTGGAAAGATGACGTATGGATTGGGGTAATGTTCCCAGATCGTAAAGTCGTTCACGACCTTGCCGTCGATCTTCTGGACGACTTTAGCCGGCAACATCACTTCCAAATCCTGATAGTCCTCGATGTAATCGGCGTATTCGCCGACATAGGTCTTTCCGCCAAACTGCATCTCGACATTGGAGATGCGATTCTTGGCACCCAGCAGGGCCTTGATTTCGGTCCCGTCGGGCGTGACCACGGTCATTTCCTTGCGGCCGGCGCGATCGGCCACTTTGACCTTCTCCGGCGCCATGAGGGCGGCGTGAATGATCGCCGGCGGGAATATCCACATCAGCCTTTGCCGGTCGGCCGCGGGTTGCGTGCTGGCCTTCAGAAACACGCCCGGCTTAGATTCGTCCCACGACAATTTTCCGGCCGCGACCGTGATCTCGTGTTGCCCCGGCGCCTTTTCGACATCGGCGCGAATCCCGGGCAGGACGTAGTCCATCGAGATCGTAATCTTGTTCGACTTCACCTCGCCATAGGTACCGCTGGCGTAAAACATGAAGGAATGAACCGTGTCGTAAGCGATGCGGGGCGGCGCCTTGTTGCGATCCCAGCGGGCCATGCCCAGGCCGTCAGCCGCGTCTCTGATGGTTGCCGCCACGGTTTCCGTGAGATTCTTGCTTGTCACGGGATCGATATTCGAGGGTTTTTCCACGACGCCTTGAGTCGCGGGCTTCGTCGTAAGCGCCTGCGACCAAGCGGGGATCGCGGCCACGGCCCCGACCGCCAGAACGACGCCGAAAATTCCAGTCCGATAATCCATTTCCATCCCCCTATGTTCGTTCGATCACACCGCTCGACGGGCGGCATTGTTCATGCCACCCGCCGGGCGGTAGTGCTGTCCGAAAGCGCGTTTACCGCCGTACGGCCGAGGGATCGTCGAACTTGGTATCGAATTTACGGCCATCGGGCAGCACCATCATGTCCATGAAGCCGCCAGGCTTGCCGTTGCGGTTGGGGAAGTAACCGATCGTATAGACGTCCCCGACCTTCAGCGCGCTCTTGCTGTCGACGCCGAGACGCCGCAGTGCGGCGATACCGAGCGATTCGATCATCACGTTCTTTTCGACCTTGCCATCGGGCAGGGTGATGTCAAAGCGCATCCAGGTGTGCGGGTTGATCCAATCAATCTTCGTCAGGACGGCCTTCGTTTCGATGACGTTGTCGACATCGACGCTCGCCTGCACGGCGTGATGTGCCTGCGTCGGCGCGCCCGCGAAAAACAGACCGATCCCCGCAGCGGCGGTCAACGCTCGTTTGAGTTTCATCGTTCTATGCTCCCTATTCATTCATGGCTCGATTCAAGTCGTGGCGTACCCTTGTGCAAGCTCTTGGCGTTTTTCGATCAGCCGCTACGCGCCCTCGATACGATGTGTTCGACATCGCGTTCCTCGCAGGGCATATCCTCGGGCAAGAACCCATTCGGATTCGCATTGAGATTCCTGACGATCGGATTCATCGTCCACGGTTCCGCAAGAAATTCGGGATCCTCCACGGTCGCTTCCCATCGCATCGTGGTGCCGGTCCGGGTCAACTTTTCCGTCACCTTCATCTTGAAGCCGTGAAAGTAGCCGTTCTTGTGCAGCCAGCTTTCATCGGTGAACCCGATGGTTTCGATGACCAGCGTGTCGCCCTCCCACTTGGCGATCGGATCGCCCAGATAAGATTCCAGGGCAACCCGCACGAGGTTATGGGGACGCCCATCGGTAGGAATAATCCTAACGGAGTTCTTCCCAAAGAAGCCGCCGCCATAAAAGAGGACGATCCAATCCTTAAATTGAATGATCTGCGCGGGGGCGCCGAGCCGCGGCACACCCTCGGGGCGGCAATGACGGAAGGAAGGATCCTCCCAATTGCCGTAGACCTCGTTAGCGTGCACGCGATCCCAAAATTCGGGTTTGTAGACCGGCTTGTTCCGATCCGACATCCGCGCGAGACCGTTGTCGTTTTCAAAATTCTCGAAATCGTCGTTTCGGCCGGCGAAAGTAACGAAGTCGGCTCCGGACGGCGCACTGCCGCCGGGCACCCATAGGCCGGTGAAATCGGGTTTACCATCCGCGGTGCGCGGCACGGGCGGCGGGGCTGCCGGCGTGGGCGCAGCCGGCGCCTGAGCGTTGGCGACCGCTCCGCAGAACAGAACCGCAAGCAGGGTCGCCGCCGCGAGTTTTAGAGCAGAGAAACGCCGAGTATCCATATTGGCCACCGTTCCCTCCGTGTTCAGCACGACACAAAAATTTTCTTTTTTTTGGGCACTTTGCCACTGTAACCAATTACGCTAATAAAATATCCAAACTCTGTCAAAGCGCAAATTTACTCGACCTGCTGCATTGGAAACCGGCGCGGCATGGCAGCAACGCGGCGGCGGGGGTCGAGGCGCCCCCTTCCGAATTCCCCCGTGAAAGCGTATGAACTGACGCGCGCTCCGCGTTGCCTGGGGGCGATCGTGAGCCAGGCGAGACTAATCCCGATTTTCTGAGACTTGAGGAGGTTCCATGTTCACGGGCGAGCTGGCGGTGATGATCATCTATCGGCTGCTGGCGCTGTTTGTCGCCGCAATGATGGTGACGGTGCTGTGGCGCGAGCGCGACTGGCGCCCGCAGCTCTACGCGGCGCTCATTTTCGTGCCGTTTTTCCTTCGAGCCGTTGGAGTGAAGTGATGTCGACGAGCGAGTTTGCGGGTGGGCGCCGTTCGGCGCTGGTGATTTCGATCGGGGCGGTAGCCATCGCTATCGCCTCGGGCTGGATATTCTGGTCGATGCACGAGGCCGAGCCCATCGTCGCCGGCCCGGGCGTGACCAAACAGCGCATGTTGAGCGAATTCGAGCCGAGCCTGGCTAGCAGCGCCGGCGATACGCCCGTATTCGAACTGGCGGGCGCGGCGCCGGGCGGCACGATCATGGTTCTGGGCGGCACACATCCGCAAGAGATCGCGGGCATGATGGCGGCCGTGCTTGTGATCGAGAACGTCAGGGTCACGCGCGGCAAGATCGTCGTCGTGCCACAGTCCAATCGGAGTGGTTTTACCCATACCGACCCGATGGAAGCCTATCTGCATAGGTACGAGATCGACACGCCCGGCGGCAAGCGCTGGTTCCGCGTCGGGATGCGCCTGGGCAACCCCACGCATCAATGGCCCGATCCGGACGTCTATGTTCACCAGCCGAGCGGCGAAGGCATGGTCGGCCATGAAGCGCGCAACCTGAACCGCCTGCATCCTGGACGGTCCGAGGGCTGGCTGACCGCGCGAGTCAGCCATGGGCTGACCGCGATCGCGCGCACCGCCGATCTCGTTTTCGACTTGCACGAGGCGCAGCCCGAATATCCGGTGATCAACATGTTCGTGGTGCATGAAAGGGCGTTTGAAGTCGTGGCCACGGCCAATGCGATGATGCAGGGTCGGCGCATTCCGATTGGGATGGCGGCCTCCCCACGCAACCTTCACGGATTGAGCCACCGCGAATTCGGCGACCACACCAAGGCGTTGTCGGTGCTGGCGGAAACCGCGAACCCCGCGATGGGGCGTTTTCGCGGGCGGACCAGCGAGGAACTCGTGGTCGAGGGGCGTGACGCCAATTATGTCCGCGCCGCCGGCCTCGGACGCCTTTTCGTCAAATTCGACGCCCAGGGCTGGCCGTTGAAATTGCGCGTCGCACGCCACCTCGCCGCGATCGAGGAGATCATCAACGCCTATAACGAACTCAATCCGGCGACCCCGGTCGAGTTTGAAAACTTCCCGCAATATAAGGACGTGGTCGATCGCGGCCTGGGGGCCTTTTTGCGCCCGCCGCCGAAAAGCTAACCAACGGCGGTTTGTCTGCGTTATGGGAGCCCCCTCCGGAACCCGAAGGGGGGCTCGCCGTTTGTGGGTTGGCGCTTAGGTGAGAATGCCGGTCAGTCGAGGCGCCAGCAGAAGCAACAGCACCGCGAGCGCGGCCAGGAAGGCCATCGGCGGCCAGGCGCGCCTGACCACCTGCCCCACCATCGGCCCGCCGACGATATAGCAGGACAAGGCGGCGGCGATCGAGGTCGGCGCGACGAACTCCGCCAGCGAGGAGATCGCCGAAAGCGCCGCGATGTTCAGGATCATGTCCTGACCGATGAACGAGAACGCCGCTGGCACGCCGATGACGTCGGCGACCGCCATCGAGGTCAGCGGCCCGCCGACCAGAGGCATTCCGATAAGCAGGCTGAGGTAATTCCATGGCGCTTCCAACGACATCACGGAGATGACCAGCCACCCACGCACGCCGGTCAGCGTCATGATCTGAACGAAAATGCCCACCGTGACCAGCACCGCGCCCAGGAAGAGCGGCATGCCGGTGAAGGTCGATACGATGACCTTGCGCAATTCGCCGCGCGGCGTCATCGGCAATGCCGCCAGCCCGCCAATGACGAGGATAAGCGGGCTCGCCGGATCAACGAGCGTCATCGGGAACAGCCTAACGGCAACCCAGATGACGACCATCAGCAAGAGTGGCGTCAGCCCGCGCACAGACGGTCCCCAGCCTTGGCTTCCGGTCGCGCCCGCCGGCGATTGGGTTGGCCCCCATGCCCAGGTAAACCAGCCCAGTGCGACGATTGCCAGCGGAACCGACAGCGCAAGCAAAGCCTTGGTAACGTTGACCCAAGGCGTATTGGTACCGTCGGCGATCAACATAGCGGGCACGTTCATGGGCGGCGCGATCATGCCGGCGGTCGCCAGCACCGCGATGAAGGCGGCGATGGTGGCGTCCTCATAGCCGAGCCGGCGCAGCGCGGGCACGGCGAACACACCGGCGGAAAGTACGGCGACACCGGAAAGGCCGACGAACATTCCAACCACGAAGAGTGGGAGGGCGACCAATGTCAGCGCCGGAAACACCCGTCCCCCAACGACGCGAACGATCCCTTCGGCGGCCGCGTCCGCGGCACCGCTGCTGCGCATCATGTGGCCGAAGAAGGCGCCGCCAAAGAGCGCCAAAATCAGATTGATGAAGCCAAATCCGCCCTCGACCAGATGGCGGAAGGGAATGCCGAAATCGCCCAAGAACGCTGTGGCCGCGGCGACAGCGATGAACGCCACCGGCAGCGGCCAGTCCAGGGCGATGTGGAACAGCAGGAAAAGCCCAATAGCCAGCCCAAAAAGAATGCCCGGGTGCAGACCGAATTCAATCATTATCCCCCAACCCTTCTTCTATCCCCCGCCGCGTCGCGACGATCCGTAAACTTTCTTGTTGTTCCCCGCTACCGGCAGGGGCATCGGGTCGATGGGCAGGCCGAATTCCACCGCCAACCGCTTCATGTTGAGTACATGTATCACCGGCAGGCCGCGCTCCACCAGTCGTATTGCAATCCCCGGAACGCCGCCGGTGCAGGACATCGGACGGTGTGTCAGGCCGGTTGGAAATTCGAAACTTTCCCGGCAAGAGCCAAGGCCGATCAACGCCCCTCCTACATTGACGATCGCGCCCGGCATCTCGCCCGCCAAGGCGGCGTCGATACGGGCGAGCAGCGCGTCGATCAGGGCGGCGAAAGGCCGCGCCTCCGCGATCGGTACGCCGTCCCGGACAGCCGACTGCCGCAGGGCGGCGACGGCCGCTGTGTCCATTCCGCCGCCAACCGCGCCTTCGCCGCCCAATACGGTGGCCACGGTTCGCGCCTGAATGACGCCGCGCTGGCGCAGCAAAGCGGCCATGTCCAGCCAGTCGAATTCCGGGTCATTGGCGCCCCACATCGAAGCCCCCAACGAGGTGACGATAACCGGCCGCAGGCCCAGCGCCTCGACCGCGGCGATCATCGCCACGTTGCCGCCAACAAACGAACCGGACAGAACGATCACGATCGGCGTGCCGCGGCGGAGTTCGAGCGACGCGACAAGCTTCACCAGGGCGGCGGCCAAATCCGGATTCGTCGCCGTCCGTTTGGACTCCAGATCGCCGAGCGTCGTGGTGATCGGCGTGAATTCTTGGCCAATCATTCCGGTGCGGTTGGGATCGGCTTCCGGCGGGGCAAGCAGACCTCTGGCTTCCTTTTCCGTCACCAATACCCGGCTCGCCGCTTGCATGGTGCGGGCCGCGGCCAGCATGTCGGCGTAGAGCGGATGCGTCGGCGCCTGAAAGGTCAGTTCAAAGATCAGCCACAGGCCGAGGCTGGCGGCGGCGGCGGCCCCCAGCCACCTCGCTGAGAATCGAGATTTGGCGTGCGGCGGCAGGCTCAAAACGCCGCTCACAACGCCAGGCCCAAGGTAAGGATGACACGCACAAGCGGAGCCGCGATGGCCAACATCGCAAGTGTTGGCAGCACACCCTGCCGATCGAATTGGTGGGCAAGCAACCCGGGCACGACGAAACCCAGTCCCCCCCATTCCACGTAAAGCGGCGCAATCGGTATCGCCGTCGACGCCCATTGCCACCCGGCGCTGAGGGTCAGCCCGGCGAGAACGGCGACGGCAAAACGGCGGGTTCCATACAGCATCAGCCACGTCCCCAAGGCCAGCACGATCCCATAGCTCGCGATGGCGATCAGAAAAAATCCGGCGAGGGCGGCCGGTCGATCCAGAAGCAGGGCCACGTACCCCGGAACGACGATGCCGCCGGGAGACAAGCCAACCAGCTCGGTGAGCAGAAGACTGACCACCACGCCGACAATCAGAGCGCCAGTCAGCAAGCGGGGTGTTGCGCAGCCAGTTCGTCCACCAGCCGGGCGCCAAACCCCTGGTAGTTGCCGACGCCCCAGATCATGCCGCCATCCTTGGCCTGCCCCGCCAGCTCGGCCAAGGCCACCTTCGGCGTGCGGACGCGCAGCCATCGTACCGCCCCCGCCACGAAACCCGCGCGGCGGGCCAGGGAAAGGGCAAGGCGGTCGCCGACGACATACAGCACCGGGGCCGGCTTTTGGGCGGCGAAAAAATCGATGAAATGTTTGGTCCGCAATGGGCGATCACGTCTTGCGTTGAGGATCACGACCGGTGCCGCGTCATGCCGCCTTGTTGCCCACAGCCGGGCCAGCGAATCGACATCGTTGCAGGCAAAGGCGTTGGCAAACCGCACGGACTTTCCACCGATTTCGATGTCGTGTTCGGAAAAAGCCCCGGGATCGCCGGCGGCCCGATCCATGGCCGGGCCGGCGATAGACGCGGCAACGCCATGGGCAGCGCAGACTTCAAGCGCCAGCGCGCGGTTGGCCGCGAGCGGATCGAGCCCTGCCGTCTCCACGACCACAAGTGTTGCCCCGCGCGACGCCGCATGCGATCGCAACGCCGGCGTGGCCGCCTCGGCCGCAACGACCAGCCGCCCACCCGACGGAACAACCCATTGCAGGCTTTCGAGCATGGCCTCGGGACGGTCCCCGATCTCCTCGGAATGATCGGCGCGAGCGTTGGTGATGACCGCGGTATGGGCCTGCACGAAATGAACCTCGCTTGCCCAAATCAATTCCGACCGGATCGCCATGCATTCAACGACCGCGGCATCGGCGCCCAATTGGGCGGCGCGGGCGAAAAACTTCGCCTGCTCGCGAATGGATGCCGGTCCGCGCCGCGGCCACACTTCATCGCTGCCATCGGGCAGAATAAGCCGCGGTCGAGAACCGGTTGCCTTGGCCATGACCCGATGGCCGCCGGCACGCAACCCGGCCGCGATCAGCCTTGTTGTCGTGGACTTGCCGCGGGTGCCGGCAACATGGATGCGCAGCGGCACGGCTCGCAAATTCCGTCGGTGCCGCCAGGCCAGGATCGCCAGCCAGGCCGAGGTGCCGGCGAGCGCCACAAGGGCGATCGCCAGCAACCCGGTGTCGGTTAGATGCTGGTCCCAGAACGATTCGACCAGCAGCGTTACCATCGTGCGTTTTCTTTCGCGGCGGTCTCAGCTTCCGGTGAAGAGCGCGTCCAGGGGTGGCTTGAGGTTGGCGACGCCTTCGATGACGACCAGCGGAATGTTGTTGGCTTTGGCGATCTTCGTGAAAAGCCCATCGCCGTCGCTGTCGTTGCGGATGATCATATATTGGGAGCGCGGCGCGACAAACTCGATCAGCTGGTTCGACAAATCGTCGCGGCGTTCTGCGCCGCCGACATGAAGCATGACGACAAAAACGCCCTTGCTCTTGGCGGCATCGAGAAGATGCCCGGCACGCGCGAGTTCGTCTTTGATGCTGATGCCGGCCTCACCGAAGCCCTTGAGGCTGGCGCCAACCGCCAGGAACAGGGTCTTGGCTTCGCCCAGCATCGCGGGTTCGGCATGGGCGTCATATTTGAACGCAATCCCGGCCCGGCGTACCGCGAGCTGGACTTGGAAGCCGTCAAGGCTTTGGCCGAGCGAGGTCACCAAAACCGGCGGGCTGGCCTTCACCTTTTGTTGCGCGGAAACTGTCGACAAGCCGCCTGCGGTCGCGACCAGTCCCAGCGTGAGGACCGTCGCCCCGACGAACCGGCGAAGGGGGGTTGTGAAAGGATTCATGGCAATTCCTCCGGTCAAATTTGATCTCAACAAAGCCGCGTCCGTGCGGGCCCGCGGTTCTTTATTATGTTCGGAGGCGAGCTTTTATTCGGCCCGCCTCCGAACGATCATTCACTGAGCGGCCCCCAGGGATCTGACCTGACCGTCGGCCCCATAGCTCAGCCAGGTGCCCATGAGGGAGCCCTGTCCAACGCCAGGCTTGGAGTAGTCGCAGACGCCGCCAGCGAAGGCCTGCTGAAGCTTCTGCATGTGTGGGCCGCTGACGCTGACCTTGTAATCGGCGGCGGCGAGTGGCTTCAACTGGCACTTCATGATGTCGTTCGTCCGCGGCGCTCCGGCGACCATGCGCGCATCCGACCCAATGGGAAAGAGCTGAGCGCACTTTTCCATATTCGTGATCTGCGCGTCTTCCGATGTGTAGCAAGCATCGACGAAGCCCTTGGGCCGGTTAGCCGCGACTTTTTCGGCCATCGGTCTGTTCGACTTGTCGTTGACAATGTCGGTCATCCACTTATCGAGCTGGGCGACAGCGCGGATGGACACGATCGACAAGGGCGATTCCGGTCCGCGATTGCCTACTTCCGTGATGACCATCCTGACATGGTTGTTGGCATGCCCGTTGGCCTGCTGCAACCGGGCGCGGGTGACCAGGGTGTGGTAGCCGTCATGCACGTCCACATCCGTCGCCAGACGCGGCGGACAGGGCGCGACCGTGCAGATGCCGTCGGTATAGCCGCGAATGTCGAGTATCGGCATCGTCGCCAATCCTCCGCCGCCGACGTTCATGCGGCCGGTCCGATAGACGGTACGCAACGCCTCGGCGTCGCCCTCCGCCCGTTGGGCCACGATGTTGCCGTTGATGTCGTGGCCGCCGAGGTTGGCATTCAGGTCGATGAACTGGTCGAGCGTGATGATGCCATCATTGAGGGCCTGGAGGCCGTATTGCACGCCGGTGTTGTCCCATGGGCTGCGCGCAAAGCCGGTCTTCGGGTCCTTGCCGAACACGTTCACCAGATTGTCCTGATAGGTGCAACGAATGTCGGTGCCGATCTTCAGGTTACGCGTCGGTGCATAATCCTTCACCGAAGGATCGCAGTTGTCGGGGCGCAGGTTCGGGAAGTTTTTGGCCGGCTCCAGGCAGTAGCCGAACGTGATCTTGCCGGAGACCGCGGCCTTCTGCAGGTCCGTCCATTTCGTCTTGGTGTTCTTGAAATAGTTGACGAGCAGGTTGCAGTCGTTGAGCGGGATCTGAAAGGTGATGACCTCCGGATAGCTCCGCCACGGCATGATGGCGTCCATCAAGCCGGGATAGTTCTGCGCGATCAAATGTTGGGACATCGACCCGCCGGAAGTGCCCATCCCGATGGTGAACAAGGGCGGACCATACAGCTCGATGAACCGCTCCTTGATCTTGGCCAACGTTTCGGCCTGAACCACGTGATCGGTGGTGGTCCCGGTCACGTTGAGCGAGCCGCCGGTAAGGGCGTAGCCTGCGCGGATCAGGGATTCATGGAGATTGTTGTTTTCGCCGCCGACATAAGCCTTCTTCTCGTCGAGCGAACCGATCATGCGACCCTGGTGGTACCCAGGTGCAACGCCGCCGCGCGAGGCGAAGATCAGTTTGCCGTTCCAGCCCGGAGTTTTCGCGGTCGGGGTCGGCGCCGGACCGGCGGCCGGATCGTGTAGCAGCGAAATAACATAGGCGGCGCGGTTGATGATGCCCATCTCGTTGCGGACGATCAACGGCACCTTGTTGCCTTCGCTGGTTGTCGTCGAATCGATGTCGGTGGGCCGCGCATTGGCGGCGAACGGCTTCCAGTTGCCATCGGTGCTTCTGTAGAAATAGAGCACCTTGGTTGGGGCGGCGCAGCTTTCGTCCTTGGCCGCATCGAGGCCGTGGACTTCGTTTTCGCAAACGAACGGCTTTTGCTGCGGTCCCGCAAACAGGGTCCCGTTGATCGGATGGTTGACAAGCGTAAGGGCTTTCTCGGCGCCGCCGGCTTTCGCGACCAGGGCGTTGTTCCCATCCTTCAGGCCGGCGACCAGACCGATCCAGCCGCCCTTCGAATCGGACTTGAAAGCCGACGATACATCCCGGCCATCGACGGCGACGCTCGGCGCGGCAGTCACGCCGGAAATTCTGACAAGTGCGTCGCCACCCGTCACAAGCTGCGGACGGGACGACAACACATCGACGCTCAACCCCGCCGTCTGCGCGTTGGGCTGAGAGCCGGCGAGCGCGCCGCAAAGAAGCGTCGATAGCGCCGCCAGTCGCAAGGTCTTCCGTTCCATTCAAGCCTCCCTATAAAGCGTTTCACAGGCCCCTTTGCGGGGCGTCTTTCGGAGGGAGAAGAACACGCGGGGATGGCACTTCGGGCCATGACGACGCGCCAACCCTCACCCTTCGGTGGCGGGCAAAATGATGGCACGTCCGCCTTTCGGACGCCAGAGTTTGATTCGGTTTTTCCGACGCTGGGGCCGCCTATTGGTACCGGCTTACCCGGCTCCCCTCTATCCGATACCCGGCATCCCCGAACGACCCGGCCAAGTCCAGGACAACAACCACGGCGATCAGGGCTGTGCGCCCATGGGGCATGATTTCGGCGCGCCTCGATCCGCATCCCTTTTGGGGGCGGATTGAATTCCAGCCCGCCGGGGGACCTAAAAGAAGTCTAGCGACGTTTCAGAAGTCTAGCGACATTTCAAATGTAGGGCGCGGTCGGCCTGGCGCAATGGCCCAAGGCCGAGCCCCGACCGGGGCAAGGCAAGTTCGTCAACTGCCGTAACCGATGGATGTGCCGATAATGGCGCAGCCGGCGGTCACCAGTGCGACACCTAGGAAAAATACCAGCGCCTCGACCACGCCAAGGGCCATTTGGGTGCCGCTGCCTGAGGCGTCCGCGGCCGTGGACCGGCCCCTGTCCCGGGTTCCGGGCTGATCAAAGGGAAGCCATTTGGGCTGAAGGACCACGTTAAGGTAGACGAAGGCGGCGAGACACAGAATGCCGCCCAGATTGATCAATAACCCAAAGGCGATTTCGCTCATTTTCTCAATTCCCATCCGCGGACGATAGCCGACACGGCTGTGGCGAGCCTCACCGCGTCAGTTGGTCCCCACGGTGAACAGCGGCAGCCATCGACCGATCAGCAGAACGATCAGCCAAATGATCAAAGATCCCGCCGCCATAACCCGCGCCGAGGTGGGCGCATCGTCGCCCGGACCGAGCCGCGCGACTTTTTCATGTTCCCAGATCGTGAACACCAATGCGTTCAAACCGGCGACGAGGATCAGCCCCATCTTCCACAGAAAAGCGGGGTTGCCCCAATATGTGGCCGGGGCGCTGCTGAACAAAAGATACCCGGTCAGGGCATTGATGGTGAAGCCGATGACGGCGAACGGCAGAAAGGTAAGAACCGAGCGGCCCGGAATTTTTTTGTAGAACCCCATCACCCGCAGGTCGACGAAGAGAAGAGATCCGAACAACATACACAGGCCGATAAAGTGCAGGCTTTCGCCGAAAACGAATAGCCACTTGCTGGACCGAGCTGCCGGTCCGGGCCAGGACATCTTGATCCATTCGAGAATTTCGAACTCAGTCATGCCGCTTCACTCGATCCCGCCGCCGCCATTCCTTCGTGAACGGCGCGCCTAATAGTTGAGCCCCGGTGGCGGCTGCGTGTAACCGATCAAACGCCCGGACACGATCGCGGCCAGCCAAAAAATGTCGAGCACGAACGCCGAAACGCGCAGTCCCAGCGGAACGACTTCCACCGTTCCGGTTCCGTTGGGATTGGGGATTGTTTCCAGGCTGTTCAGTCCCTTTTGGATGACGCGCATCGTGATGACGGCGAAAACGATCACGATAATCTTGACCCAGAACAGGACGGTCATCAATTCGCGCACCGGCTGGGCGACGTACAGGATGATGCCGGAAAAAAGGTTGACGTAGAAACCCCACCAGGCGAACCCCATCAATTCGTTCGCCCGCTGCACGGACATCGACAATTGAAAGCCGAACAGCCGCGAGCTGATCATCAGGCAAATCCCAACGACCACCGCCATGCCCACCGAATGGATGCCCAACAGCGCATAAAAAGTCGCGAACCCGGGGACGATGAAGTCTCCTTCACGCGCCCAGGTCGAAATATCGGTGCCCTCGAGCCAAATAAGGAAATCCCAGATCATGTGCCCGCCGCCACCTTCTTGATGTGAACTCGTTGCGCTACCGCGGACTGCCTAAACCCCCGAAACTTCGGCAATGCCAGCAGACAACTGGCGTCTTCGGCACTCGAACCGGCGCGCCCTTGGTAGGCAAGCTACCTCGGCGCCTATATGCACCATGTCGCTAATGATGTCTAGTTTCCGGGGCCGCCGGCCGGCAGCACAAGGGCGGCGCCGGCCACGGGCCGAAATTCAGGAATTCGGCCCGAAACGGCCCATCGCCCGACAGTCTGCCGGCTTGACGTGCGTCAGAATATCGCGCCCTAGTGGATCGAATCTAACACTTGGTGCCCGCGTCTGACGGCGGCGATGATTTTGTCCGGATCGGCGGTCCAAGTGAAGGGCCTGGGCGCGGCGTTGGTTTCGGCGAGGAAACGGTTGATGGCAGCCTGGAGGTCGACGATCGAATGGAAGACGCCGCGCTTTAGTCGCCGTTTGGCAAGCTTGGCGAAGAAGCCTTCGACCGCGTTGAGCCACGAGCACGAGGTCGGCGTGAAGTGGAAGACGAAGCGTTGATGGCGGTCGAGCCATTGGCGGACCTTGGGGTGCTTGTGAGCGGCATAGTTGTCGAGGACGACGCGCACGATCTTTCCGGCTGGAACCTCGGCGTCGATTGTGTTGAGGAAGCGGATGAACTCTTGGTGGCGATGGCGCTGCATGTTGCGGCCAATGACGGTGCCGTCGAGGACGTTAAGCGCGGCGAACAGGGTTGTCGTGCAATGGCGCTTGTAGTCATGGGTCATCGTCCCCGCGCGCCCCTTTTTCAAGGGCAGGCCCGGCTGGGTACGGTCGAGCGCCTGGATCTGGCTCTTCTCGTCGAGCGACAGCACGATGGCGTGGGCGGGCGGATCGACGTAGAGCCCGACCACGTCCCTGAGCTTGTCGACGAAATGCGGGTCAGTCGAGAGCTTGAACTGCCGATATCGATGCGGCTGGAGCCCATTCGCGCGCCAGATGCGGCGCACGGCACTGGCGCTGACGCCGCTCGCGCTGGCCATCATGTCGGCCGTCCAGTGGGTTGCCTCGACCGGTGGGTCGGTCAGGGTCAGCGCCACGACGCGCTCGGCCACCTCGACGCCAAGGGGAGGAATGCGGGACGGTCGCGTCTTGTCGCGAAGAAGGCCGTCCACGCCTTCGCGCATGAACCGCTCCTGCCAGCGCCAGACGCAGGTCTTCGACTTCCCGGTCCGGCGCATGATCGCGTTGGTGCCTATGCCTGCGGCGCTCAACAGCACGATCGCGGCCCGCCATACATGCTTCTGCAACGCGTTTCGGTTCCTGATCACGGCTTCCAGACGAACCCGGTCAGCCGACGTGACGGTGATGGATATCCCGATGCGCATGCGCCAGACTCGCACGCGCAACGCACGAGGGGAATCCCAACCAGGACTCTTTCGTCAGGCAGGAACCACTAGGCCTGCCCTCCGCGGTCGGGGACAACGATCTTGTCGAAGGTGCCGTCCTTGTTGATCAGGGCGTGTTTGATCGCCGCCAGGGTGTGCAACACCAGCGCCGTGAGAATCCCGGCCGCGGTGTAACCATGCACGGCGCGCAGGAACCGATGAATTGCGACATCTTCGGCGATCGGCCCTGGAATTTCCATCCAAAAGACGTGGATGGAGTCGCCACCCGTCCAGGCCATCAGCGGTCCGGATATTAACATCGCGCCAATGGCGACCAGGAACGCGTAATGAAAATACTGGCCGACGGCGAAGGACAGGCGCCCTTGTTTAGCGGTGGGACCGGGATGGCCGACCCGAAAACGCCAGACGATGCGCCCCCACAGCAGTACATACATCGCGATCCCGATCGTCGTGTGACGATGGACCGCATCGACCTTGCCGCCCTGCACGAAGTCCCCGGTCATCAACATGGCAACCACAACGATCGCGGTCGCCCAATGGAGCAGGATCGAGATCCAGCCATAACCGCGCGCCGTATCCCGCATCGTCACGGCCGCGGTACCCACCGCATTGGTGTCTT
>CAMDDQ010000010.1 GCA_945892765.1 Asaia bogorensis
ACGGCTGTCGGCTTCCGGCCCGTGCTCACGCCCGGACCTCCACCCGACAGCCCTCGTGGCATAACGAGCGTGAAACGAACCCGGACCAGCAGGCCCTGGCTGTAGCTTAAATTACCGCAAAACCTGTCCTGCGAATGGGGAGTACCTCATCTGGAAACCCACGGCCCACCGCGGGCTTGCGTAAGCTATTCAGCCGCCCGGAGACGTATCTGTTCACCCGCCCGGAGGTCGACCGAAACCAGTTGCGATATGCCGCGTTCGACCATGGTCACGCCGTACAGCCGGTCCATGCGCGCCATGGTCAGCCGGTGATGGGTGATGAGCAGGAAACGTGTGCCCGTGGCGCGCGAGATTTCGTCCAACATCGTGCAAAACCGATCGACATTGGCGTCGTCGAGCGGCGCATCGACTTCGTCCAGCACGCAAATCGGCGCCGGATTGGCGAGAAACACCGCAAAGAGCAGCGACAGAGCGGTCAGCGCCTGTTCGCCGCCGGAAAGCAACGATAGAACCTGCAGCCGCTTGCCCGGCGGGCTCGCCATGACCTCAAGCCCGGCATCCAGGGGATCCTCCGCCTCGGTCAGCGCCAGATGCGCGCGGCCGCCGCCGAAAAGGCGCACGAACAAATCCTGGAAGTGCCGATTGACGGCCTCAAAGGCCGTGACGAGTCTTTCCCGGCCCTCGCGGCTGAGGCTGGATATTCCCTGGCGCAGACGGGCAATGGCTGTCAGCAAATCGGCTTTCTCCGATTGCAGGGATCCGATCTGTGCTTCAAGCTCGGAGGCTTCTTGCTCGGCGCGAAGATTGACTGGCCCCATGCCGTCGCGTTCCTTCAGCAACCGATCGAGACGAATTTCAGCCTGGCCGATTCCTCGTTCCTCGCCGGGTTCGATATCGGCGATTTCCGCCGCGATTTCAGGGCTGACATCGAGCCGCTCCCGAATGCGGGCTTCCAGTGCCTCGCGCGCCTGCCGGGCCTGGGCCAGCGCGGACTCCACGCGCACGCGGTCTTCGCGCGCCTCGATGAGATTCGCTTCGATCGCCTTCAGCCGGCGCTCGGTCTCGGCCACTCGCGTTTCGGCCTCGGCGAGCCGGTCGGCGGCTAGCCGCCGCGCTCCCTCCGCCGTCTGGGTGTGGTCCAACAGGATCCGCCGCTCGGCCAGAATCGCGGCCGGCCGTTCGGCCAAGGTCTGGCGTTCGTCCTGTTCGGCCTGACGGCGGTCTCCGAGTGCGGCCAATTGCCGCGCCGATGCTGATTCACGCTCCTGCCAGGCAGATTTTTCGCTTTCGATCGCCGATAGGCGCGCCTGCCGGGCGGCCGTCTCGCGACGCAGGCGGTCGAGGATGTCGCGCCGTTCGCCGCAGACCAGGCGCGCTTCGACCGTTGCGGCCTTGGCTTGCGCCAGGCGCGCACGCAACATCACCGGATCTTGGGCCTCGGCGAGGGCGGTTCGGCTTGTCTCAAGACGGCGTTCGACCTCGGCCAGATCCGCGGCGATGCGTTCGCCGGCGGCGGCAAGCGCGGCCAGCCTGGCCAAATTCGCGGCACCGCGCCGGGCAAGCTCCGCCTCGGCCTCCTTGGCTGCCGCCACCGCGGCAAGTGTCTGGGCCATCTTCCGACGAGCGTCGCCGTCGCGCGAAGCGGCCATCTGTGCCGCGGCCTCGGCATCGGCAAGAGCTTGTCGCGCGGCGTTTACCGTCGCCTCAACCCCAATGCGCGCTTCCTGCAACGCCGAGAGGCGATTGCGTTGCGCGAGGCGCATGGCTGCCGCCGTCGGCGCGCCAGCCGCGATCGCGAAGCCATCCCAACGCCACAAAGCCCCGGCGCGGGTGACCAAACGCTGCCCGGGACGCAAGCTGGCCCACAACACCGCGCCGTCAACACCTTCGGGCAAGACGCCGATCTGCGACAGGCGGCGATCAAGTGCGCCAGGGGCGCGAACGAATTGCGCCAATGATTCCACGCCCACCGGTAGGGTTTGAACTTCCGTCAGCGGCGGCATCGCACGCCAAAACATGGGTGCGGCCTCATCGGTCGCCGCGTTCAAGTCGTCGCCGAGAGCCACACCGAGGGCGACCTCATAACCCGCATCGACCGATAGTCGATCGAGCAAGCTGGGAAACTCACCCCCTGGGCCAGGGTCGAGAATTTCGGTCAGCGCCCGGATTTCGGCCCCGAGCTGAGCCGCCGGCGCCTCGGCGTTTTGCGCGCCGTCGCGCGCCGAACCGCGCGCTTTTTCCGCGCCGTCGCGCGCCAATGCCGCGTCTTCTGCCTCAATTCGCGCGGCGTTTTGCGCGGCCTCCGCCACCCTAACTGCCTCGACCGCCTGACCGCTGCCGGATTCGATGGCCGCGGCGTCGACACTGGTTTTCTCCCGAGCGACCTCGGCCGCTTCACCGGTCAGCCGCGCCCGCCTCGCTTCGGCCTCGGAAATGGCCCGCGCCAGCGCCGCACGTTCAGCTTCAACCGCCGCCACGTTCGCCGTAATCTCACCCAGTGCCGATTCGGCGATTCCGAGCGCGCCGTCTGCCTCTTTCAGGACTGCGGCGGCGGCTGTTTCCAATGCAGTGGCGCCGGACTCGGCCGCCGCCAAAGCCGCGGCTTCGGCGCCGAGTCGGCGTAGAGCCTCCGCCGCATCGGACGCCAAGCGGGTCTCGCGATCAATATCGCCGGCGAGTTGGGCGAGTCGGGTTTCGACCTGCACCAACGCCGCACTGACGCGCCTTTCCTCCGCCGCCAAGGTTTCGGCCGAAGCCGCAAGGCGGGCGAGTTCGGCGGCGGCTTCGGCCTCGGCCTGCCGTAAGGGCGGCAGCGAGGCGGCCGATTCGGCTTGTTCCGTCGACGCAGCGGCCGCTTGTCCGGTGATGTCAGCGACGCGAACCTCGGCCGCCCGCAATCCTTCTTCCGCCGTTTCCACCGCGGCGCCGGCATCGATCCAGCGCAAATGCAGGACGAGCGCTTCGGCTTTGCGGATGCGATCGCTGATGCTGCGATAGCGGGCAGCCTGCCGCGCCTGGCGCTTCAGCCCCTGCAATTGGGTATCCAGCGTGATCAGAACATCGTCGAGGCGTGCCAGATTGGCTTCCGCGGCCTTCAATTTCAGTTCGGCTTCGTGCCGTCGCGAACGCAGCCCGGTGATTCCCGCGGCTTCTTCAAGCAGGGCGCGGCGGTCGCCCGGTTTGGCGTTGATGATGGCGCCGATTCGACCTTGGCTAACGAGGGCCGGGGAATGCGCGCCGCTGGCCGCATCGGCGAACAGAAGCTGGACATCGCGGGCGCGCACTTCGCGGCCATTGACGCGATAGGCCGAACCCGAGCCGCGTTCGATGCGGCGGACAACTTCGATCTCGATCTGATCGTTGAGGGCTGCCGGCGCTTTCCGGTCGTGGTTGTCGATCAGCAGCGAGACTTCGGCGAGATTGCGCGCCGGCCGGCCGAGCGTTCCATTGAAGATGACGTCGTCCATTTCGCCGCCACGCATCAGGCGCGCCGACGTTTCGCCCATGACCCAACGCAGGGCCTCGACCAGATTCGACTTACCGCAGCCGTTCGGCCCCACGATACCGGTGAGGCCGGGCTCGATCACCAACTCCGTCGGTTCGACGAAAGACTTGAAGCCTGCGAGTCTAAGTTTGGCGAATTGCACGAGACGCTAGATCCAACCTTGGCCGCTTCAAGGGTTCACTGGAGGAGCGGTTTAATGATGGTTTCGAGTTCTTCAAAAGACCGCGCGCCCGGATATTTCACGCCGTTGACGAACAAAGTCGGCGTCGAGCTTACCTGCAGGTCGCTTCCCGCTTCCATGCTTCGGGCCAAGATGAGATTCTGCCCGCCTTCATCCTTTAGGCAGGTGTCGATCTGGCCGTCGCCCATGCCGGCGAGCCGACCGATTTGGGTAAGCGCGCGTAGAGGGTCGGAAGACCGGGCCCAGTTGCCCTGGCTCCCGAACATCGCCTCCAACATCGGGAAATAGCGATCGGTCGGCACACACCGCGCCAGCATCGCAGCCCGCAGCGCTAACCCGTCAAGCGGGAAATCCCGGTAAACCAGCTTCGCCTGGCCGGACTCGATATAGGTCGCCTTCAATTTTGGCAGTGTCGTTGCATGGAAGGCGGCACAATGCGGGCAGGTCAGGGACGCATATTCGATGATGGTCACCGGCGCATCGCGTTTTCCGAGCACTCTGTCATCCTCAGTTACCGCGAGGATACCGGTTTCCGGGGCACGCGCCGGCGCCGCGGTCTGTGCCGCCGCCGATTGCACGCCAACCGATGCTGCAGCCGTGGACTCGGTCTCGAGGCCCGGTTTTTGCGCTTCGAGAACGAAATAGCTCGCCGCCAAGATGGCCGCCAGAGCTAACGCAGCAAACGAGATATTACGCATGATCGCCCAGCGACCCCCTATATCTAGTGATACTAGCGGCCAGACGGTGGCCGCTCAAGTATCATTTTCATGTCCCGTGGACCCGTCTCCACTTACCAGCGAAAGCCCAAACCTCGCCAGTGCTGCGCGGAGTTCGGGGTCGGTTATCGTCTCGACACTGTTGATGATTTCCGCCTGTTCTTCGGCACCGATTGGCCGGGAGGCCCTGGCCTTCTTCGGCGGGGCCAACGGGGCCTGCCTTATTCTCAGACCATCGACAGCCCGATAGCCAAAATGGCCGTTGATCCTTTCGATGATGTGTTCGGAAAGATGTTGTACTTCGATGGAAACGGCACCCGCCACCCGAAGATAAAGAACGCGCTCCTCGCCGGCCGCCGATTGCCCGCTAACCAGTTTTTCCGGCTGACAGAGCACAGCAAGATCATGGCCGACGATCGCCTCCCAATCGGTGAGGAAAGCAGCATGCGCCAAGCCTCGGCGGCGCAAGGCAGCCTTCGTCACTTTCGGCAGCGTGGCCGCCAATGCCAGTGGGCCCGTTGCGACCACCGCCTTCGCTCCGTCCATTGTTCGGTGGCTTCATGATACGTTTCGATCGGGGGTGGAGCAACCCGAACGCGACGACGCACGAATGAGTGATCAACCCACGCCAGCTCTTGCTCGAAGGGCGAGCCTTCTCCTTGCCTGGTTCGATCGTGAGCGCCGTGACCTGCCTTGGCGAGCAAGGCCGGGTATTCGGCCCGATCCTTACCGGGTCTGGCTCAGCGAAATCATGCTCCAGCAGACCACGGTTGCGACGGTCGGCCCCTATTTTCAGCGGTTCATCGAACGCTGGCCGAATGTCGCGGCTTTGGCGCGGGCACCGCTCGATGACGTGCTCCATGCTTGGCAGGGCCTTGGTTACTACGCCCGCGCCCGCAATCTGCACCGCTGTGCCCGCGAGATCGTCGAGTGTCTGGGCGGTGTCTTTCCCGAAAACGAGGCGGCGTTGCGCGAATTGCCGGGAATTGGCCAATACACGGCCGCGGCGATTGCGGCGATCGCCTTCGACCTGGCGGCGACTCCGGTTGATGGCAACGCCGAACGGGTGGTGTCTCGTGTGTTCGCCGTGGACACCGCCATGCCGGCCGCCAAATCGCGATTGCGCAGCCTTGCCGCTACTCTGACGCCGCGCCGCCGGGCCGGTGATTACGCCCAGGCGGTCATGGATCTAGGCGCCACGCTCTGTAGCCCAAGGCAGCCGCGCTGCCCACTCTGTCCCTGGGTCGAGACCTGCGCCGCGGCGGCGACCGGCAACCCCGAGGCCTTTCCGGTTCGCCGCCCAAAGGGGACACGCCCTATTCGCCACGGCATCGCCTTTTGGGTTGAGCGGAGCGACGGCAAGGTGTTGCTTCGGCGAAGGCCGGAAAGCGGTTTGCTCGGCGGCATGATGGAAGTTCCGTCAACACCCTGGCGGGCGGAGACCTGGGCTAAGGAAGAGGCGGTGGGAGAAGCCCCGCTTAAATCGCGGTGGCGGGAACTACCCGGAATCGTGCGCCACGTCTTCACGCATTTTGAATTGCGGCTGACGGTGTTGTGCGGTCGCGCCGCTGCGTCGCGGCCGGCCAAGGGCATCTGGTGCCGGCCCGATCACCTTTACGCCTACGCCCTGCCGACGCTCATGAAGAAAGTCGCCGCCCACGCCCGCGCCGCGTTGTGACGAGCCTAGTTCAATTCCGCCCGCAATCTTTGCCGCAGATGATCGATCGCCAGCGGATTGCCGTCGCGTTCCACGAACCAGAACGTCCAGCCATTGCAACTCATGGCGCCCTGAAGCTCGGCCGCCACGTGGTGGATGGAGCCCTTGGCCGTCGTGCTGATGAGGCTGCCATCGGCACGGACTTTCGCGCTGTGTCGACGTTGGGCGTCGAACAATATGTCACCGGGGCGCAGCAGACCGCGTTCGATCAGCCAGCCGAAGGGAATACGGGGCTCTTCGCGCCGACCCGGTGTTTCGAGTTCGTCCGGTTGAGCCGGTTCGGTCGCCGCGAGTCGGGCGCGGGCAAGCCGGACGTAGGCCGTCTCCTGTTCCAAACCGATGAAATGGCGGCCGAGACGTTTGGCGACGACGCCGGTCGTGCCGGTGCCAAAGAAGGGGTCAAGGATCAGATCGCCGGGCCGGGTCGAAGCGATCACCGCGCGATGCAGCAACGCCTCCGGCTTTTGCGTGGGATGGGCTTTTTTCCCATCCTCCTTCAGCCTTTCCGTCCCTGTGCATAACGGCAGCAGCCAGTCGCTGCGCATCTGGAGATCGTCGTTGAGCGCCTTCAGCGCCGAATAATTGAAGGTGTAGCGGCTTTTTTCTTCGCGGGCCGCCCAGATCAAAGTCTCATGGGCATTGGTGAAACGCCGGCCGCGAAAATTCGGCATCGGATTGGTCTTGCGCCAAATCACGTCGTTCAAGACCCAAAAGCCAAGGTCCTGAAGCGCGGCGCCAACACGGAAGATATTGTGATAAGTGCCGATGACCCACAGCGAACCGTCGGTCTTCAACAGCCGTCGCGCCGCACCGAGCCAGGCCTTGGTGAACCGATCATAATCGCCAAAGCCGCTGAAACGGTCCCATTCCTGGGTCACGCCGTCGACCAGACTTTCATTGGGCCGGCGCAACTCACCCTTGAGCTGGAGGTTATACGGAGGATCGGCGAAAATCATATCGACCGAGCCTTCCGGCAAACCGGACATCAGCTCGACGCAATCGCCCACCAGGATTTCGTCTTGGACCAAATCGCAGGCCCCCCCAACCGGCCCGAGGGGGAGCATGAGTCAGGCCGACTCACCCGTCAATATGTTTGTTAAGTCAAAGAGTTAGCCCGTAAGGAGGGCCCGGATCGGGGCAAAGCTGGCGCGGTGATGTGCACACGGCCCCTGTTGGCGAAGGGCGCCGGCGTGTTCACGTGTGCCGTAGCCGGCGTTGTGCTCCCATCCAAACCCCGGATAGCGGAGCGCCAGACGCGCCATCAGCCGGTCGCGTATGACCTTGGCGACAATCGACGCCGCGGCGATCGAAACGGACGATGCGTCGCCATCCACGACAGTACGCACCGCGCAGGGCAGGGACGGCGCTCGGTTGCCATCGACCAGCGCCAATGAAGGACACATGGGCAGGCGGAGCAAGGCCCGCCGCATCGCGAGCATCGTCGCCTCCAGGATATTCAAACGGTCGATTTCACCGACGCTCGCCGCGCCCACGCCGATCCAGGCCAAGTGTTTGGTCCGCGCCGCCATCAGCTTAGCAAAGACATCCTGGCGCCGGTCCGCGCTCAACACTTTCGAATCATCGATCGCGCTGAGGAATCTCCGCGGCAGTCTGTCCGCCTGGAGGATCACCGCAGCGGCAACGACGGGCCCCGCCCACGGCCCGCGTCCGGCTTCGTCGATGCCGGCGACGATACCGCCGGCCGAACGTTCGAGACGAAAATTGGGCATGGTCGAAAGGCCGTTTATACCCAACCCACTCGTCTCACAAGAGCGTCAGCTGATCTCCCTGGCGTGGTGGGGTTTTGAACTGGCTGGTGTCGAGATTGAGCCTGGTCCGATCGAACCCGATTCGCTCGCTGGCCAACCGAAAGCGTGCGGCGATAAGCTGTGCGTAAGGGCCGGCGCCAACCATGCGCGAGCCAAATTCCGGATCGTTCAGACGCCCGCCGCGTGTCTGCTTCACCAAATTAAGGACGTGTTTGGCGCGCAACGGCGCGTGCGCCTCGAGCCACTGGGCAAACAAGTCTTTGATTTCATGAGGCAGGCGCAGCAGCGTGTAGGCGGCCCGTGTCGCGCCGGCCACGCGCGCCGCATCAAGAATGCGGTCGAGTTCGTGATCGTTGAGCCCTGGAATCATCGGCGCCGCCATAACACCGGTTGGCACGCCGGCCTTCGCCAGCTGCCTTATCGTTTCGAGGCGGCGGTGGGGGGCGGAAGCACGCGGTTCCATCTTGCGCGCAAGCTCCGGCTCCAGCGTTGTCACCGAAACGAAGACGCAGGCGAGGTTGCGCGCGGCCATCGGCCGCAAGATATCGAGGTCGCGTCCAACCAACACCGATTTCGTCACGATGCTGAAGGGATGGGAAAAACGCTCGAGCACCTCCAAAACCTGACGCGTGATGCGCAACTCCCGCTCGATCGGTTGATAGGGATCGGTGTTGGTTCCCAGGGCGATTGGCGCGCAGCGATACTTTCCCTCCCGCAGCTCGGCATCGAGAAGCCGGGCGCCGTCGGGTTTGACCAGCAACTTGGTTTCGAAATCTAGCCCCGGCGACAAGCCGAGATAGGCGTGGCTCGGCCTGGCGAAACAATAGATGCAGCCATGTTCGCAGCCTCGATAGGGATTGATCGACCGGTCGAAAGGGATATCGGGCGAATCATTGCGCGCGATGATCGTGCGCGTCGCGTCATGGGTGATCGTGGTCTTGAGCGGCGGCAGGTCATCGTCCTGCCACCAGCCATCATCGGCGGCTTCCCGCCCTTCACTGTCGAAGCGGCTCGCCGGGTTGCTGACCGCGCCCCGGCCCTTTCGCAACCCCACCCGGGTTCCGGGAGCCTGCCCGGCAATTGCGCGCACCAACGAAGGCATGAGTTCGTCCATGTCCCATTATGAGCGCCAATGAGAACAATTCAAGAACATAGTTCGCGCAACGGCAATGAGTCTGGCCCTTTCCATTCGCGCCGCACGCTCTGGATCGCGGCCGCGTCGAGATTGGCGGCGATACAGCCGGCAATGTGCGCCAGCACCGCCGGATCAACCGAGCCAGCCAGCCGCTTCGCTTCGCGTTCGACCCGAAAACGAATGAAGAATGTAATCGTGCGTAGCCAGGTCAGCCGGCGCATCGGCACCAACCAGGGGCAAAGCGCGGTGGCCCTTTGCCGGCCGATGGAACCGAGATAGTCGCGGTAGAAGGCAAGTGTTTCGGTGGGGTAAAGCGTCCTGCCGCAGTCCGGGTCCCAGTTTGTCGAAGGGCGCAGGCTGGCATGGGCGAGATCGATAGCGGGCGATCCGTAAGCGGATTTTTCCAAATCCACGAGGATCGCTTTTCCGTCGGCAGGGATCAGGAAATTGCCGGGATGGGTATCGGTGGCGACCAGCGTGCGCGGCGAACGCGCGCCACCGCCATCACCTGCGAAGTCTCGTGCCCAGGCGATCTCTTCCTCGATGGCCGACCGCGCCTGCGGACTCAGCCCGGCTTCGGGCAGCCTTGCCGCCTGTCGTTCAACCGCCGCCAGAGTCGCGGCAGAGGGATCGGCAAAATCGTTGAGCGGGGGCCTGGCCGCCGGCGCCGGGAGCGGGAGGCCATGAATCCGGGCGAGGCTTTCGGCAATGGCGGGAAGCTCAGCGGGAAGACGCGGCGGGCGGCCGACGATCTCCTCGACCAGCAAGGCGCCAAAGGGCAATCCGGGGGCCACCGGGAGACTCGCGTGCAGCCGCGGCGTCACACCCGATGGCTCGGCGCGTTCAAAACAGGCCGCCTGATAGAGCAGATTCTCGGCGGGCGACAACCCGATCTGGCTTGAGAGCGGCACGCGCAGCACAAGGCCGCGCCGCGCCAGCCGTAAATGCAGATGCGCGAGGCCCTTTGCCGGCAAGGGCTGAAAATCCGCCTGCCGCAAATCGGCGAGATCGGGCCGGGAAATGAGAGCGGCATGAAGCGCCGCGAGATCGAACATCTGCCGAGACCAGCTTCCCTGCAAATGACGCATAATGTGCGTCCATGAGGCGCCACAGCAAGACACTTATCTTCGGCCGGCCCCGCACCGAAAGAAAATGTTCTCCGTCGTCATCCCAACACTAAACGCAGCCGCGGGTCTGGAGGCAACGCTGGCGGCGCTGGCGGAGGCGAAGGCCAGCGATGCCCAATTTGAGATCGTCGTTGTTGATGGCGGCTCGCGCGACGGGACGCCCGACCTAGCAGCGCGCCTGGGGGCGAGGACGGTCACCGCGCCGCGCGGGCGCGGCATTCAACTTTCCATGGGCGCCACCGCGTCGCGTGAACCCTGGCTCCTGTTCCTTCATGCCGACACGGTGTTGGAGCCAAGCTGGAGCGATGCCGCCCGGACATTCATAGCCAGGCCGAATGCCAAGACCGAGGCAGCCGCGTTTCGCTTTGCGCTCGACGACGAAGCACCGGCAGCGCGCCGGTTGGAGGCGATCGTCGGATGGCGTTGCCGCACGTTTGGTCTGCCCTATGGCGATCAGGGATTGTTGATCCACCGTGACTTCTACGATTCTCTCGGCGGCTATCGGCCCATGCCGCTTATGGAGGATGTGGATTTTATTCGTCGCGTCGGGCGACGTCGCGTCGTCATGTTGGCCACTGCCGCCGTGACCTCGGCGGCACGCTACCGGAGCGACGGTTATCTACGCCGTAGCCTACGCAACCTCGTGTGCTTGTCGCTCTATCTGGCTGGGGTACCGCAGCGTCACATCTTGCGGGTTTACCGATGAGGCCGACGCGCCATCTCGTCATCTTCGCCAAGGCTCCGCTCCTCGGACAGGTGAAGCGCCGCCTTGCTGGCGGGATTGGGACGGTTGCCGCGCTGCACTTTTACCGCTCGACGCTGACTGAATTGATTCGCCGCCTAGGCCGGGACCGGCGTTGGAAATGTTGGCTCGCGATCACGCCCGATCGGATGGCGCGGCCCGGTCTGTCCTGGGGCCGAGGATTGCCGGTCCTTCCCCAGGGTGCCGGCGACCTCGGGGCACGGATGGCCCGGGTGCCCCGCCGTCTTCCGTCGGGGCCGGCCATCATCATCGGAAGCGACATCCCGGCGATTGAAAGCGCGCATGTGGCGCGCGCCTTTGTGTTGCTTAAGGGGCATGACGCAGTGTTCGGTCCCGCGGCCGATGGCGGCTATTGGCTCGTGGGCCTTCACAACAGAAGACTACCCTTCGGGCTCTATGGCGGGGTTCGCTGGTCCACGGCCGATGCACTCGCCGATACCTTGGCCAGCCTACCGAGTCGCTGGCGCATCGCCCGCTGCGATACGCTTCACGACATCGACGATGCCGACGACCTAGCGGCGTGGCGCGAAAGAAAAAGGCCTCACCCGCTGGGGTGAGGCCTTTAGTGGCGAAGCGCGGCTAGGATTTTCGAGCCGCGGAGGACAGCAACTCGGCGACCTGTTTGTCGGTCAGTTTGTGATGGTAGAACAATTCGTAGAATTCGCGGGCAGCCGAGGTGAGATCGGTCTGTGGCACCTGCGGATACAGGACGTTGATCAGCCAACGCACGCCGATCAGGCGATTGATGCCCGGCGGATGGTCAAACCAGCTGAACGGAAGGTCGGGCGCCAAATAGAACCGCCCTTCCTTAATCGCGCGTAGAGCGCCCCAACGCGGGTCGCGTTTGGCGTTTTGATAAAAATTGCGCTCGATCGTCAGCACGATATCGGGGTCCCATTGGAGGACCTTCTCAAGCGAGATCGTCGCGATGCCCTGCTCGCCGGCGGCGTCGGCGACGTTGATCGCACCGGCGCGATCGAGAAGTTCGACGATGATGGATCCCCGGAGTCCGGTCTCCAGCCCGTCGCGGCCGCGGCCGTAAAATACCTTCGGGCGTTTTGCGACCGGCACCTGCGCCCTGGCGGCATCGACGTCGGCGAGGACTTTTTCAGCATAGGCGGCGAGCTTCTCGGCGCGTTCCGGCGCGCCGAGAATGTTTCCCAATTCGCGATACACCTTCGGGATGTTTGAAAATGTACCGTCGAGGAGAAGGTAGGGAACCTTGAGTTGTTCCTGAACCCGATCGGCCAGCGATGTGAACCGGTCGTTGATCGTGCCGTAGTCGATGATCAAATCGGGGTCCGCCTTGAGCACGACTTCCTTGTTTGCGGTGTCGCCCCGCATTGTGATGCGGCCCAACATCGCCAGATTGGCGTATTCCGGCGGGATGAATTCTTTTTGTTTGTCCGATATCCGCAGGGTCCAGCCGAGCTGTTTTTCCGGTGTCAGCGAATAGACCATCACTGAGGCGGGATCCCCGGCCACGAAGACGCGATCGATCTTTTGCGGCACTGTCACCTTGCGTCCGGCGGAATCGGTGACGACGCGAGTCGGTCCACCGACGCCTTTGGCACCTTGCCGCGGCTTGATCTTCGCGGCGGTAAGATCGTCTTCGCTGTCCTCCATGTCCGCTTCGTGCGCCCAGGCAGGCCATGTCGCGAGAGTCGCCGCCGAGGCGCCCGCCATTTTCAATGCCGCGCGACGCGAGATTGATGAGGTCATTGATTTCTCCTCGATTCGCCCAATCGAAATCCGGGCGGCAGCGGTTTATTTCTCGACGATGCGGCCTTCAACCTTGGGCGCCACGAAACCCTTTTCGGCGATGTGGTCAATGATCAACTGCGACAGCAGGAGACCATCGGCGGGATCTATAAGCTTCTTACCCTTGCCGAGCGAATCAACATAACCGTCGCCGCCGGTGTACATGAAGTCGAGCGTGGCGACGCGATACGTTGCGTTCTTGTCGAGCGGCTTGCCGTTGATGGTCGCCTCCACCAGACGGGCGCCCGGATCCTTGTTCTGATCATAGGTAAATTTGATCCCCGAGACGCCAGGGAACCGTCCGGCGCGGTTACCAACATCGCTGACACCGTTTTCGAGCGCGGTCCACAAATCCTCGCCCTTTAGTTCGAGCACGACGGAGCGGTTGCCGAAGGGATACTCCTTCAGCACATCCTTCCGGGTGAAGGTGACATTGGCGTCATAGGTTTGGTCGCCGCGAACGCCGCCGGTGTTGAGGATGCCGATTTCGGCTTTCGCCCCAGCGCGCAGGGCATCGGCGAACAGATTGGCGATGGCGGTTTCCCGGGTGCGGACAAAGTCGCGGCGGCTGTCGAGCGGCGTCGTCACCTTGCCGACCGGCTGCGACAATTCCTTCTCCGCGCGGTCGTTCCACTTATTGACGATCGGCATGATGGCGGCGTCGCCATCGATGTTCTTGGTGTCAAACCGGTTCATGGCCGTGCGGAGCGACCGCTCGCCGCCATGAATATTGATGAAGGCGTCGACTTGAACGACATCCTCGCCGTTCATTCGGGTCTTCACCAACGGCACGCGTTTAGTGCCCACATTGGTGGCGAGCCTCTCCAGTTCACGCCCGCCGAGCACGATGTCGATTTCCGGCACCGCCGCGATCAATGCGCGATCCTCGGTGGTGAGAAGAAAGGTTAGCGCGACGATCAAATGCGCGCCCTGATCCTTGAGTTCCTTTACTGCGGCACGAGCGGCCTCTGCCACCGGCAGGAATTTAATCGTCGGTCCCGCGGCCGACTGAAAGGCGGCGTCCGGCGTAATGACTCCCAGGAAGCCGACTTTGATCTCTTCGTCGATGGTCTTGATCAGAGTGGTCTTAAGGCCGAGTGGTGTCTTGCCGTCCGCGCCGACGACATTGGCGCCGAGCCAGGGGAACTTCGATTCGGCGATGCGTTGTTTCAGCACGTCGGGGCCGTAGGCGAAATCGTGATGCCCGACCTCGGCGACGTCGATACCGATTGCGTTGGCCAACTCGATCATCTGCTCGCCCTTGGTGATGCTGGACAACACCGAAGGCCCGAGCATGGCGCCGCCGAAGGTAACGATGGCGTTCGGGTTTTTGGCCCTTTCGCGTTTCAGAACCGTCATGAGCTGGGCGAATCCGCCGGCTCCATCCGTCGGCCCGATTTCATACATGTCGTTGAAATGGAGGAACGTGATTTTCACTTCATGCGCAATCGCCACGGTGGCGCCGATGACAGTGGCCGCGCCGAAGGCGACCGCCAGGACAGCCGAACGAATGGTTTTTTCTCGCATGGGTTAAACCCTCCATTTGCGCGTTCGTTTTCCGAACGCGCGCCGCCGGACGCAACGCCTGAGCAGTCTAGCAAATTTTGGCCCGGAAGCGTAATGCCCGTTCGGGAACAACGCCGGCGCTTGCTCAATCGTGAACAACGGGAGAACGTTTGTTCAATTTCCGGCGGGTTGCCGCCAACTCGGCAACCGGCGAGGAACTTAGGCCGGTTTCTTCTTATGCTCCTGCAGGCGCGGCATCAGCTCAACCAAGTTGCAGGGCCGATGGCGGTTGTCGAGTTGCCATTTGAGAATTTCCTCCCAGCCATCGCGACAACCATTGGGCGAACCCGGCAATGCAAAAAGATAGGTGCCGCCGGCCACGCCGCCGGTCGCCCGCGACTGTATCGTGGAGGTCTTGACCTTGGGATAACTCAACATGCGGAAGAGTTCGCCGAAACCCTCGATCTCCTTTTCATAGACCGATTTGAAGGCCTCGGGCGTGATGTCGCGGCCGGTGACGCCGGTACCCCCGGTGGAGATGACGACATCGACGGCCGGGTCTGCGATCCAGGCCTTGAGTTTGGCGACGATGGCGTCGCGTTCGTCCCGTACGATTGCCCTTGCCACGACATGGTGCCCGGCGCCGCCCGCCAAATCCACGAGCGTCTGGCCCGATTTGTCATCCGCCTCGGTTCGCGTATCCGAGACCGTAAGGATTGCGATATTGACCGGAAGAAAAGGACGGGTTTCGTCGATCCTCGACATCGATCAATTGTCGTTGTTGAAGGCAATCCGGGCACCTTCGCCCAGGGCGCCAGAGTAGGTCGCCCCACCACCGGCGGCAAGGGCCGTCAGGCTCGGCGACGGGCGCCCGAGTTGCTCACTGTACAGCCAGTAATTGAACATAACGCGCGTAATGAAGTGGCGCGTCTCGCGTGACGGCAAGGCCTCGATGAACAGCAACGAATCCTCGCCGAGTTCGCGCGTTTTCTGCCAGCGCGCGAGGTTTCCCGGCCCGCCATTATAGGCCGCCGCGAGTAGGATGAGGTTGTCCTGAACCGCTTCATGCTCAAGGAGATGCCGCAAATATTTGGCGCCGAGCGTCACGTTGAGTTCCGGATCGAAGAGAAGGTCTTGTTGTCCTTTTCCGATATTCTGGCCCTGGTCGATGAACCGGGCCGTCATCGGCATGATTTGCATCAAACCGCGCGCGCCGGCCGGGCTCTTGGCCGTGGGGTTGAAAGCCGATTCCTGGCGCATGAAGGCGTAAACCAAGGCGGGATCAACCTCAAATCCCTTGGCCGGGCGCCATTTCGGTATGGGGTAAAGGGCTCCGTCCAGCGGCAGACCCAAGGCCGCACCCTGTTCGCGGCCCAGCCGCATCGCCAGCGCCGGCATGTTGGCCCGCATGGCAATTAAGAGCAATCCCTCTTGGCGATCGGCCGGCACCATCATGTAGATCCGCTTGAGTTCCGCCTCTGCGCGCACCGATTCACCGATCTGGATAAGGGCGAACATACGCGCGCCTGCCGGCAGTCGGTTGAATTGATTGATATTTTCGTCATTCAGGTCGGGCGGCGTAAAATTAAAACCAGAGGGCAGGCCGAGAGAACGGCGGGCAAGTTGCCCGTAGAACGTCCGCGGCTGCTCGGCCGCGACCTGAAGCCAATGGTTGACCAACTGGGGCCGGCCCGCACGCAGATGGACGCGCCCGGCCCAAAATGCCCCGGCGGCCAGATCCCAACCAGATGCGCCGGGCAACGCGGCCAGCGCCTCGAAATGGCGGCGGGCAATATCGAGATTGCGTAGGCGCCACGCCGCAAGACCCGCCGTCCAATGGGCGCGCGGCAGCAGGTTGCCCGAACGCTCGGCCGCGGGCGCCGCCAGCGCCAAGGCCCGGCCTTCCTGTCCATGAACGAAGTGAGCGGCCGCGATTTCCGATTTCAGTTGGTCGAGTTCGGCGTCGCTGAGCAGCCGTGCATCACGTAAGGAGAGATAGGTCTCTGCACCCACGGCGTCGCTAGCGCGCAAACGAGAACGAATGGTGTCCTTGAGTGCCGCAACCCGCTTCATCTGATCGGGGGGTAGATCCGGTCTCCCGACAATGACCGGGATCGCGCCACCATTGTCATCGCCTTGCCAGGCCGCATTAAATGCCGTGCCGGTCGGCTTCGCCGGCGGCTTCACACCCTTCGGCTGCCGCTTGAGTGCAATGCGGTAAAGAGCCGGCGCGTCGGCATGGTCGTTATATTCGGCCAACCAAGCAGCCAATTCTGGGTACGTCGTTTTGTAATTCTTGTGCAGATAGCGTTCGGCCAAAATATGGCCCAAGAGTCGCCGATCCTTCAGGCTTCGAATGGCTTGATCCGCCGCCGCCCAATCTTCAACCTTTTGAAATTGAAATATTTTTCTGTACTGATCAATGTCAGCCGAGGATAGCGGCCGGGGCAGGTCAAGCGTCTTGCCGATGGTCGCATTGGGTGGAACAGCGGCCAAACCAAACACCGAGACCGGCCTGTTGGTCTGCGCCCAGGCACAAGTCGGGGTCACCGCTAAGGTGACAGCGGCTACTAGCCCCACGCTGGCGGCTGCTCCGAACCGCAACCTGCGGTTCAGCCTCTCCCCGTGGGGCAGGTTTTTTGTTTGACGGCCCATTGACCAGCACCATAGGGGGGCTTGGTGACGGCGGGCAAGTCAAAATTTCCTTGGCGGCCCAACAAAATTGTAGGAAAGGCATTTTTTGTCATTATAAATCATGTGTTTAGACTAATATTGATATTTACTCTTAATCGCAATAAGATCGCGCCAAGCCTCCCGCTTTTGCGCCGGCGACCGTAACAAGAACGCGGGATGAAAGATCGCCATGGTTTCAATCGGCTGCGCCCGACTGCTGGAACAATACATGAACCAACGCCCGCGTAATTTCATGATCCCCTCATTGGCGGCGAGCAGAGCCTTTGCCGATGTGCCGCCGACCAAGACGAGGATCGAAGGATTGACTAATTCTATATGTCTTTCAACGAAGGGAAGGCAGGCCGCGATCTCAGAAGCGGTCGGTTGACGATTGCCGGGAGGGCGCCAGGGTAAAATGTTTGTGATGTAGGCGCTATCACGGTCGAGACCGATGCATCCGATCATCCGGTCAAGAAGCTGGCCACTGACGCCCACGAACGGCTTGCCCAGCCGGTCTTCATCGGCGCCTGGTGCCTCCCCGACGAACATGATGCGGGCGCCGGGATTGCCGTCCCCAAATACGAGATTGGTCGCCGTGGCCTTGAGCGAGCAGCCCTCGAACGCGGCGATCGCCGCCCGGAGTTCCTCCAGGCTTCCGGCCTGGGCAGCCAGCGAGCGGGAATCGGACAGTTGCACCGGCGACGCAACCGGCGTGGTGACCGAAGATCCGATCAGGCCTTCCGGCGGACCTGTCCGTCGCGCTGGGCGGGGATCACCCTGAACGAATCGATCGACCGGCCGGTCGCCGATGGCTTCATCCGCTCCCATGGCAACATACCATCGGAGTTGATCCAACAATGGCCGCGGATTCATGGAATGGCCGCCACGGAGATTCCGAACGCCTGCTTCCTGGTGCCGCATTGTTTCGTTGCAGCCACTGCTTCTATATAATTAGATGGTAAGCGCAAGACGCCAATCAGAATAGAATCGCCCCAATTTGGGGTTGAAAACGGGAGCGCCCTTGATGTTGGATTTCACGCGCCGCCTCGGCGGCACCTTGGTATTGGCTCTGGCGGGCCTGCTGGCCGCCGAAGCCTATGCGCAGCAAGCCAAACCGATTACCTACAACACACCGATCCAGCTGCAATCGGCGCGATTCAACGGAAATGTGTGGTCGAACGCCCAAAGCCGGCACCGACGCGATGCGGCGGAGGTCTTGGTATCGGACAACGCGCAGCGCGATAAAGGCGGCGCTGCGATCTATGTTCTCCGCAAGGTTGGGGATATCGAAGACAAGGGTGAGGTTAAGTTCGGGGACAAGTTTGAAATCTGGTCCTTCTTCACCGCCCCCGGCCGCCCGGACAACGCCGGGGTCTTCGAAGACGGGCGCGTTCTTTCGGTCGTCGATGACAAACATCCGCAATTCGGGGCCGGATTCAACGAGTTGGTGCTCTACAATTCAATGGCCGGCGACGGTCCGATCAGCACGTCCTTCCGCCTCGCACCGGTGGAAAGCGGCAAGACAGGCACCGTGCGCGCCGGCGACAAATTCAATCTCATTGTCAGCGTCCTGGGCAGGGAAGCCCCGCTTCGTGTGGTCAAAGGCTCGCGCTATCCCACGGGCGAGTGGAATTCGGTGATCGTCGGCGGCAAGCCGCCGCAAGACGCCGACGACCCCAACGCCGCGGTCTTTATGCTCCAGGTCGCGGAGCGCAACGCCCAGAATGACAAGGGTTTCGACGCCTCCAAGAAGAACTAGGCTATCCCGGCGCGCGGCGCCGGCAGACGTAAAAAAAAGGCCCTCTCGAGTCGAGAGGGCCTTTTCATTTCAGCGTCCAGTTGCCCGCCCGTCTGCAGGCGACGGTCAGGGGTCAGTGAATCATGTAGGATACGGTCACCGTGCTCCAACCCTCGATCTTCGCGCCCTTGGCTTCGCCGCGCTTTTGATCCCCGACATACCGATAGAGCGGCTTGTCGGAATAGGTCCATTGCCGCTTGCCGTCTTCCCGCCTCATGAAATCGAGTTTGCCGTAGCCCGCAGTCGCTTTTTCGTCGGCAAGAAAGGGCTGCCACGTCTGGGCGCAAGCCCCGGCGCAGGTGGCCTTGTTCGGCGGATCGCGGTCAAACGTATAGACCGTCATGCCGGAGTCGTCGGCCAGGATGATCCCTGCCTCGGTTTCTTGGATGCTCAGCGGGCCGATATCCTCATCGACCATGATCTCGGCGCGGATGCCGGACGCGGACGCCACGACCAGCACCACCGCCAAGGCTACCAAACGCAATGCTGCGACGCCCATCTTCGGCCTCCTAACCTCGCAAGTCGCCTTTTCCTATCCTCCGAAGCCTTCCGGCAACCAACCGCCGGAAGGTCTCGGAATTCATGAGATAACTTAGTGTTTGTGGTCGTCCATCTTCATCATGGGCATGGACTTGCCCGCGTCGGTGGCGCCCGCAGCGGCGGCGGCCCGCTTCTCGAAGCTGATGACGGTAAAGGCACCGTTCACGCGGTCGGGCACGAAGTGGATCACATCCCCGGCCTTGAGCAGATTGAGCATGGCGGGATCGGCGACCTGGAAAATCATGGTCATGCCGGGCATCTTGAGGCTTTCGATCGGCCCGTGTTTGATCGTGACTTTCTTGGCGTCCATGTCGACCTTCATGACCTCGCCATCGACATGCGGGCCGGCGGCTAGCGCTACGTTCGCCGTTCCAAAGACCAGGCCGAGGGCAAGGACAGGCCCTAGGGCGAGCATCGCGATGAATTTCGTCATTGTGATTCCTCCAGTTGAAAGACGCTGTGATTTCAAGACATCGGCAGGCGTGTGCAAATTCTACTACTCCGGTCGGTCATTTGTTAACGACGATGCTACCCTTCATGCCCGCTTCGTAGTGGCCGGGCTTGAGACATCCATAGGCGAACTGGCCGACCTTGGTGAACTTCCAAAAAATCACGCCGTTTTTCCCCGGTGGAAGCGAAATGGCGAACGGCTCCTCATGTTCCATTTCCGGAAATTCCTGCATGAGCTTGGCGTGTTCCACAAGATCGGCGACTGTCCCCAACATCAGTTCATGGTCGGCGACGCCGCGGTTTCTCACGTTGAACCGAATGGTTTCGCCCTGCTTGATCGTTAGTTTCGCGGGGCTGAAGCGCATGGTTCCGTTGTCGAGCATGTCAACTTGAACCGTGCGGGCCTTGGCCTTTGGGTTGCCGGGCTCTCCGAAGGCCACAACATGACCCAAAGCGCCGACGGGACCGTCATGCGTGTGCCCGGTACCGGCCGCCAAAGCGGCGCCGGAGAGGACGGCGAAGACGGCCGCCTGAAACAGAACGCGCATTGTCATGTTCCCTCTATTCGATATGATTCCATAGGTTATTTAGGACTTAAACGTCGCCTTTCCACTCATAGGCCAGGGTGCCTGGCGGATGCCGGTACCAGCCGGGATCGCGATAGTCGTTGCGGGCCAGCCCTTCCCTCACCTTCACCACCGTGAACATGCCACCCATCTCGAGGGGCCCGAACGGTCCCGAACCGGTCATCATCGGCAGCGTGTTGTCGGGCAGCAGCATTTCCATTTCGCCCATGTCAGCCATCCCGCGTTCGCCCATCACCATGTAGTCCGGGACAAGCGAGATAATGCGTTTGGCGACGCCGCGATGATCGACGCCGATCATCGTTGGAACGTCGTGGCCCATCGCATTCATGACGTGATGGGATTTGTGGCAGTGGAAGGCCCAATCGCCGGGTGCATCGGCGTCGAACTCGAAGGCGCGCAGCGAACCGATCGGCATGTCCACCGTGGTCTCGGGCCATTGCGCGCTGGGCGGTACCCAGCCGCCGTCGGTGCCGGTGATCTTGAAATTGAAGCCGTGGAGATGAATGGGGTGATTGGTCATCGTCAGATTGCCGATGCGGATGCGCACGCGGTCGCCCAGTCGCACGACAATCGGATCGATGCCCGGGAACACGCGGCTGTTCCAGGACCAAAGGTTGAAATCCAGCATCGTATTGACCCGCGGCGTGTAACTTCCGGGCGCAATGTCGTAGGCGTTGGTCAGAAAGACGAAATCGCGATCGACGCGATGCTGGTTCGGATCGCGCGGATGCACGACGATGAAGCCCATCATGCCCATCGCCATCTGCACCATTTCGTCGGCATGCGGGTGATACATAAATGTGCCGCTATGTTTCATCTCGAATTCGTACACATAGGTCTTGCCGGCCGGGATTTGCGGCTGGGTTAAGCCGCCCACGCCATCCATGCCGTTGGGTAGAAGGACGCCGTGCCAGTGAACCGTCGTGTGTTCCGGCAACCGGTTGGTGACGAAGATGCGAAGCCTGTCGCCCTCGACGCATTCGATGGTCGGGCCGGGGCTTTGGCCGTTATATCCCCAAAGATTGGCTTTCATGCCCGGCGCCAACTCGCGCACCACCGGTTCGGCGATCAGGTGGAACTCCTTCCAGCCGTTGTTCATGCGCCAGGGCAGCGACCAGCCATTGAGCGTGACCACGGGGTTGTAGGGGCGTCCGTCCCGCGGCACCAACGGCGGCTGGGTCTTGGGCGAGTCCTGGATCGGCGCTTCGGGCAACGCCGCGATCGCCGAGCGGGTGACGGCACCGGCAGCAAGCAAGGCCGCGCCAACCTGTATGAAGTCCCGTCTGCTCACCATGTCCGAAGGCTCCTTGTCCCGGTCAATGCCCGCGGCCCGCCGACCCGCCCGGCAGGGTCGCCGTCGTCGTACCGGCAGCCGGCCCTGGAGAACCGGCGGTCAGCGCCGTGTCGAGGTCGGCATCGGCGAGCCAGAAATCGCGCAACGCCTCGATCGCTCCGGTGACGCTGGCGATTTGATCGCGGGCATCGGCGAGCAACTCAAAGACGCCGATCAACATGCCGTTATATTCCAGGAGTTGTTGCTCGGAGATGGCCTTGCGCAGGGGCACGATCTCCTCGCGGTAATGTCTGGCGATCTCATAGGCGGCGCGATAGCCGCCGTATGCCTCGCGGATTTCCGACCGCGCATTGATGGCGATGTCGGAGACACGATTGACCGCCTGCATATAGAGGGCTTCTGCCTTGGCCGTCCGCGCACCGCCCCAATCGAAGATGGGTAATGCGATTTCCACCTCAAAGCCGCGTTGCTGCGGCTCCGCCCCTGGTTCGGCGGAAGCCTCGGAGACTCGGTTCCACTGATAGCCGGCGTGAAGGACATTAACGAAACGCGTCACGCGTGTGAGACCCAGCGCCGCCGCCAGCGCCTCGGCATCCTTGCGTGCGGCCAGGATATCCAGCCTTTGGCCCAAGGCGGTGGCTTCGATATTCTGCAATTCTCTAGGCTGCGCTGGCGGGTTCGGAAGCCGGTCTGGCAGGGTGAATTGCAGTTCTTCACCCCACAGCCCCATGAGCCGGATGAGCTTCTCACGCGCGACCATCGTGGCGGTCCGCGCCCGCGCCAGTTGCGTGGCCACTTGGGCGTAGAACACACGCTCGCGCGCTTCCGTCAGCCGGTTGAAATTTCCGGCCCGTCGCATCCGCTCCGCCAGATCGGCGCTGGCGTCGGCCGCCATCTTCGCCTGCTCGGCGTATCGCTCTATCTCCTGCGCGGTGACCGCGTTGTAATAGGCTCGGCGCGCATCGGCGGCGAGACCGAGCACTTCGCCGGCAACCGAATATTGGGCGCGCTTGAACCGCTCGGCCTCGATCCGCATATCGAACGGCATCGTGAAAACACTGAGAACATCGATCGCAATGCCACGCTCGATTTCGGTCAACGCCCCGGTTCGCATCAGCCGGGCGAACGAGAACACCGGGTTCGGAAGTCTGCCCGCTTGGACGTAATCGGCCTCAGCGATGAGCAGTTCGGCGAAGCTCGCCTGCAGGCCGCGATTGTTCAAAAGTGCAATCTGCACCGCGGCATCGGCGGTAAGGGGCGCAGCCCTCAGTTGGGCGACCCGCGAGCGCACGAATTCGGCGTCCTCTTCGGTCTTGATCCACCTGACTTCCTTGCCGATCTTCTCGCTGGCGACCTGCCGGGCAACGCTCAGACCGCCATCGTCCGAGAATGTTGCGCAGCCGCCCAAAATCCAGGCCGCCGCTGCGATCGTCCACCTGCCGCTCAACTTGGTCATGGCCTTCTTTCGACCGGGGCCGAGGGCGCGGGAGCGTCTTCGATATGGCCCATATGGCCGCCAAGACGCCACATCTGGTCGTTCGCCGCGCGCCACGACCCCAATCCCTGGTCGGGAGCGGAGCGGTAGGTCGAGAAAACGGATTCGTACCGAAAGGCCGGTATCGTCGCCTGAGGCGTCAGCGGATCGCGCAGAAGCGCGGGCTGGGCAGAGGCGCACGCAGCGCACACGACCGCCGCCAGGGGTGCCCAGAAACGCATCAACCGCCGGCCGTAGATCGCCCCGATAGCGGGTCCGTTCAAGCCCAAGACATCGGTTCCACGGCGGCGCGGCGGAGCCGCCAACACTGTTCCCTCAGCCCACGCAACGCCTTATGCGATCACATGTCATGTCCCGAGATCGGAACGACGTGCCAAGTCTTGTCGCCGAGGTTGTTTCCCATGATATCTCCAGGCTTGGCATCCTTCGCGTACCGATAGAGCGGCTTTTCCTCCCAGGCCCATTGTTTGGTGCCGTCGTCGCGGGTGGTGACCGATAGCTTGAAGCCCTTGGAGCCTCCGTTGTAATCGGCGGCCGAGGCCGGCGGCCAGGTCTCCGCGCAGGCTCCGGTGCACGTGGATTTGCCGGGCGTGTCGCGATCGAAGGTGTAAAGCACGAAGCCCTTTTTGTCGGTAAGAACCGCGCCCGCATCCGTGTTGGGGTCGACATCCAACGGCAGGAGATTCTCGTCGGCCATGAACGCCGCGTTTAGGGCTAACGGCGCGAGGGCAAGACATGCTGCAAGCGCAACGGACTTCAACATCGACATGGCGTTCGGCTCCTCCTCAGAGACTAGTTCATTGGCCCGCCGGGGCTCCGCCATCGGCAGGCGCGGTAGCATTAAAGACGCCTTGTGTATCTGGATTGTTTCGCCAGCGATCGTGCGCTCAAGACTATGCGGTGGGCAACCTCACAAGCGCCCGCAAGCCGCCACCGGCTAGATTTTGCAGCCTGACATCGCCGCCGTGGCTCCGGAACACGGTTCGCGCGAGCGCCAGGCCCAAACCGACGCCGCCGGTGTCCCGGCTGCGCGAGGTCTCCAATCTCATGAAGGGCTGAAACACCGCTTCAACCTGATCCACCGGAATCCCCGGCCCCGAATCGTCGATCGCGATGACGGCGGTGGCGCCGTCGGCGCGCAATGCGATTCGTGCGGTGTCACCGTATTTGATGGCGTTGTCCACGAGGTTGGAAAAAGCCCGTTTCAATGCCAGCGGGCGACCGGAAATCACACAAGCGGCGTGTTTCTCCACGGCGACCAGCCGGCCTTGATCGCTGGCCTCGCTCGCAATGGTATCGAGAAGCGAAGAGACATCGATGCGGCGCACATCCTCGGCCGCGGCATCCTCGCGCAGATAAGCAAGGGCGCTGTTGACCATCGCCTCCATGTCCCGCAGATCGGCGAGCATTCGGTTTTGCTGCTCGCTGTCCTCGATCAACTCGGCGCGCAGCCTGAGGCGTGTAATGGGGGTCCGCAGGTCGTGCGAAAGCGCCGCCAGCATTTGCGTCCTTTCAGCCAGCAGCTGACGGATGCGCGACTGCATGTCATTGAAGGCACGCACCGTGCGGCGAACGTCGGAGGGCCCGGTTTCGGGCACCGGTTCGGCGTCAACATTGCGACCGAGCCGCTCCGCGGCCTTGGCGAAAATACGCAAGGGCCGTGTTGTCGCCCGCATCAGCCAGATGCCGAGCGGAACGATGGCGAGCGCCATCAGAAAGGTCGAACCGAGGACGCCGGTGAAGGCGTCATGGGGAATTTGAAGCAAGGCCGTGCTTGCGTTGATCCAACTGCCGTCGGAGAGCTGAACCGAAATCAAGATGAAATGCGGCGCCGCGTCATCCGCGGTCGAGGAATAGCCGACGCGCAGACCCGCCGCGGGCACCGCCGGGAACAAGGCCTGAAGTTTCTGCTGCAAGGCCGCCAAATTGGCGTCGGCGGGTTTGGCCGCGCGCAAGAAGCTTTGAACGTCCCAATGGGTCTCGATCGCCTGCCCACCCACGGCATGCGCCACCCTTTCTCGATCGCCCTCGGGGGCGGCGTCGACAAGCCGCCTGATGGCGACCATTTGCTCGGCGAATTGGGCCTCGCGCGTGGCCCCGAGTTTTTCCGCGAGATCGAATTGATAAAAGGCCAAACTCGCGGCATGCGACACCAAAAGGGCGATCAGAAGCACGCCGATCGCTTGCGTCGTCAAGCTGCCGGTGATCCAGGCGTTTTTTTTCATGAGACGACCGGCGAGGCGAAGATATAGCCGGCGGCGCGCACCGTCTTGATGAATTTTGGCTCCCTTGAATCCGGCTCGATCTTCTGGCGCAAACGGCTGACCAGGATGTCGACACTGCGATCGAACGGCGTGGCGTTGCGGCCGCGGGTTAAGTCGAGGAGCTGATCGCGTGTCAATATTCGCTGAGGATGTTCGACGAAGGCAAAAAGCAAATCGAATTCGCCGCCGGTCAAATTCACTAGGCGACCGTCCGGCGCGATAAGTTCGCGGCGCAGCGGATCGAGGGTCCAATCCTCGAAGCGGTAGATGCCGCCACCCTTGGGCTGGTCCTTCGCCGCGCTTCTCCGTAGGACGGCCTTGATTCGGGCGAGCAATTCCCGGGGGTTGAAGGGCTTGGGAACGTAGTCGTCCGCACCGATTTCGAGCCCGAGGATGCGGTCCGCCTCGTCGCCCATCGCGGTCAACATGATGATTGGAATGGCCGAATGCTGCCGGATCTTGCGGCAAATCGAAAGACCGTCCTCGCCCGGCAACATCAGATCGAGAATGACAAGATCGATCGGGCTGGCGTCCAACGCCGCGGCCATTTGCCGCCCATCACCCGTCGTCGTGACCTCGAAGCCATGTTTGGTTAGGAAACGCGACAGCAGGTCGCGAATTTCGCCGTCGTCATCAACGACAAGTATGTGGGGCAAGGCAGCCACAGCCACAACATTAGCGTAACGGCCCATGCCATTCACTGACGGACGACGAAAGCCCGCCGGACCGAGATTCACGAAAAAGGCCGGTCGAGTGAAGCCCGACCGGCCTTCGCGCCATCGAACCGGCCCGGCAGCGCGCACTGCCGAGTCCCGGGAACCTTCAAGTGCCGTGGATGATACCGACGGCGGCATGGTGCGGCGTACCAAAATCCGCGCCCATCAGGCCCTTATCCGTGTCCTCGATCGACTTCTCGACGGAGGTGAGTTGCGACAAGCTTTCGACCAGGACGCGTGTGATGTTGAAGGCCCGCCGATCCAACAGATTGCAAGGAGCCAAGACCTGCACACCGTAACCCGCGGCCAGCGCCTCGTTTTGCTGCTTGGGATAGGTGCCAGGCTGAAGCGTCGCGGTCAGAAAGCCCATATTGGATTGTTCAAGGGTCGAGATATTGTCCGCGGGCACGCCGACGATGACGATCTCCTTTTCCGAGGCGAGCTCGGTGATGTCCGCGGCCGGGACACCGTCACCGACCATCGCGGCGTCGACCTTGCCTTCCCGAAGAAGCTTCAGGGCTTCGGCCGTCGTCGCGGAAACGGTTTTCACGAGGTTGCCGCCAACGCCACTGGCATTCAAGATCTGTTGGGCAACGACCTCCGCGGCCTCACCCTTACCGGGCACGGCAACAGTCTTGCCCTTCAAATCGGCGATAGTTTCGACCTTTGCTTCCGGCGATGCCAGCACATGCAGGGCGTGAAGATAGAGGACCGCCAATTGGCAAACATTGGTGTGTTTCTTCTTGAAGGGCGCCCGGCCTTCGATGGCGTCCGCGGTTGTAATGCTATTGCCGAAGGCGATGTCGGCGTCGCCTTCCTCGATCGCGGTCACGTTGCTCACGGCATCGCCCGGTATCCATTGAATGGCCGCCGTCGACAAATTGTTTTCCCAAATCGGCTTTAGCGCGGCGGCAAGGGCCATCCAGACGCCGCCTTCCTGTCCGGCGGCGAATCTGAAAGTCACGAACTGCGCCGCGGCCGGTGTGGGCGCCGCGATTGCCGCAATGAGCAGAGCCGCCCCCACGCAGCCCTTCCAGAAATGCCGGTCCATAATGTCTCTCCTCAGATTTTCACGGGCGAAGCCCCGCACCCGCCGCCCGGCGGTCTGCATGGGGCAGCATAATGCCATGACTCCGCGTCGCGAGTCTCTGACCTCGAGGTAAACTCCGCGTGGGCAGGGCAAGAGCGGCCGGTATCTTCGGCCGCTCTCGCTTATTGCCTGCGCGTACTAGCTCCAGCTTAGATCGTGATTGCGGAACGGCAGCGCGCGGATGCGCTTGCCGGTCGCGCGGAAGACCGCGTTGGCGATGGCGGGCGCGGGCGGCGCGATGGGCGGCTCGCCCGCCTCCGTAAGCTTGGCACCGCCGGTCAGCCCACCGAAATGAACCTTGATTGTCGGGGTGTCGGCGATGCGAACCATGGGGTAGTCGTCGAAATTGCCCTGAACGACCCGACCGTTGCGAACGGTCAGTTCCTCGTTGAGGGTCTTGTTGACGCCCATGATGGTGCCGCCCTCGAACTGGGCGGTGATACCGTCAGGATGCAACACCTTGCCCGTGTCGAAGGCGATATCGACGGTATCCACCTTCACGCTGCCTTCGGTCCCGACCGTTACCTGAACCAAATTGGCGATGATCGAGGCGTCGTTGGGCTTGCTATTGGGCCAGGCGCCGATCGCAAAACCTTGAGCCGTGCCCTTGGGAAGGTTCTTCTTACCCCATTCACCCTTGTTGGCCGCTTCGTTGAGAACCTTGAGCCAGGCCGGATCGCTCCATTTGGCGAACAAGCTCCGCCGATAGTCCATGGGGTCCTTGCCGGCGGCGTGAGCCAATTCGTCGACGAAGGACTCCAGGAAGAACACGTTGGTGTTGTAACCCGGACCGCGCCACGGCCCGGTCAGCAGGTGCGTGTTGGTCGGGATGGATTCGACCATGAAGTTGGGGATCGCCGAGGCGTAGGGAGTGTCGATCAGGACGCCGGTCGAAGGTGTGTGCCCGGCGATGCGGATGACCATGGCCTCGGGGAGACCGTCGGCACCGAGGACCGCCTGTAGCTTGGCCACCGAGAATGGATTGAACCGGCCCTGGCGCGTGGTTTCTTCGCGCGACCAGATAACCTTGACCGGACGCCCCGGCACCTTCTTTGCGACGGCGACGACCATGCGGGCATCGTCGCCGAAGATGCGGCGGCCGAAGGCGCCGCCGGCAGTGGCTGCATGGACGACGACATTGTTGAGTGGCACGCCGGTTTCGATGGCGGCGAGGAGCATGACGTTCTGGCTCGCCTGGGTCGAAATCCACATTTCGATGTTGTTGGCGTTGACCAGAGCGGTGCCGTTCAACGGTTCCATCAAGGCATGTTCGAGGAATGGCGCCTGATAGGTGGCCTCGACTAGCTTACCGCCCTTTGCGATCACCGCGAGCGGATCGCCTTCCTTGCGATTGACGGTGCCGCCACCCCGATTGACCGCCGCAATCGCCGTCTTGAAAAAGTCCTCGCTGTTGGTGTTGGCACCCGGACCGTCATCCCATTGAACGGGCATCACGTCGAGGGCGCTCTTGGCATGCCAGAAGCTGTCGGCGATGACCGCGACCGCGCTTTGCGGCGCCGGCTCGGCATAAAGCGTCTTGAGATCGGTCTTCGGCCTGGCTTCGCTCGGGTCGACGACAACAACGCTATGAACACCCGGACGATCCTTGATCGCGCTGAAATCGTAGCTCTTCAACTTGCCGCCCATGACCGGCGACTGGCGAAGCGCGGCGTAGAGCATGTTTGGCGCCTTCACGTCCAGGCCGAACACCGCCGAGCCGTCGACCTTGCCCTTGACGTCGGTGCGTGGGGCCCGCGCCTTGCCCAAAAACGTCCATTGGTCCGGCGCCTTGACTGCGGGTTCCTTGTCGAGCTTGATCTGGGCGGCTTGCGCGGCGAGTTGGCCAAAAGGAGCCTTGCGCCCGGACGCCGTGTGAATCACCTCGCCATTGTTGACCGTGAGGTCGGCGACGCCGACGTTCCAGTTCTTCGCGGCGGCGGCCTTCAGGCGTTCGCGAACGCTGGCTCCGGCCTGCTGAAATTGCTCAAGGCTCTGATACGAACGGTTGGAATTGAAGTTGCGCGCGCCGATCTTGCCGGCAAAGACGTTGTTGTTCTTCATATCCCAATTCGGCTCGGCCGCCAGCACTTTGATCTTGTTCCAATCGCAGCCCAGTTCCTCGCAAACCATCATCGGTAAGGTCGAAACCGCGCCATTGCCGATTTCGGTCTTGCCGACACGGACGCTCACCGTGCCGTCCGCGGCAATCAGAACCCAAGCATTGATCTCGATGTCTGCGCCTGTGGCCGCGGTCTGGGCGCCGGCCGCGCGCACGCCAAGGGCCATGCCACCACCGACGGCGGCGGTCGAAACAACGAACTGCCGGCGGTTCATTTCCAATCTATTGGTCATGTGGCTTTCCTCCCTTAGGACTTCGTGTTCTTCGCGGCGAGGTGGATCGCGGC
>CAMDDQ010000011.1 GCA_945892765.1 Asaia bogorensis
TCGCATCCTGGTCCCACGGCGTTTCAGTGTTGTCGAGCATGAGAACCGCGGGCGCGCCTCCGCCAGCGCGGCGACGGCGGCGTCGAGCGGCTTGCTGGACGGCGGCAAACCCAACGCGGTGACGATAGCCCCGGCCATCGCCTCGCCCGAGGCAGCGCCGTCGAGACGCACGAAATACCGCCGCCGCCCGAATTTCTCCGCGACGCGGGGATCGTGGAGTGCGGCGAGAGCGAGTGTGCTTTTGCCGATGCCGGGCGCGCCCAGGATCGGAACCGGCGGCGGCTTGTCGGCGAGCAACGCCGCCACCAGATCACCAAGCGCCGCATCGCGCCCCAGGATGCGCTCCGGCGGGGGCGGCAGTGCAACAAAACGCCGCGGGGCAAGATCGGCGAGGAACGCCGCAAGCTCCTCCCGCGTGCCAAAGGGCAGAACGAAAAGATTCCGGCAGCCGTTGATAGCGCTTTCCATCACCGCCACCCTGTCCGTCGCACACAGCAGGTAATGGCGATGGTGGGTGTTCCCCATCACCTCGCGGAGCCAGGTGAGCAGCCGGGTGAAATTCGGATCGGCAAGCGAACCCCGGAAGCCGACGAACATCAGGCTGTGTGAAAAGGTCAGCGCCTGTTGCGCACCTTGGGCGAACGCGCTGTTGGTCAGCCGCTCGTAGGAAGCACGGCCGAAAACAACGGATTCTCCTTCCTGCCAGTAACCGTGAAGATGGAGGATGCCTCGCTCCTCACCGCGCAGGATTTGCACGGCTCGCGCTTCGTTGCGCCAAGTGACGAACGGCCGCTCCACGGTTTCGATCAAGCCGTCGTAATTCGTCGTTGCCAGCGGGATGCCGAGATTGTGCAACGCCGCGATGACACCCCGGTCCGTGGCTTGCAGTGCGCCGACGGTCTCCTTGAGCCAGCGCCCATATTGCCCCGGCTGGCCCGCGAACCGCGTTTCGATCTCACTCGCCAGATCGAGCCACGAGTTGAGATCGCCCGACTTCAACCGCCTGGCCTGTTCGGCCTCCCAGCCAGTGGGCAGTTGTCCGCCGAAAAGGCTGACACACCTTTGGATGCCGCTGGCCAGCAACCCGTCCCACGACGCAACCGCGTTACCGCCGGTGGCGCCGACCGACACGCCGCTGCCGACAATGGCGACCAAGCGGCCGTTGGCGATGGCCTCCCGCAAATCCCGCTTCAAGGCGTCGGTCATGCGCCCCCTGCCCCGGCATGGTCTTCAACCTGGGAGCGTAACCGCTGCCTCGGCCAAAAGAAACGGGCGCCCGGACATTTCGTCCAGGCGCCCCAACCTTAGAGATGCCCCACTCCGCGGGAGTGCTATTTCGCCGAACCCAAGAATTCCACTCGGGCGTTGCCGGAATAGAAGGCCCAGGTGCCGCCCAGTTTGGTGCGTCCCACGCCCGGCTTCGACCAATCGCACACGCCTTCGGGGAACGCCGCCTTCGCCGCCGCGAGTTGAGCGGCGGTCAGCGGCTTGGCGTAATCCTTCGGATCGACCGCCTTGATCTGACATTTGAAAACGTCGTCCATCAGCGGCGCGCCCGCGACCATGCGCGCATTGGAGAAGTACGGGAAAAGCTGCTGACAGCGTTTCCAGTCGGTGATCTTGGTCGTGGTGTTGGTGTAGCAGCTATCGACCAATTCCGCCGGACGGTGGGCCCTGATCTTTTCGATCTTGGTCCGGCTCGACGTGTCGTTGGCGATGCCGGTCAGCCATTTGTCCATGGGGGCCAGCGCCGCCATCGTCATCTTCGACAGGGGCGCGTCCGGTCCGCGATCCCCGGTTTCGAAGGCGATCATCATCACATGGTTGTCGGCGGTGCCGTTCGCGGCCAGCAGCCGCGCCCGCATGGTTTCGCTGTGATAGCCGTCATGGATGTCGACGGCGGTGTAGGCGCGCGGCGGGCAGGGTGCGACCGAGCAGCTGCCATCGGTGTAGCCGCGCATGTCGATGATCGGAATTTCCGCCAGCCCCGCGCCGGCGTCGTTGATGCGCCCGGTCGCGTAGACGATCCGCAAGGCCTCGGGATCGCCCGTGATGCGCTGCGGCACCGGCCGGCCGTTGACGTCGTGGCCGCCGATCTTGGCGTTGATGTCGATGAATTGCTCGAAACTTATGCTGCCTTCGTTGAGTGCCGACAGGCCGTATTGCACGCCGATATTGTCCCACGGGTTGCGCGCGAACCCGGTTTTCGGGTCGGTGCCGAATATGTTGACCAGATTGTCCTGATAGGTGCAGCGCGGCTGCTTGATGTCGCCGAAGGTCACCGCGTCCTTCACCGCCGGGTCGCAAGCCACGTCGACCCGCAGATTCTGGTTCGTGTAGCTCACCCCGTTGCTCGGGCAATAGTGGTAGCTCTTCTTGCCGGAGACGAGGTCTTTCTGCATCTCGGTCCAGGGCTGTTTGGTCTCCTTGAAATAGGTGACGAGCAGGTCGCAATCGTAGAGCGGCCAGAAGAACGTCATCGCATCGGGGTAACTGATGCGCGGGAAAATGCCGTCCAGCAGGCCGGGATAGTTATTGGCGATAAGGTGCTGCTGCATCGAGCCGCCCGAGCCGCCGGTGCCGACCGTGTACAAGGGCGCGCCGTATAACTCGATGAACCGCTCCTTGACCTTGGCCATCGATTCGGCCGAAACCACGTCGTTGGTGGTGGTGCGGAAGGCGTTGAGCGAGCTGGCGGCCTGGGCGTAGCCTTGCTCGATCAGGGTCTCGTAGAACTGGTTCTGGACCCCGCCGACATAAGCCTTGGCGGCGTCCATCGCGCCGATCACCGTGCCCATGTGATAGCCGGCCAGAAGGCCGCCGGCATAGGAATAGACCAGCCTGCCGTTCCAGCCCGGCGTGCGCCGGGTCGGCGACGGCGGCGGTCCGGCCGCCGGGTCGTGCAACAAGCCGATGACATAGGCGGCGCGATTGATGACGCCCTTTTCGAGACGGACGATCAGCGGGACGGTGTTGCCCTCGCTGGTCGTGGTCATGCCGATATCCGCCGGACGCGGCGCCGCGGGATCGAACTTGGCCCAAGCGCCCTTGGTATTGCGATATTGGTATTCAATCGCGGTCGGCGCCGTGCAATTGGCGTCCGCGGCCTTGGCCAGGCCGTGGAGTTCGTTTTCGCAGACATAGGGCTGCTGCTGCGGCCCGGCGAACAGCGTGCCGTTGATCGGGTGGTTGATGAGGGTCAGCGTCTTTTGTTCGGTCCCGGCTTTCACCGTCAGCGTGTTGGTGCCGTCCACCAGGCCGGCGACGAGGCCGACGAAGCCGCCTTTCGGATCGGCGGCAAAGGCTCCCGATACATCCCGCGTGCCCACCGTCACGTTCGGGGCGGCGGTAACGCCGGTGACCTTGATCAGGGCGTCGCCGCCCGTGACCATGTTGGGACGGGACGAAAGCACTTGCGCATCGAGCGCCCATCCCGGATTCGCGTCGAAGGCCCCACAGATCGCTATGAGGGAAGCCGCTAGACGCATCCTGCCGTTCATTGGTAACCTCCCGTTGGCTTGTGCAGACGACGTTATATCCTACACCTATTTCGCAACCCTGAAAACCAATAGTCACTGTCACGTTGTCACATCCGCGTAAACCGCGCCCGAACTGCTCGTATCCCGCCGCCCGCCTTCCCCTCCTCCAAACAGCCGCCCCAACCCCGCAACCCCGCAGGGGGGGTGAATTTGCGACCCTGTTTAACTGCGATAGTCCAATCGCGTCTTCGCTTTTACAAGAATTCGCGCGGAAATTATTTCGGCGGTTGCCGTTGAATAATTAACGGCCAGCGCGCATATTTGGTCTTAATTTCCGGTGTCGCCGCAACGCGACGCGCTGTACCGGCTACAGCACGACGACGCCAGCTGGCTCGACGCCGATGCCCGCAACCGCCTGCGCGACGTCAGCGAGCGGCTGGTCCGCCATATCGAGGACATCGACGAACTGCGCTCACGTGCCACCATCCTCAACGAAGATTTCACCAACCTTCTCACCGAAGGGGCGTTGCGGGCATCGAACCGGTTGACCGCGCTGGCGTCCCTGGTCCTACCGCCCAGCCTCTTCGCCGCCATGCTGGGCGTCAACGTCACCGGCATTCCCGGCGCTGACGATCCCCACGCATTCCTTTAGTTCTGCCTTCTGATCGGCGGCGTGACGTTGGCGATCTGGGGCTGTCTGAAATGGCTCAAATGGCTATGAGTCGGGTCAGCAATCCGCGCGGCTGAGGTTCTCCCGTTTCACGGCGATCGAACGCGCCCGGCCGGAGGCGCCGGGACGATCCGCGAACATACCTTCCAGTAAGACGTCCATGATGACCGGCAGTTTCCTGCAATCGCTGACGTTACGAAGCTGCCCTTCGTAGAGCTTGCGCTGCTGGCGGCTGGCGGAAAATTCCACGATGTCCAGGCGCAGCCGGCGGGTGAAGCGGTTTTCAGTGGACACGCCCGAGCGGTAGCCGGTGATGACTTCGTTGGTTTGCCGGCGTTCAACGCCATTGGAGTCTCGCGTCGTGGTCGTGCGGGTTTCGGTTATTGGCTCCACATAGGGCGTCTGGACGATTTCTTCGTCAGTCTGATAGTCGAACAGCGCGAAAAGCTCTGGCCGGTCGTTGCCGCCAGCTGTGCGAAAACCGGCGCGGCGCAACCGGTCCTCGACCTGGGCCGCGTACGACAGGAATTCGAGCGAACCCTGCTTGCGCGCATCCATCGGCGCCACCGCGATGAGGCGGCCGCGGTCGCCGGGCGACAGGGCGTGGAAGGCGGTCACGTCGCTTTCCAGCTGGAGGCCACAGCCACCGAGCGTCAGCGCGACGAGCATCGCCAGACCAAGGCGCCTATTTGCCGCGCGCATTCAGACGTACCAGCTCGAACTCGGCCTGATGGAATTCGATGAAATGCCGCACGCCGGTGTCGATCGCGCTGCGGAACATGGCAGCGGCCCCACTTGGATCCGCGCGCGCCAGGCGCGCCATGCCAAGGTAATAGTACGCCTCGCATTCCTGCTCGCGCCGCGTTGTGGATCGTGCGTCCTGGGCCGCCTCCAGGACCTCGCCCTCGTCGCTCTTACCCAGAGCGAAGCGGACGATGGCGCCCGGCCATTTGCGGAGATCGAGGCGGCCGGCATTGGCCGCTAATTCGGCGTCGGCGGCTCCCCCAACCCGCGCCATCGCCATGTGCAGCAGCAAGGCCGGGTAGGCATTTTCCGGCTGCAACGCCACGACCGCACGAAATTCCGCGACCGCGCGATCCATCTGGCCACTTTCGTAATAGGCGAGGCCGCGATTTTCATAAGCAAGGCCGTAGTTGGGATCGAGCATGATCGCCCGGTCGTAATCCCGGATTGCCAAATCATATCGCCCATGGTCGCGCAGGGCGTTACCGCGGTTGTTGAGGGCACCCAGCGATTTCGGATCGAGGGCAAGGGCGGCGTCGAAATCCTGGATCGCCAATTCAAACCGGCCCATGTCGGCGTGGGCATTGCCGCGGCTGCTGTAGGATTGCGCCCGCCCGGGGGCAAGCCGAATCGCCCGGTCGTAATCCTCGATGGCGCGGTCGTACAGAAACAGATTGCGATAGGCGACGCCGCGATTGAAATAGGCGTCCGTGAAGTTAGCGTCGATCAGGATGGCACGGTCGTAGTCCTGGATGGCGAAGCGTTGGCGTCCAAGCCCGGTCTGGGCGTTGCCACGATGGTAGAAGGCGATCGCCAAATTCTGCGGGGTCAGATCTCCGGTGGCCAGGCACATGCTCAAGAAGGCAACTTGTTCGTCGCGCCGCCCCTGGCCTTCAAGCGCCTGCGCCTGCCGGCAGTAACTCAGGTCTTCAGCCAACGCCTGCCCACCGAGCCCGGATGCGGCAAACAGTGCGATCGTGGCCAGGGCCGCCGCCAAGCGCGGGCGGCTTCGGATCGGATTGATGACTCTGCGCTTCATGGCATGCCCTCACCCAAAGCGGCTGCCGCGATCCTACTCGCCCAACCGCGTTGGCAGCAAGGCGTTGGCTTGGCCAGCCAGGACAGCCCGGCGTGCCCCAACGGCGCGCCCATTTGATCGCTGGCCGCGCCGGGGACAAGTGGCCGCTCATGCGATAGACTATGCCCAATACAGATACTACGAGGGAGTGGCGTGCGATGTTTAGTCAACATGGCTCCGCGGGACCTCTGTGGGACGCCGCGAAAGCCGAAGTCAGGGCGGTCTTGATCGACGTGGCGCGCAAGAAAGAACGAATCTCCTATTCGAAACTCGCGGCCAAGGTGAGATCCATGAATTTCGAGCCACTCGACAAGCGGCTCGTGCATTTGCTCGGGCAGATCGGCCGCGACGAGGCGGCTTGTTGGATGAAGGAATGCGACGCGGTGCACGCACATTGGTCGAAACCGGGGCAAAAGCGCTGACCGCCGCGGCGCCAACCTGCGAAGTCAAGACGCCATGAGCTACCGGCGGCGGGGCGGCGCGGCCATCGTCGTCGCGGGCGCCGTCGCCATCCTGTTCGGGCTAGCCACGATTTTCTCCGGCACCCAGGCCCTGTTCGGCGATGAAGCAGCGCAGAAAGCCGTCGGCGACGCCGTGGCTTTCGTCCTTTGGTTCAATTTCGGCGCCGGCTTCGTCTATGTTATGGCCGGCGGCGGCTTGCTGCTCCGGCGCAAATGGGCCGTGGGGCTCTCCACGCTGATCGCCGCAGCGACCGGGCTGGTTGTTCCTGGCCTTCGGCATCCATGTTCTGTTCGGCGGCGCCTACGAGTTACGCACCGTCGGCGCGATGTCGCTGCGCATTCTGGTCTGGATCGGCATTGCCGCCATAGCGACCCGCGCCGCCCGCCGCCGCCGCCGCTGGGCATAAGGCGTATCGGTTGGCGGCCAAGTGACAAGGATGTCACGAGAAAAGTAAAGTCGGGAGCCGGGCCATCTCGTAGACCGCTCGACGCGCGCTCCAAGGTCAGAAGAAAGTCCGGGCGGCCGCCCGCGCGTCGAATCATAGGCGGGCTATTTCCTCGAAAAGGACCCAACCCATCACCCCCTCGACAACTTGGCGGGCTGTCGATTGTTACCTAATGGATTACCTATTGGCGTTTTTGGCGATGCGTTATGTCCAAAAATATCGCCTAACCTATTGAAATATTGGTCGGAGCGCCGGGATTTGAACCCGGGACCCCCAGACCCCCAGTCTGGTGCGCTACCAGGCTGCGCTACGCTCCGACCGATTTCTGGGTTTGGTCTGAAGAAGGCCGGCACTATAGACACCGCGGGTGGCGCACGCAACGAAACGCAATCAACTGTGTCGGTAGCACACGATCTGTCCGGTTTGGCAGGCGCCTCAACGATCCTAGCGGTCCCTTTCCTTGGACCGGCCGAGGATCCGATCGACGGAACGTTCGACAGGCAGGGCGACCGTCGGCGATTCCGCCTGTGCCGATAGCGCCGCATCCGAGGTTTCAGGAACCCGCCTGCGGCGTGCTGCATTTTGACGTAGGTGGTCCGGATCTTACGAACTGGCGGGCCGTTCCGATGTGGAACTCGCCGCGCTGTTCTTTTCATCCCAGATCATCGGCTCCCACAACTCAACTTTGTTTCCATCGGGATCCATGATCCACGCAAACTTCCCGTTTTCGTGAGATTCGGGACCTTGGATGATCTCGACCCCATCGTGCTGGAGCTGCGCAATCAATTCGCCAAGATTATCAACTCGATAGTTGATCATGAACGGTGCATCGCTCGGACTGAACCAACGGCTCCCCGTCTCCGCGATGTGCCAAACGGTCAGCCCCTTGTCTTCGGCCTTATCGTCCGGCCATTTCAGAATAGCGCCGCCAAAGCTCTCCAGCGGCATGCCAAGGTGCTTCTGATACCAGGCTGCGAGAGCAGTGCTATCGCTCCTGAAGAAGACACCGCCGATTCCAGTGATTCTTGCCATTGCACGATCCTCCACACATTCGTCCGACGACGAAAATGACGAAGGGTAGAGCACGGACGATGACCGAGACGAAACGCGACGTGTCGAAGGCCCTCACCCGACCTCAATCCTAGGAATGCCTCGTAGCCCTCAGACGGCGCGCAGGAGTTTACGCAGGTCCTCAAGATCGGCGAGAAGTGACTTGATCTCGGATCGGAGTTGCGGGCTCAGCGCAGCCGGTGGCGGCGAAGCAGCGGCCTTGGCCGCGGACGCCGGACGCGGAGCCGGAGCGTCGGCCGGGACCGGCTGCGCCTCGGCTGGCACGCCGCCGCGCAGAAGCTTCTGAACGCCCCTGATGGTATAACCCTGCGCGTAGAGCAGATCGCGGATTCGGCGCAGCAGCACCACGTCATCGGGGCGGTAATAACGCCGTCCGCCGGGGCCCTTGATCGGCCGGACCTGATTGAAGCGGGTTTCCCAGAAACGCAGGACGTGTTGCGGAACCTCGATCTCGGCGGCCACTTCGCTGATCGTGCGAAAGGCGGCGCTGGTTTTGCCGCCGGTCCGGCGTGGCTGTCGCTGCGTTGCTGTGGCCGTGCTCATGATCGGTTACGCTGCCGTTCCTATCCCGTCGTCGCGCGGGCAGCCCGGTTGATGAGGTTCTTCAACAAATGGGAGGCGCGGAACACCAGGACCCGCCGCGGCAGGATCGGCACCTCCTCGCCAGTCTTGGGGTTGCGGCCGATGCGCTTGCCCTTTTGCCGGATGGAAAAGGTGCCGAAGGATGAAATCTTGACCGCTTCGCCCAGAGCGAGCACGTCGGAAATCTCCTTCAGGACGGTCTCGACCAGATCGGCCGATTCGTTTCGCGACAGGCCGACCTCCTGATAAACCGCCTCGCTCAGTTCCGCCCGCGTCAGTGTCTTCGCCGCCATGTGCCCGCCCCCCAGGATCGGCGGTCGCGCGACCGCCTTCTCATGCGGCCGTAAGACTGCCTGATTTAACCGTCCATATCAATAGGATGATGGCGTTCGCTGAAGCGGCGTCGAAGACGCCGACTTCGTGACAAATCACCAACGAATGACCGCTGCTCCCCAGGCCAGACCGCCGCCGATCGCTTCCAGTAGGACCAGATGCCCAGGCTGAATGCGGCCATCGCCGGCCGCTTCGGCCAGCGCCAGCGGGATCGACGCCGCCGAGGTGTTGGCGTGGCGGTCGATGGTGGAGACCACGCGCTCGGCCCCCAGCCCCAACTTGCGGGCCAAACCATCAATGATGCGCTGATTGGCCTGATGCGGTACCAGCCAATCGATATCCGCGCCCGCCAACCCGTTGGCGGCAAGCGCCTCCTCCACCACGGCGGCCAGCTTGACCACGGCATGGCGGAAGACGTCCTTCCCCTCCATGCGGAGATGTCCGGCCGTGCCCGTCGAGGACGGGCCGCCATCGACGTAGAGCATGTCGTGAAACCTGCCGTCGGAATGCAGATGCGTCGACAACACACCGCGGTCATGACCGTTGCCGCCGCCCGGGGACGCCTCCAGCACAACCGCACCGGCGCCGTCGCCGAACAGGACGCAGGTCTGGCGGTCGCTCCAGTCGAGAATTCTGGACATTGTTTCGGCGCCGACAACCAGCGCCCGGTTTGCCTGGCCGAGCCGCAGAAAATTGTCAGCGATGGCAAGGGCGTAGACAAAACCGCTGCACACCGCCTGAATGTCGAAGGCGGTGCCGCGGGTCATGCCGAGTTTCGCCTGGACACGGGTCGCCGTCGCCGGAAAGGTCTCGTCCGGCGTGGTCGTCGCCAGGACCACCAGATCGATATCCGAGGCAAGCAGGGAGGCCGACTCGAGCGCCGCCTGTGCCGCCCGCGTTGCCAGATCCGAGGTCAGTTCGCCATCGGCGGCGAGGTGGCGAAAGCGGATGCCGGTCCGCCCGCGAATCCATTCATCCGAGGTGGCGACACGTTTGGCCAGGTCATCATTCGAAACGATGCGCTCCGGCAAATAGGCACCGGAGCCTACGACCCGGGACCGCAAAAGCATTAAACCGCCGCGGCCGGCGATTCGGCGGGGACGGCGTGCAGCCGCTCGATTTCGCCCCGAATCTTGTCGTTGAAATGGTTGACCGCCATGTCGATGGCGACGCCGATGGCATTGGCGAAGCCGAGCGCGTCGGTGCCGCCATGGCTCTTCACCACGATTCCGTTCAGTCCCAGGAACATGGCGCCATTGTAGTGGCGAGGGTCGAGCCGGTCCTTGACCCGGTTCAAGGCGAAACGCGCGAAGAGATAACCAAGCCGCGCCATTAACGTGCTGGTGAAGGCCGCGCGCAGGAAACGCGAATAGAGCCGCACGGTGCCTTCCGCCATCTTGAGCGCGATATTGCCCGTGAAACCGTCGGTGACGATGACGTCAACTGTGCCCTCGGGGATGTCGTTGCCCTCAATGAATCCGTGGAACTTGATCGGCAGATTGGTGCCGCGCAGGCGCGCGCTGGCCGCGCGGATTTCGTCATGGCCCTTAAGGTCTTCGGCGCCCACGTTCAACAACCCGATGCTGGGCCGGGTCAGGCCGAGCACGGTGCGGGCGAAAACCTCACCCATGACCGCGAACTGCACGAGATTGTTGGAATCGCAGACGATGTTGGCGCCGAGATCGAGCATCACCGATTCCCCGCGCATCGTCGGGAAAAACGAGGCGATCGCCGGCCGATCGATGCCCGGCACGGTCTTGAGCACGAATTTGGAAATGGCCATCAGCGCGCCTGTATTGCCCGCCGATACCATGCCCGCCGCCCTCGCCTGATGCACGGCCTCTATGGCAAGCCCCATGCTTGACCGCCGCCCGCCACGCAAGGCAGCCGAGGGTTTGGTGTCGTTGCCGATCGCCTCCTCGGTGTGGACGATCGTCGTCACCGCCTTCAGCTTGGCCATGCTATCGAGCACAGGGGCGATACGTCGTTCGTCGCCAACCATTAGAAAATGCACGAGCGGATGGCGCTCGCGCGCAATATTGGCGCCCTTGATGACCATGGCCGGCGCGTCGTCGCCACCCATGGCGTCGAGCGCGATCGTCAGAGGTTGGTTCATCGCCGCTCCGGTACGGCCGCGCCGGCCCTCACGCGGGTTTCGCCGTCGCCACCACTTCGCGGCCGTCGTAATGGCCGCAGGCCGAACACAGGTGATGCGGGCGCTTGAGTTCGCCGCAATTCGGGCATTCGACATGCGCCCCCGCCTTCAGCGCGTCGTGCGAGCGGCGCATATTGCGCCGCGACTTGGAAACTTTTTTCTTGGGGACGGCCATCTCAAATCCTTTCTGAATACATCCGGGGGCATGGAACGCGGCCAAGCGGCCGCAGCGCGGGATAACGCCGCGTTTAGGAGCCCCGCCGCTCCTTCAGCGCCGCCAGAACCGCGAAGGGTTGGGCCTGCGCCTTCTCATCCTCGATCGGGTCGTCGCCGGTGAATTGGCTCGGGTCGGCGCCGGCCGCGCGCGGGTAGGGATCGAGCGCAAGCGACAATTGCTGTGCGACCGCCTCACCAACGTCGATGGCGCCATTGTCCAGGGTTTTTCCTTCTTCCTCGTCGTTCACCGACACCACAATCTCGCGAACCGGCAAGCCGGCATCCGGCGCATAGGACAGGCTGAAACTATCTTGCACGCGTGACCGCACCGGTTCCAGTGTCACCACGCAGGCCTGCACGACATCGGCCGACAACGTGGCCGAAAGCCGGACCAAGGTGCCGCCGCGAACGCGGCGCAACCGCGCCTCCGCCGTCAGCCCCTCCAGGGCAATGAGATCGAAGCGCCGAGCCAGCGCCGCGCACTCCGCCGGGGTGGCGGAAAGGTTCAGATCGAAGCCGGCCTCGCCCACCTGCTCGATCGTCACCACGCGCGAAAACTCCACCGCTTCCGAATTCGGCTGACCCATCGCTCGGGCGTCTCCGTCGGCGCCACCGCAAACCGTCAATTCAAGGCGCTATGCAATAGGACCTATTGCGACGCCGGTCAATGCCCAAGCGCCACGCCACGGCCACCCGGCGGCTCACCGAATCCGGCTTGTCCGGCGAGGAGATTCGCCATCGGCTGACCAGCGAGCAGGTGGGTTTGAGCGCGCATATAAGCGGCCATGATGGCCGCATCCTCGGGCCGTCCGCCGCCGACCGTCCCAAACAGGTTGCGGCGCAGGGCCTCGATCAACGCGCTGTCCTCGCCCGCGTCCATCCCCTTGTCATAGGCCTGAACCCGACCCCGCAGGGCCGCCGCAATCGTCTGCATCTTACGCGGGACAGCGAGATCGCCGACGCCGAGCTCACGCAGATTGCGGTCCATGTCGGCGGCCATCGCATCGGTCAGCTCCTGAGCGAGCGCGGTTCCTTTCGGTCCCTCGTTCCGCAGACGATAGAGCACGAGAAACAAGTGCACGGCGACCATGTCGAATCGCCCGTCGAAGCTGTCGGGCACGCCTGCATGGACATAGAAGGCTGGGCGGCGCGATTGGTCGACAATCACCGCATACAGGCGGTAGGCGGCCTGCTTGACGGCGGATGTCTGGAAGAGGCGCTTGAGCGGCATGGGTCGGTTGGCAGTACAAGCCCGGCCCGCTTGCGTCAAGACCGGTGCCCGCGAACGCCCTGCCTCCGGCTGCATTGACAGCAATGGACGGGAGTGAGAGCCTTTGCCCCTATTTGCATTTTTGGCGACAAAGGGCGGCCCATGCCGGCATTGCGGTTTCTGATCTCCGGCTTTGTGGCCACGGCGCTGTTCGGCTGCGCCGCGACCATCGATCAGCGCGGCTATGTCCCCGACCCTGAGCGCCTGGGCCGCGTCAAACAGGGTTTGCAGAGCCGCGACGATGTCGCCAAGCTGCTTGGCTCCCCGTCAAGCCTCGGCACTTTCGACGACAAGACTTGGTACTACATCAGCCGGCGGATCGAATCGGTGGCTTTCTTCGAGCCAAAGGTATTGGAGCAGCAGATCGTCGCCATCGAGTTCGACGACACTGGCTTCGTCAGTCAGGTCCGCCGCTATGACATGGCCGATGGCCGAGAAATCGAGCCAGTCGACCGGGTGACGCCCACACCCGGCAAACAGATGACGGTGATTCAGCAATTGCTGGGAAATGTCGGGCGCTTCGGCACGGGGAAATAGGGCCACGCCTTCCGGCAGCGGCCATCGCCCAAGTTTCTCGCGGTTCGTGAGCCGCATGAGCGGCCCACGAACGCACGAGAATCGGGCTAATGGGCGAGCGTCGCCAGCAGCAATAGCGCCACGATGTTGGCGATCTTGATCATCGGATTGACCGCCGGACCGGCCGTATCCTTGTAAGGATCGCCGACGGTGTCGCCGGTGACCGCGGCCTTATGCGCCTCGGACCCCTTACCGCCGTGATGACCCTCTTCGATGTACTTCTTTGCGTTGTCCCAAGCGCCGCCGCCCGAGGTCATCGAAATCGCGACGAAGAGACCGGTTACGATGGTGCCGAGCAACATCGCGCCCAGCGCCGTCAAGCCCGCGCCCTGGCCGCCGATGGCCGAGATCACAAAATACATCGCAATCGGCGCCAGGATCGGCAGCAGCGACGGGATGATCATCTCGCTGATCGCCGCCTTGGTCAGCAGATCGACGGCCTTGCCATAATCGGGGCGGGCCGTGCCTTCCATGATGCCTTTGATTTCCTTGAACTGCCGGCGCACCTCGACCACGACCGCGCCGGCTGCGCGGCCGACCGCGGTCATCGCCATCGCCCCGAACAGATAGGGCAGCATGCCGCCGATGAACAACCCGACCACCACATACGGATCCTGGAGGCGGAAGGTGACGTTCAGCTGCGGGAAGTAGCGCGCGATGTCCTCGGTGTAGGCCGCGAAAAGAACCAGAGCGCCGAGACCGGCCGAACCGATGGCATATCCCTTGGTCACCGCCTTGGTGGTGTTGCCGACCGCATCAAGCGCATCGGTGACCTTGCGGACTTCCTTGGGCAGATCGGCCATTTCGGCGATGCCGCCGGCATTGTCGGTGACCGGGCCATAAGCATCGAGCGCCACGATCACGCCGGCGAGCGCCAACATGGTGGTCGCTGCCACCGCAATCCCGAACAACCCGGCATTGAGATAGGCGAGGAGAATGCCGGCGCAGATGACGACGACCGGCAATGCGGTCGCTTCCATCGAGATCGCCAAACCCTTGATGACGTTGGTCCCGTGGCCGGTGGTCGAGGCTTCGGCGATGCTCCGCACCGGACGGAACGACGTCGAGGTGTAGTATTCGGTGATCCAAACAAGCAATCCGGTCACCGCGAGACCGGTCAGGGCGCAATAGAACAGATGGCGGCCGGTGAATTGGAGAGCGCCGATCCTAAAGACAGTCTCGAAGCCGATCATCTGCCAAAAGACCAGGCCGACCAGCACCGCGGACAGCACGCCGGAGACGACCAGGCCCTTATACAGCGCCTTCATGATTTGGTTGTCGGCGCCCAAACGAACAAAGAAGGTGCCAACCACCGAGGCGATGATGCACACCGCGCCGATCACCAGCGGCAACAACATCATCAAGTCCTGAACCGCGCCCGTGAAATAAAGGCCGGCCAGCAGCATCGTGGCGACCACTGTCACGGCATAGGTCTCGAACAGATCGGCCGCCATGCCCGCGCAATCGCCGACATTGTCGCCGACATTGTCGGCGATGACCGCGGGGTTCCTGGGGTCATCCTCGGGGATGCCGGCTTCGACCTTGCCGACGAGATCGGCGCCGACATCGGCGCCCTTGGTGAAGATGCCGCCGCCGAGACGCGCGAAGATCGAGATCAGGGACGCGCCAAAGCTAAGCGCAACCAGCGCCTCCAGCGTGTCCGCCGTGGGCACGCCGCTCGTCTTGAGCACGAAATAATAGCCGGCGACGCCGAGAAGGCCGAGGCCGACAACCAGGAGACCCGTCACCGCGCCCGCCTTGAAGGCGAGAGCGAGCGCCGTGGAAAGACCGTGGCGAGCCGCTTCCGCCGTGCGCACATTGGCGCGAACGGAAACGTGCATGCCGACATAACCGGCGGCGCCAGAGAGCACGGCGCCGATCACGAAACCCACGGCGGTGCGCAGTCCAAGCGTCGCGAACAGGATCGCCGTGACGATCACGCCCACGATCGCGATCGTGCGGTATTGCCGATTGAGATAGGCTTGCGCCCCTTCCTGGATCGCTCCGGCGATCTCCTGCATCCGCGCGTTTCCCGCGCTGGCGGCAAAGACGGACCGGCTTGCATAAACACCATAAAGCAGCGCCAGAACGCCGCACGCGATCACAAACCCATAGGTTGCTGACATCGCCTCGAACCCCGTTGATTAATAGAAACACGCCCCCCGACGAAGCCGGTTCCCAGCCTCGGAACCCCCCGATTCCGGATGCTATCGGACCGCGCCCCAAGGGCAGAAGAGAGCGGCGCGGAACATGCCAGAAGCGACCGGCGAAGGCAAGACAATGGCGTTCAAGGTACTGCGCTACACCGTCATCTGGATACCCCGCCCGCCATTGGTTAAGCTCCACCGCAAACCGGTGAGGGGGCTGTCGATGCACGGCGCATCGGTTCGACTACGGTGGCTGGGTCAGGTCGTCGCGCTGGCGCTCGCCGCCTCGGCCTTCGCGCAGCCCGCGGAAATAGCGACGGACAATTCGAATGCGCCATTCGGGATAACGCTAGCAGGACCCGCCCCTGCCGTTCTTCCGCAACGTCTGCCCTCCATCATATCGATCGTCGCGCCATCAGAAATGCCGGTAGCCGGAATTCGGCGGCGTCGCGTCCTGCCCGCGGGCGTCCACCAGGCGAACCCCCGATCCGGCGACGATGCGGCCGATTGGCGTCAGTATCAATCCGGTCTCGCGCGCAACGGCCACCAGACCCTCTACGCTGCCGGTCGGCACAGTGAACAGCAACTCGTAGTCATCGCCGCCGCAGAGTAAGTTCTCCCGCACGATGCCGGCGAGGGCGACCGCCTCCTGGCAAGCCGGGGAAATCGGGACGGAGTCGAACTCTATGACAGCGGCGACGCCGGAAGCGACGCAAACATGACCGAGGTCGGCGACCAAGCCGTCGGACACATCGATCGCCGATGTCGCGAGGCCGACGAGGCGGCGACCCAATTCAACGCGCGGCTGCGGCAGTCGATAACGCTCAACCGCCCATTCCCGCGACCCAGCGCTGAGGCCAGGCAGCCTCCCGCGCAACACGGCCAGGCCGAGCACGGCATCACCGATGCACCCGGAAACATAAACAACATCGCCCTCGCACGCCGTCGAGCGGCGCAGCGCTTTGCCCGCATCGATCTCACCCAGCGCGGTCGCCGCCAGCGTCAGCGGCCCGGTCGTCGCCACGGTGTCGCCTCCACACAGGGCAATCCGATACGACGTCTGATCTGCGGCAAGACCCTCGGCGAAGGCCGCGATCCAGTCTTCCGGTGTATTCTTGGGGAACGCCGCGATCAGCAGGTAGGCGAGCGGCGTTGCGCCCATGGCGGCGAGGTCGGACAGATTGACCCGCAAGAGTTTGCGCGCGATCAGATCGGGTGGATCGTCCGGCAGAAAATGGACGCCGGCGACCAGGGCGTCTGTAGTCACGGCCAACTCCCGCCCCGGCGTCACCGCGATCAACGCCGCGTCGTCCTTGAGTCTCAAGGCCCCGGGAAATTCTGAGGCCAAGGGAGCGAAATATCGGGCGATCATCTCGAATTCGCCCAAATTCGGGCGTGATTGCCGTTCAGCCACGCGCCTTTTCCTGGAGCTCGCCGGGCCGCAGTGATCGCGCGAGTTTATCGAGAACACCGTTGACGAAACCGGGCTCCTTGCCGGCGAAGAATGCGTGGGTGACGTCGACATATTCGGTAATGACCACGGCGGCAGGCACCACGGCGTCGACGATCAATTCGAACGCGCCCGCCCGCAGAGTCGCGCGCAGCACGGTCTCTAGTCGCTCGACCGACCACCCCGGCGCGAGCGAGGCGGCGATGAGCACGTCGAGCTCGTCGCGCCGAAGCTGCGTGCCACGCACGATCATGTCGAACAAATCGGAATCCGCGGCCAGCCGCTCGATGCCGTCGAGTTTCTCGCGCAGGCGGAAGTGGTGGAATTCGTCGATGACGTCTTCAGCTGAGGCCGCCGCCAGGTCGATTTGGTAGAGCGCCTGAACCGCCGCCAAGCGCGCGGCGCTGCGGCTGGCCATGGTCGTGGTCCCGTCGGCGGCGCGTTCACCACCGGTCATCGCGGAAACAACTTGAAGCGGCGCTTGAGGTCGAGCATGTGCAACGCGGCGCTGGCGGCATCGCCGCCCTTGTTGCCGCGCGCCACGCCGGCGCGTTCCCAGGCCTGCTCGGAAGAGTCGACGGTCAACAGGCCAAAGCCCATAGCCAGGGCGTAGCGCAGCGTCAAATCCTGTAATCCGCGCGCGCTTTCCCGGCAGACGACATCGTAATGGCTGGTTTCACCGCGTATGACGCAGCCGAGCGCGACATAGGCATCGAAGCGGCGGCGGCCCGGCACGAAATCCATGGATCGCACGGCGTAGTCGACAGCCGCCGGCAACTCGAGCGCGCCCGGCACGGCAACGCGTTCGAAACTGGCGCCCGCCGTCTCCAAAACAGCAATCGCGCCGCGGCACAATTCATCGGTGATGTCCGCGTAGAATCGCGCCTCGACGACCATCACGTGCGGATTTTCAGTCATTCGGCCCCGGCATAGGCGGTATCGGTATCGGTATCGGACGGTGGCCGGCGACGCTCAAGCCAAAACCGTCGAGGCCAACGATAGTCCGTTTGGTGTTGGACAGCAGGATCATTTCGTGGACGCCAAGATCGAGCAGGATTTGTGCGCCAACGCCGTAATCGCGGAGCTCCGCGCCGGCTGGTGTCGCGCCCGCCTGCCTTGCCCGCAGGCGGTTAGTCAGACTGGTCGGACGCGGCTCGCGGATCAGGACAACGATCCCCCGTCCCGCCTCGCCGATGATACGCATCGCCGCATGGAGAACATAGCCCCGCCCCGCCGAAAGATCACCCAATACGTCATCGAGCACGTTGAGCGCATGCATGCGAACCAACACGGGGCCGGACGTAGTGACGTCACCCTTGATCAGTGCAATGTGCTCGGCATAGGCCACCTTGTTGACGTAGACGACCATGCGGAAGGCGCCGCCGAAGCGGCTTTCCAGCGTTGTGTCGGCGACGCGTTCGACGATACGGTCATAACGCCTGCGGTAAGCGATCAGGTCGGCGATGGTCGCGACCTTCAGGCCGTGGAACTGAGCGAATTTGATCAGGTCGGGCATCCGCGCCATGGTGCCGTCGTCGTTCATCACCTCGCAGATCACGCCCGACGGATTGAGGCCGGCGAGCCGCGCGAGATCGACCGCGGCTTCGGTATGGCCGGCGCGGACCAATACGCCACCGTCCCGGGCGACCAAGGGAAAAACATGGCCCGGCGAGACGATATCCTCGCGCGTCTTAGTTGGGTCGATGGCGACCGCGATGGTGCGGGCGCGATCCGGCGCCGAAATGCCGGTAGTGACGCCCTCGCGGGCCTCGATCGACACGGTGAAGGCGGTTTGGTGACGGGAATCGTTGTCGCGCGCCATCAGCGGCAGGTTGAGGCGCTCAACGCGCTCGCGCGGTAGGGCGAGACAGATCAGGCCGCGGCCATGTCTGGCCATGAAATTGATGGCCTCTGGCGTAGCCATCTGGGCGGGGATGACCAGATCGCCTTCGTTTTCGCGATCTTCCTCATCCACGAGGATGAACATGCGCCCGTTGCGCGCGTCCTCGATCACGTCCTCGATGGCGGATAGGTGGCTGCGGAATGACATGTCAGGAACCGCCGGTAATCCTTGCGACATAACGGGCGAGCATGTCGATTTCGACATTCACGGAAGCTCCGGGCTTGACCTGCCCAAGGGTCGTGCGCTCGCGGGTATGGGGAACGATGTTCACGGCAAAGGTACAGCTTTCCACGCCGTCGGCCACATCGTTGACAGTGAGCGATACGCCGTCCAGCGCGACCGAGCCCTTCGCGGCGAAGAACCGGGCAAGGGTGTGCGGCGCCGCCACCCGCAAAGAAAGGCTGCCGCCCACCTCTCGGCATTCGACAATCCGCGCCGTCGCGTCGACGTGACCGCCGACGATATGGCCGCCGAATTCATCCCCGAAGCGCAGGGCGCGTTCGAGATTCACGGGTCGGCCCGGCGTCCACGCGCCGATGGTCGTGCGTGCGAGGGTTTCCGCGGAGACGTCGAAAGCCAGCCAACCCTGGCCGCGATCGACGACAGTCAAGCAGACGCCCGAACACGCAACCGAAGTCCCCAGGGGGATCGCGGCCGTGTCATAAGCGGTATCGATCGCCAGGCGTGCCTCGGGACCCCCGCCGATGCCGCGCACCCGCCCCAAATCCGTGATGATGCCGGTGAACATGTCTCCAATTCCGGGCGCCCAATTCCGTCGCGTCGGCGGTGGCCGCCAGCGAGGCGCCGCTGCCCTAACCTAGTCGCGGCGGATATAGGTTTCCACCCCATCCTCCGCGATGGCGGCAATCGACTGCCGAACAAACCGCGGGGCATCGGCCAGAGCATCGACGCCGAGGGCGACTGCCACCGGCACGCCGTCTCCACCCATGATGCTCGGGGCCCGGAACCAATGCAGCCGATCGACGAGGCCACGGCGGAGCAGCGCAGCGGCGAGGTGCCCACCACCCTCCACCAGCACCCGCGTTAGACCACGTGATCCCAGCTCCTTCACCGCGAGGTCGATATCGGGGCGATGGTCGGCATCGTGCGGCACCTCGATGACCTCTATGCCGGCGGAGCGGTACGCGCGGATGCGGTCGCGATCGGCGCCAGTCAGGGTCATCAGCCAGGTCGGCAGCCCCTCCTTGGCGGCGCCACCCACCAGCTTGCTGCTTAGCGGAAGCTGCAGACGGGGATCGAGCACGATCCGCACCGGCGAGCGGTATTTGAGCCCGGGCAGGCGGCAGGTCAGGTGAGGATCATCGCTCAAGGCCGTGCCGATGCCAACCATGACCGCATCGTGATCCGCGCGCAGGCCATGGGCATGGCTCCGCGCCACCTCCCCGGTGATCCACTGGCTTTCGCCGCGATGGGTGGCGATGCGCCCGTCCAGAGTCGTGGCCGATTTCAACGCAATCAACGGCCGCCCCTCGCGCTGACGCAGCAGATAGCCGGCGTTCAATGCTGCCGCCTCGTCGCCGAGCAAGCCAGCAGTGACGTCGATGCCGGCCGCGCGCAGCGCCTCGATCCCCTTGCCGGCGACGCGCGGATCGGGATCCTCGAGGGCAACGACGACGCGCTTCACCGAAGCGGCGATCAGCGCCTCGGCGCAAGGCGGTGTCTTGCCCCAATGGCTACACGGCTCGAGCGTGACATAGGCTGTGGCACCCTTGGCCAGGTCGCCGGCCCAGGCCAGAGCGACCGTTTCGGCGTGCGGCCGCCCGCCGGGTTGCGTCCAGCCGCGGCCGACCACCCGCCCCGCGCCGGGACCAAGATCGGGGCGCGTCAACACGCAGCCAACGGCGGGGTTGGGCCAGACGCGGCCGAGCCCGCGGCGGGCGAGCGTGAGTGCGGCCCGCATCATGTCGTGATTGGTCGCGCCCGCGCTTTGGTTCATTGCAGTTCTTTCGCGGCCCGAGGAAGTTCGGCGATGGCGGCGTGTTCTTAGTCGCGATCGCCGCTAAGTTTGCCGATGAAATCCTCGAAATCCTTGGCCTCACGGAAATTGCGGTAGACCGAGGCGAACCGCACGTAGGCCACGGGGTCGAGACTGGCTAACGCGTCCATCACCATCTCGCCGATCACCGAGGACGGAATTTCGCTTTCGCCCAGGCTTTCGAGCCGGCGGACGATGCCGTTGACGACCCGCTCCACGCGCTCGCTGTCCACCGGACGTTTACGCACCGCGATGTGGATGGAGCGCGCGAGTTTTTCGCGATCGAAGGGCGCCCGGCCGCCGCCCTTTTTCACGACCGTCAATTCGCGGAGTTGCACCCGCTCGAAGGTGGTGAACCGCGAGCCGCAAGATGGACAGAACCGCCGGCGGCGGATTGCCGAATTGTCGTCCGTGGGACGCGAGTCCTTAACCTGGGTGTCTTCGTGACCGCAGAAGGGGCAGCGCATCGACGCCTCCTATGCCGACAACGGATAAATGGGGAATCGCCGGCATAACTCGGCAACCTTGGCGCCGACATCTTTTTCGACGCGCGTGTTGTCGTCGGGATGGGCGGCGAGTCCGTCGAGTACCTCACCAATAAGACCGCCGAGAAACGCGAATTCCGCCGTACCGAAGCCGCGTGTCGTCGCCGCCGGCGAGCCCAGGCGGATGCCCGATGTGATCATCGGCTTTTCAGGATCGAAGGGGATGCCGTTCTTGTTGCAGGTGATGCCGGCTCGCTCCAGGCTCTGTTCGGCGGATCGCCCGGTCAGGCGCTTGGGCCGCAAATCGACCAGCATCAAATGTGTGTCGGTTCCGCCGGATACGATGTCGAGCCCCTTTCCGACGAGAGTGGCCGCGAGCGTGCGGGCATTGTCCACCACGGCGCGCGCATAGACCTTGAACTCCGGGCGCAGGGCCTCGGCCAGCATAACCGCCTTCGCGGCGATCACATGCATTAGAGGCCCGCCTTGCAGGCCGGGGAACACCGCGGAGTTGATCTTCTTGCCGAGATCGGCGTCGCGCGAAAGGATCATGCCGCCGCGCGGGCCGCGCAGCGTCTTGTGGGTGGTCGTGGTCACGACGTGGGCATGGGGCAAAGGGCTGGGATGAACGCCCCCGGCCACCAGACCCGCAAAATGCGCCATGTCGACCATGAAATACGCACCCACGGCATCGGCGATGGCGCGGAAGGCCGCGAAATCGATGATCCGAGGATAGGCCGAGCCACCCGCGATAATCAATTTTGGCTTATGTTCGCGGGCCAGACTCTCAACTTCGTTCATGTCGATCCGCGCATCCTGGCGACGCACGCCGTATTGTACGGCCTTGAACCACTTGCCCGACAAATTGGGCGGCGCCCCGTGAGTGAGATGTCCGCCAGCAGCCAGTGCCAAACCCATGATCGTGTCGCCGGGCTGCAACAGGGTCAACATGACCGCCTGATTGGCCTGGGCACCGGAATGGGGTTGTACGTTCACGAAGGCGCAATCGAAAAGCCTTTGGGCGCGGTCGATCGCCAACTGCTCGGCGACATCAACGAATTCGCAACCGCCGTAATAACGCTTGCCCGGATAACCCTCGGCATATTTGTTGGTCAACACTGACCCCTGCGCCTCGAGCACGGCGCGCGAGACGATGTTTTCCGAGGCGATCAACTCGATCTGAGTTTGCTGCCGCCGCAATTCCTGCCTTATGCCGCGATCGAGATCGGGATCGCTTTCGGCCAGGCTGCTGGTGAAAAAGCCGCTCATCGCACCATTAACGCCGGACGCCGACATGTCTGCTCCCTCCACGCAAATTTAGACTATCCAAGCTTTGCCACGCGGCGTTCGTGGCGGCCGCCTTCGAATGGCGTCGCGAGGAAGGTCTTCAAACATTCCTTCGCGAGATCGACGCCAACGAGCCTTCCGCCTAGGACCAGCACGTTGGCGTCGTTGTGCTGGCGGCAAAGCCGCGCTGTGGTCACATCATGACACAGCGCGGCGCGGATACCGCGGTGCCGATTTGCCGCGATGCTGACTCCTATGCCGCTGCCGCACATCAATACGCCGCGGCTGGCCTTGCCGGCCTCAATCGCCGCGGCGAGCGCGTTGGCGACGTCCGGGTAGTCGACGCTGTCTCGGCTATGAGCCCCAAGATCAAGCGGGGTGTAGCCGTGCGTCACCAAATCATCCTTGAGTAAGGCCTTGAGATCAAAGGCGGCGTGATCGGACGCGATGGCGATGATTTCGGATGTCATGGTTGAGAAATCTCAAGGAAAACTGACCCTACCATATGTCGCTGTGGGACACCAGCCAGCCACAACCTGTCGGTGAGGTTTCGCGCGAGTGGGATGCCAGTTCGACTAAGGCCTCCGCGTGCGTCAATTGCAAGGATAGCCGCGAAGACATGTGCCTACGCGCAACATTTCTTGGATTCACTGTCCGCTTAGAAAAACACCTCGCGTTCCATTCCGCTAAGCAATAGCAGAGTGTCCGTCGCACCGCTGTTTTCAGTCATCGTGAACAAAAACATTCGCGTATGCTCTGGACCGCTGGTGTTCATTACTGCCTATTCTGCGGACGCAATTGACAACTAAAGCCATTGCGTGCAATAGCTGAAATTCCATCTTGTCCAGCGCGAAGGTTCAAAACAAATGTCCGAAGAAAACGCAGACAAAGTTTCGAGAATTGACCTGCTTCGCATGACCGCCGAAGTTGTGGCGGCGTTCGTGGGCAAGAATGTTCTTCCCCCAGCCCAGTTGCCGGAAGTGATCAACACGGTCTTCGGATCGTTGAATGCACTGGAAGGGGGCGCCGCCGGTGCCAAGGGCGAGCCGCCGAAGCCGGCCGTGCCGATCCGCAAATCGGTGACGCCCGAATACATCGTCTGCCTGGAAGACGGCCAGAAAATGAAGATGCTGAAGCGGCATCTGCGCACGGCCTACAGCCTGACGCCCGACGAATATCGGGCAAAATGGGGTCTACCCGCCGACTATCCCATGGTGGCGCCGAATTACTCGGCTCAACGCTCGGAATTCGCCAAAAAGATCGGCCTTGGCCGCAAGCCAGGCGAAGGCCGCAAGGCCCGCAAGTCGAAGAAGTAGGCAATCGACCAGCACAAATTGGGGTGTGGTTAGACCCGACCCAAACGCGCGGCAGCGCGTTGTCGAGATTGCCCGGCGCGAATCCGTTCGCGGACACCGGAGCGAGCATTTCGATCCGCGCCGGCCGCCTTGACACCCGTCGCTCAACCCAGCGAAATACCCGTCGACTCGCGACGAAATTCCGTCGTTTCGAATACAACGTGAGGATATCCCGCTATGTCGCTCTATGAAGCCTCCGTTCCCGTTTTCCTGCGCAGCCTCGGCGCGCTCTCCAGTATCGCCGACAAGGCCGCGGCACACGCGGCGGCGCGCAAGATCGATCCGGCCGTGCTTCTCACCGCGCGGCTTTATCCGGACATGCTTCCCTGTCTGCGGCAGTTTCAGATCGCGGCCGACCACGCCAAGGGTGCAAGCGCCCGACTGGCCGGCGTTGAAGTCCCGCGTTTCGACGACAACGAAACGACCTTCGATGACCTGAAGGCGCGGCTGGCGACGACATCCGAGTTTGTCAAAGGGCTGCCCGCCGCCCAAATCGATGGCGCCGGTAACCGCGAGGTCACATTGACCATCGGCGGTCGCTCGCTGTCATTCAAGGGCCAGGGTTACCTCTTTCATTTCGCCCTCCCCAACTTCTATTTCCACATGACAACCGCGTACGCGATTCTGCGTCACAATGGCGTCGAGCTGGGCAAGCGCGACTTCATGGGGGCTGCGCCGGCCTGATCGGCGGAACAATCCCGTTTCATACGCCCCAGATCGGGGGGCCCACCGGGCCCCCCGATCTGATCCGTCTTATTGGGAATCGACGCCGTTGTTACAGTCGTTAGACGTTCAGGGAATACAACCGGAGACTGCAGTGGCGCTGTTGCGCCGGACGGGTCAGTAACCGGTTCAGGGTGTCTGTCCGCGACCCCTTGCCTCCTCGCCCCAACGTGGACGACAAATGAGACGGCCCTGTTGGCAAGGGCGGGGCGGTCTCCCTCCTCAAACGATCATCGAGCGCTGACCAATTCGAGCGCGGCTTGCGGAACGGCGATCGCGTGGCTGTCGCGCAGCCGATCTGTCGACATATTTGGCGGACCGAGCTCGGATCAACTTTGCTTGACCTCGCCCCTGGCATGGCCGAATTTGCCCAGGACGCAAGGGAGCCTCCAATGTCGGCGGACAACGTCCAAATTCTCGCCAAGACCACGGAATATCAGGGCTATTTCCGCATCGACGCCTATCAGCTGCGCCACCGGCTGCATCGCGGTGGCCTTACCGGCGACATTCGGCGCGAGGTTTTTGAGCGCGGCCGGGCCGCCGCGGTTCTGCTTTACGATCCGGGGCTGGATTCGGTCGTCTTGGTCGAACAATTCCGCATCGGCGCCTTAAGCGCGGGCGAAAACCCCTGGGTCGTGGAAATCGTTGCCGGGATCATTGAAGAAGGCGAGACCGCGCCCGAGGTCGCCCGCCGCGAGGCTCTGGAAGAGGCAGGCTGCACCGTCACCGATCTTCTGCCCATACACGACTATCTGGTCAGCCCGGGGTGTTCGAGCGAGACCGTGTCGATGTTCTGCGGCCGGGTGGATGCATCGGGCGCAGGCGGGGTCCATGGCCTGGCGGAGGAAAACGAAGATATTCGCGCCTTGGTCATGCCGGCCGACCGGGCGATCGCCGATCTCAGGAATCGCCGCTTCAACAACGCCTTGCCGATCATCGCCTTGCAGTGGTTGGCGCTGGAGCGAGACGCAATCCGGCGCCTCTGGCTCACGACGCCTTGATTCACAAAGCCAGTTGCCAGTAGTCTGCCACCCCCACACCACCCAGCGACGATTCCCATGGAAATCCGCGACGGCCTTATCGGAACTGTCGGAAATACGCCCCTGATCCGGCTGCGGCGGGCATCCGAGATGACCGGCTGCGAAATCCTCGGCAAGGCGGAATTCCTCAATCCCGGCGGGTCGGTCAAGGATCGGGCCGCGCTCTTCATCATTCGGGATGCAGAGAAGCGAGGGGCGCTGAAGCCGGGCGGCGTCATCGTTGAGGGCACAGCTGGAAATACCGGCATCGGTCTTGCGCTAGTCGGCAATGCCCGCGGCTATCGCACGATCATCGTCATCCCTGAAACGCAGAGCCAGGAAAAGAAGGACTTTCTCCGTCTGTGCGGTGCCACGCTCAAGGAAGTTCCCGCCGTTCCCTACAAAGACCCCGGCAACTACGTCCACGTCTCCGAGCGCCTCGCCAAGGAACTGGCCGCGACGGAGCCCAAGGGTGTGCTGTGGGCCAATCAATGGGACAATCTGGCCAACCGGCAGGCCCATTACGAAGGCACTGGTCCGGAGATCTGGCGCCAGACCGACGGCCGCGTCGACGGCTTCGTCAGCGCCATCGGCACCGGCGGCACGCTCTCAGGCACCAGCATTTTCCTGAAGGAAAGAAACAAGAACGTCGTCATCGGATTGGCCGACCCCATGGGTGCGGCCATGTTCAACTTCTTCAAACATGGCGAACTGAAATCCGGCGGCTCTTCGATCACCGAAGGGATCGGGCAGGGCCGCGTCACCAAGAATGTCGAGGCCACGCCAGTCGACGAGCCCTTCCAGATCCCGGACGAAGAAGCCGTGCCGATCATCTTCGACCTGCTCCAGCATGAAGGCCTATGCCTAGGCGGGTCCACCGGCATCAACGTCGCGGGCGCCATTCGCCTTGCCAAGAAACTGGGGCCGGGCCACACCATCGTGACCATCCTCTGCGATTCCGGTGCGCGTTATCAGAGCAAGCTGTTTAACCCCACTTTCCTCCGCTCGCGGAACCTACCGGTGCCCGATTGGCTGGTTTGACGCGGTCACGACAAGGGTCGGCGCCGTGACTTATGCCCATCCCGAAGCGTTGGTCGGCACGGAATGGCTGGCGGCCCATCTCGACGCGCCGGATTTGCGCATCGTCGACGCCACCTATCACATGCCGCAGAGCGGCCGCAACGCACGCGCCGAATATAACGAGCGCCATATTCCGGGCGGGGTTTTCTTCGATATCGACGACATCGCCGATACCTCGAGCCCGCTGCCCCATATGTTGCCAAGTCCCGAGAAATTCGCCAGCCGCATGCGTAAACTTGGGCTAGGAGATGGCAACCGGATCGTCGTCTACGACACCTATGGACTGGTCAGCGCGGCGCGCGCCTGGTGGATGTTGCGCGTCTTCGGCCACAACGATACCGCCGTGCTCGATGGCGGGCTGCCAAAATGGCTGGCGGAGGGGCGACCCGTCGAAGACCGTCCGCCGATGCCGCGCGAGCGCCATTTCACCGCGCGCCTCAACAATTTGATGGTGCGCGACCGCGATCAACTCATCGCCAACCTGCGTTCCCGCCGCGAACAGGTCGTTGATGCGCGGTCCGCCGGCCGTTTTTCCGGAAGTGATGCCGAACCCTGGCCTGGCCGGCGCTCCGGCCATTTGCCCGGGAGCGTCAATGTTCCCTATACGTCCTTGGTCAACCCTGAGGACAAGACGGTTCTTTCCGCTTCAACATTGGCTGCCGTATTCGACAAAGCCGGAATCGATCGTACAAGACCGGTAGTGACGAGCTGCGGCTCTGGCGTCACCGCCTGCGTGGCCGCCTTGGGCCTTCATCTACTCGGTGCCCGCGATGTCGCCGTTTACGACGGATCCTGGGCCGAATGGGGCCTACCGGGTGACGCGCCGGTAGAGACTGGCTAGCGGCGGCCGCGCCGCCTCATGAACGCCCAGGGCGTCGGCCCCGCCCGCCCCTCCCACAACGCCAAGAATTGATCGATTTGGCCGAGCCCGCGCAGGATCGAATATCGGCCGGGGTCACGCCCGGCATGGTCGATGAACTGAACGTCATGGGTGGCGCGAAAACGCTGGATGACGGCTTCGGAAATGCGCGGATCGTCGAGGTCATGCAGCTCGACCAGGATGTCGCAATGGGCAAGCCCAGGAACCTTGGCGGGATCGAGCAATTCGACCTCGCAGCCCTCGCAATCACAGATCAACAAAGTCATATTGGCCAGCACCGCGCCCAAGAGCGCCGCCGTGCAGGTGGCGCCGATGACAATGCGATCGGCGACCTTGTTGATCTCCGCCAAGCGGCGGCAAAGCTGGCGCGCCCGCGCATCGGAATCGAAGGCATGGACTGTGACGCCGGACAACATGCGCGCGAGCCCGACGGCGTAATAACCCTCGCCGCATCCGATATTAACAACACTGCGATAACGCCGTGCTGGGGCCGAATAGAGAATCGGGTGCAGTTCCAGCTCGTAGCTACCGAGCAATTTCGGCACCAATTGACGACCGAGCGGCACATCCAAATAGGCCATACCGAAAAACGGACCGCCCTGCACGGAGAAGCCGCAGGCTCGAACGATAGCGCGCCCGACAAGCCGCAACCGATAAGCGAGCACCTGCTGAAAGGCCTCGCCCATCAGCTTCGCCGGGTCGGCCTTTTCTTCGGCGAGCAAGCGGCGCAGGGCGATCAAGGAGGCGCGATGGATATCCTCGGGCGGCACGGCTACCACGATTACGCGATAAGCCTTAAGCTGTCAGCCATCGCCTGATGGAGGGCGCCAAGTGTCGCCGCAGTCGCCGTTAGAATGCGTCATTACCTTTATGGAGATGTACTCTCCCCCGGCACAGCCGGCGCCGCCGCCGCCGGCGATGCGGCTGGCCGTGATGCGTGCTGATCGCTGCGCGGTCGCTTTCTATCGGTTTCTGTACAACACAGTCGGCGAAAGGTGGCAATGGATCGACCGCAGGACACTTCGAGACCGCGATCTCGCCGCGATCGTACAGGATCCGCTCGTCGACATCCTGGTGCTTTACGCCGGCGGCGTGCCTGCCGGGTTCGGCGAGATCGACCGACGTTCAGGCGCCGATATCCAGATCGCCTATTTCGGATTGATGCCGGAATTCATTGGGCGCGGCCTCGGGCGTTTCCTACTGCATTGGACAATTAACGCGGCTTGGCAACATCAGCCCCAGCGGCTTTGGCTCCACACCTGCAATTTCGACCATCCCCGGGCTCTCGCCCTGTATCAGCGGGCGGGTTTCGCCCCCTATCGACAGGAAACCAGGCTCCTGGAACCTCCTGTGGCCGCAACCGGACCAATCGCCCTTCAATGACCGAGGATTTGCGACAGGAACTGACGCGCGCGTTCGGTTCGCGCGTTTGAGAAGAATTCTTCTGGCGCGGCGCTTTCGACGATCTCGCCTTCGGCCATGAACACGATCTTGTCCGCCACGGTTCTGGCGAAAC
>CAMDDQ010000012.1 GCA_945892765.1 Asaia bogorensis
TCATGTGCAAGGCGATGAACCGCAGCTTCATCAGCGTGATCCTGGGCGGGTTCGGCGGCGACTCCGGCCCGGCCGGAGAGGCCCGCGTCGAGACCCGGCCGGTCAAACAGGGCTCGGCCGACGACGCCGCCTTCATCATGAAGAACGCCAGTTCGGTCATCATCGTACCCGGCTATGGCATGGCCGTGGCCCAGGCCCAGCATGCCCTGCGCGAAATGGCCGATCTGTTGAAGAAGAGCGGCGTGACCGTGCGTTATGCGATCCACCCGGTGGCCGGCCGCATGCCCGGCCACATGAACGTGCTGCTCGCCGAAGCCAACGTGCCTTATGACGAGGTCTTCGAGCTTGACGAAATAAACCGCGATTTCGCCCAGGCCGACGTCGCTTATGTCATCGGCGCCAACGACGTCACCAACCCGGCCGCCAAGACCAATCCACAAAGCCCGATCTTCGGCATGCCCATCCTCGACGTGGAAAGGGCCAGGACCGTTCTGTTCGTCAAACGCTCTATGGCCTCGGGTTATGCCGGCGTGGAGAACGAGCTGTTCTATCGCGACAACACGATGATGTTGTTCGGCGACGCCAAGAAGATGTGCGAGGAAATCGTCAAGGCCCTCTAGGACGCCGAGCCCTTCCAGCGTTGACCGGTTGGGCTCCGGCGCATATCGTCACGTCATGATGAAAATCGATTCAGCGGCAAAACGGCTGAACCAGGCGGTGGCACGGCTTGAGACCGCGCTGAAATCGCGTCCGGCGCCGGCTGGCAAAGCTTCTGCCGGTGCGCCAGCCAACATCGCGGCGTTGGGCCGCAAGCTCGACGCCACTATCGCGCGGCTGAAAACCATGTTGGGCGACTGACGTGGCGCAAGTCATGGTCACGATCTATGGCCGGCGGTATCCCGTGGCTTGTGATGACGGCCAGGAAGCGCATGTGGCGCGGCTCGCCGAATATGTCGACCGGCGTTTGGGCGAGCTGGCGGCGAAGGCCGGTCCGCAGGTCAACGAAAGCCTCCTGCTTGTCCTAACCAACCTGTTGATCGCCGACGAGCTGACCGATGCCTATGAGGAACTTGCCGAGCTGCGCGCCAAGGGCGAGGGCTCCGCGGGCGACGGCAAACTTGGCGAGGGGCTCGAAGCGCTGGCTTCCCGCGTCGAGGCCCTGGCTGCGAGACTCGAACGCGCCTGACCCGCCGGCCATGAATTCCGAAGCGATCCTGCGGCTGAGCGAAGCGATCGCCGAGGATTCGCTGCGCGGGGCCAGCGAAGGCGACTTGCTGCAAGGGCTCTGCGCCCGCGCCGTCGCCCCCGGCCTCCCGCTGAAGCGCGCGGTACTGGGCATCGACACCCTGCATCCCGTACTCGGCGGGCATCTTTTCGTGTGGAGCCGCGATGCCCCGGCCGTTCGGCGCGACGAATATAAACGCAGCACCGGCCCGGACGAATCCGACGGCTGGCTTCGCAGCCCGTTCAATTATTTGCTGAAAAGCGGCGAGTGCATCTTGCGCCGGCGAATCGAGAACACCCCGAAACCGGCGCATTTTCCTATCCTCGACGATTTGCGTGCCGAGGGCGCAACGGACTATCTGATGTTCACCAACCGCTTTGGCGAGGGTGCGGTGATCGGCACGATGGATTGCGTCTATTCGTCGTGGACCGGGGATCGCCCCGGGGGTTTCACCGACGACGAGGCCCAGGCGCTGGAGCGGCTCGTCCCGATCCTCGCCATCGCCATCCGCGGCGTCTCGGTCGCGCGCATCGCCCACACTTTGGTCTAAACCTATCTCGGCCACGATGCCGGCCGCCGCGTGCTTAAAGGCAATATCGAGCGGGGCGTGTCCGAACCCATCCGCACGGTGCTTTGGTTGAGCGACCTACAGGGCTTTACCAAAATCGTCGACCGCACGGCTTCGGACCAGATCGTTCCCTTGCTCAACGACTACGCCGATTGCCTGGTTTCGGCGATCCACGCCAATGGCGGCCAAGTCCTGAAATTCATGGGCGACGGGATCCTCGGCACCTTCGCTCTGGACACTGCCGACAATGCCTGCCGCCGCGCCCTGGCCGCGGGGGATGCCGCTTTCGCCGGGTTGGCGGAGGTGAATAGACGTCGGAGCGCCGCCGGTCTGCCGATCACGCGTTTCGATTTGGCCTTGCATATCGGCGAGGTCTTCTGCGGCAATATCGGCAGCGCCGAGCGGCTGGATTTCACGGTTGTCGGTCCCGCGGTCAATGAACTCGCGCGGATCGAGGCCATGGGCCGTTCGCTTGAGCAGGAAGTGATCCTGTCCTCCGCCTTTGCCGCCTCCGCCGGCGAATCCCGCGGCCGGCTCGTCTCGCTCGGCCGTTATGCCTTGCGCGGCGTGAGTGAACCGCAGGAGTTGTTCACGCTGCTGCGTCCATCGGCCGGGTGAGCGAGCCCCATTGCCGCACGGGCGGATAGAGACTAGATGTATCGGCGGGGCGGACGCTGCGCGGTGCGTCAGGTTCGCTAATCCCTGGGCCAATAGTGACCTCTAGGGAGCTGTCTCTGACGAAGCCTTGGCTTCATCATATGGCGCCCACCTGCACAAGCAGGCCACAGAGGATCAGCAATAGCCAACGGCCTTTGCGGCCCCGCCCCACCTTCTCCCAGCGCCGGAAAACGCAGCGATGAGTGGCGAATTCGACAAAGCCGCGCTCCGCCGCGAGGCCCGCGCGCGCCGTGCCACCCTCGCCGCCGCGCAATCGGATTCTCCCATCGCCGGGGAAAGGCTGCGCGATCGCCTCCTGGCCGCGATCACCCTGCGCGCCGAAACGGCGGTGAGCGGCTATTGGCCGATGCGCGATGAGATGGACCCCCGCCCGCTGTTGCTTGAACTCCATCGCCGTGGCCACGCCATCGGGCTGCCGGTCGTCATGGGGAAGGGCGAGCCCTTGATCTTCCGAAGCTGGCGCCCTGGCGACACCCTGATCAGCGGCGCCTTCGGCACCTCATTTCCCGGAGCCGATCGCCAAGAGGTCGGGCCGGATGTCGTGCTTGTCCCCATGCTCGCCTTCGATTCCGCCGGTCATCGGCTGGGTTACGGCGGCGGTTATTACGATCGCACACTGACCCGGTTACGACGGGGCGGTCGCGCCGTGTTGGCCGTGGGCGTCGCTTATGCTGGGCAGCAGGTTCCGCGCATTCCCACCGGCGAGCACGACCAGAAGCTGGATTGGATCGTCACCGAGGCCGGCGCGACCAGGATCGAGTAAGACAACGGCCTGCCCAAGCCCGCCGGGTCTAGGCAGGATCGTCGGGAAGGTTGAAGGCCGCGATGCGTTGAATCACGGCCGGCCGCGGTTCCGCCACCTCGCCATGTTCGTAGGCGACGACGCGCAGCCGCCCGCGAGCCAGTTCGAGCAGCTCCCCGCTCCGCAGCAAGAAGGCCGGATTGGCCGGACGCCCGAATTTTTCATTGCCGCGCGCAAAGGTCTCGTAGATCAACAATCCTCCCGCCGCCAAGGCGGCCAGGATGGACGGGAACAATGGCCGATACAGGTAGTTGGTGACGACGATCGCGGCGAAACGCCGGTCGCCAAGCGGCCAGGGCGAGCCGTCCTCGAGATCGGCGGCCCGGATTTCGATGCCGGCGACGCCGGTAAGATCGGCGAGCGCGGAAACGTCCTTGTCGACGGCCACCGCGGGGTGTCCTCGCCCCGACAGGCAGCGAACATGGCGGCCGGCACCCGCGCCAAGATCGAGAACGGTGCCGCCCTTCGGTATCAACTCGGCGAAGCGGCGGACCCACGCGGAGGCGGGTAGAGTTTCGGAATGCCCCCGCGGCGAGGGGTTTATTTCGCTGTCTTTAACCATTTTGTGGCACTATCCCCCGCACAACCCTAATTTGACACTGCTTCCGGGGTACTATATCCCCTCGCTGAATTGGGAAAAGCGGGGCCTTGATGATCCTGTTCGATCTCAAATGCGAAGGCGACCACGTGTTCGAGGCTTGGTTCAAGGACGGCGCGACGTTCGATCGCCAACGTTCCAAGAAGCAGGTCGCGTGCCCGGTTTGCGGTTCCGCGGCGGTAGCCAAGGCCCCGATGGCCCCGCGCATCGGCCGGGGCGCCGAAGAACCCGCCGCCGCGCCCGCCCCGCCGGCCGCTTCGGATGCGGCTCGCGTAGCCCCGGTTATCCGCCAATTGCAGGAACTGCGCCGAATGATCGAGGCGAACGGCCACTATGTCGGCCCGAATTTCCCGGAAGAAGCGCGCAAGATCCATTACGGCGAGACCGAGAAGCGCAACATCTATGGCGAGGCCACCGACGACCAAGCCAAGGACCTCGCCGAGGAAGGCGTGGAGTTCCAGAAAATTCCCTGGGTCAACCGCCACAATTCCTAGCGCCGCGCGGAATCCCGATCAGGCCTTGACCGCGAAGGCCAGGTAATTCACCCCCAAATCCTCGCCGAGGCTCCAGGAATCGGTGAGCGGGCGATAACCCAGGCCCTTCAGGCTGGTAACCTCCAGCCCGACTTGTCGCGCCTCGCGGGCGAGTTCGGACGGCCTTACGAATTTCTGCCAATCATGGGTGCCGCGCGGCAGCCAGCCCAGCAAATATTCCGCGCCGACGATTGCGAGCAGGAAGGCCTGCGGCGTGCGGTTGAGGGTCGAGGCCACCAACGCGCCGCCCGGTTTCAGCAGCTTGGCGCAGGCGCTGAAAAATGAGCCGCGATCGGCCACATGTTCGATCACTTCCAAGGCCAGCACGACATCGAACGTTTCGCCCGAAGCGGCCAAATCCTCAGCGGCGCAGCGCCGATAGTCGATATCGAGTTCGGATTGCGCGGCGTGGCGGCGGGCGACGTCGATGGCCGCTTCGGCCATATCGATACCCAGGACTGTCGCCCCCAGCCGGCGCATGGGCTCCGTGATCAGGCCGCCGCCGCACCCGATATCGAGGACATCAAGCCCAGCGAAGGGCGTGATCGCGGCCGCATCGCGCCTGGCATGGGCAACGACCGCATCGCGGATGAAATCCAGCCGCGCGGGATTGAGCCGGTGGAGCGGCCGAAAGATGCCGGTCGGGTTCCACCAATCGGACGCCATGGCGTCGAATCGGGCGATCTCCGCCGCGTCGACGCTTCCCGTGGATGTGCGATCCTTCACGGTCGCCGTGGTATTCATGATTGGGTCACTGAAAAATGCCGCCTATCCACCTTGCCTGCACCACCGGCCGTCAGTATGAATGCGTCACCCGGTCTGCGGCAATGGCCCGCCAGGCTTCTCCCACTCACGAAGCCGGGCTTCGCGCCCGACCAACGTTTCGGCTAATTCGAGTTCGTCATCCATGGCGCGCATCGTCCTGAAATTCGGCGGCACATCCGTCGCCGATGTCGACCGTATCAAATCCGCGGCCCGCAGGGTCAAGCGCGAGGTCGATGCCGGCAACGAAGTCGCCGTCGTCGTGTCGGCGATGGCCGGGGCCACGAACCAGCTTGTCGCCTGGACCAACCAAATAGCGACGGTCCACGATTCGCGCGAATACGACGTCATCGTCGCCGCCGGCGAACAAATCACCAGCGGATTGATGGCGATCGCGCTCCAGGAAATTGGCGTGCCCTCGCGGTCCTGGCTTGGCTGGCAGGTTCCCATTTTCACCGACAACGTGCATGGCAAGGCGCGCATCCAAAACGTCAACACCGACGCGCTCGAAGCCGGCATCAAAAAGGGCCAGGCCGCCGTGGTCGCGGGCTTTCAGGGCCAGGCCCCGGATGGGCGGGTGACCACGCTCGGCCGCGGTGGTTCCGATACCTCGGCCGTCGCGCTGGCTGCCGCCTTGGGCGCTGATCGGTGCGACATCTATACCGACGTCGACGGCATCTATACCTGCGATCCGCGAATCGTTACTAAGGCGCGCAAGCTCGATAAGATCACGTACGAAGAGATGCTGGAGATGGCCTCCCTGGGAGCCAAGGTTCTCCAAACCCGGTCGGTGGAGCTGGCCATGAACCGGCGCGTGCGCGTGCAGGTGTTGTCGAGCTTCGAGGATGCGCCGGGAACATTGGTTGTGGACGAGGAAGAAATCGTGGAAAAACACGTCGTCAGCGGCATCGCCTATAATCGCGACGAGGCGAAGATCACCCTCAGCAAGGTCGCGGATCGGCCCGGCGTCGCGGCCGCCATTTTCGGGCCTTTGGCCGACGCGGCCATCAACATCGACATGATCGTGCAGAACGTGTCGGAGGACGGCCGCACCACCGACCTTACCTTCACCGTCGCCAAGGCGGATTTGGACCGGGCGGTCAGCACGCTCAAATCGCGTCAGCAGGCCCTGGGTTTCCGTGACCTCCATGCCGACCCCGCCGTCGCCAAGGTTTCCGTTGTCGGCATCGGCATGCGGAGCCACGCCGGCGTTGCCCTCACGATGTTCCGGGCCCTCGCCGAAAAGGGCATCAACATCCAGGTCATCTCGACCTCGGAGATCAAGGTCAGCGTCCTCATCGGCGAGGATTACCTCGAACTCGCCCTTCGCACCCTCCATACCGCCTATGGGTTGGATGCCACGTGACCGCTCGGATGCGGACGCGGCGCGCGCCCGGCTCGACCGCCTGTGGCGGCGGGGGCGGGAGTTTCTCGGCAGCGATGTAGCGATCATGGGCGGGGCGATGACCTGGGTGTCGGAACGGCACCTGGTCGCCGCCATGTCGAATGCGGGGGCCTTCGGCGTCATCGCCTGCGGCTCGATGTTGCCCGACAAACTCGCCGAGGAAATCGCGGCGACCATGGCGCTGACCAATCGCCCCTTCGGCGTGAACCTCATCGTCATGCACCCCCAGCTTCTCGAACTCGCCGAAACCTGTATTCAGGCGAAGGTCGGGCATGTGGTGCTGGCCGGCGGCTTGCCGCCCAACACGGCGCTCACCCGCCTTAAGGAGTCCGGCACAAAGGTGATCGGCTTCGCCCCCGCCTTCGCCATCGCGCGCAAGCTGGTACGTTCGGGCATCGACGCCCTGGTGATCGAGGGCATGGAGGCGGGCGGGCATATCGGTGCCGTCTCCACCAGCGTCTTGGCCCAGGAAATCCTACCCCATGTGCGCGAGGTTCCGATCTTCGTCGCCGGCGGCATCGGGCGCGGCGAGGCGATCGTTTCCTATCTCGATATGGGCGCCGCCGGCTGCCAGCTTGGCACGCGTTTTGTATGCGCTACCGAGTCGATTGCCCATCCTCGTTTCAAACAGGCCTTCATCCGGGCCGCGGCGCGCGATGCCATGCCCTCGCTCCAGCTCGATCCTCGATTTCCGGTGATTCCCGTACGCGCCTTAACCAACAAGGCGACCGAACGCTTCCTGGAGACACAGCGCCAAGTCATCGACCGTTTCGAGGGCGGCGCGCTGACGCAAAAAGACGCGCAGCTCGAAATCGAGCATTTCTGGGCAGGCGCCTTGCGCCGCGCGGCGATCGACGGCGACGTCGAATACGGCTCGCTGATGGCCGGCCAAAGCGTCGGGATGGTCACTCGTGAACAGTCGACGGCGGAGATCATCGCCGAACTCGTGGACCAGGCGGTCGCGGCGCTGACCGCGCGCGCCGCCGCGGGCGAGTGATGCAATGGCCCAAGTCGACGAGGTTTGGGCGGGCTCTCGGCGCCTCCTGCGGCGCGTCCGCGACGCCATGGCGGCGCCCGGAACAGGTCAGCACCGGCTCGATAAGGTCGTGCGCATCGTTGCCTCGGAATTGGTGGCCGAGGTCTGCTCCGCTTATGTTCTGCGCACCGGCGACGTTCTGGAGCTCTTTGCCACCGAAGGGCTGAAGCCCGAGGCTGTCCATCGCACACGGCTGAATGTCGGGGAGGGCCTGGTCGGAAACATCGCCGCCCAATCCCGGCCCCTCGCCCTGGCCGACGCGCAATCCCATCCCGACTTCGCCTATCGGCCGGAGACCGGCGAGGAAATCTACCATTCGTTCATGGGTGTACCCGTGCTGCGCAGCGGCCGGGTCATCGGCGTGTTGGTCGTGCAGAATCGCAGCTTTCGCGAATATGAGGAAGGTGAAGTCGAAACGTTGCAGACCGTGGCCATGGTGCTCGCAGAGCTAATCGGCGGGGGCGGTCTGATCAGTGCCGAGGAATTGGCGCCGGCCGAAGGGATCGCGACGCTGCCGACACGCCTCGAAGGCCGCGTGCTCAATGACGGCTTGGCGATGGGGGTGGCCGTCCTCCATCGGTCGCGCGTCACCATCACTCAGATGGTGGCCGAAGATGTGAACGCCGAACTCGATCGCTTGCAGCAAGCCGTCGCTGGTATGCGGTCGGCGCTCGACGACATGTTGGCCGCCGCCGATGTCCGGGATGGCGGCGAACATCGTGAAATTCTCGAATCCTATCGCATGTTCGCCGACGATCGCGGCTGGGTCGCGCGTATCGGCGAGGCCGTGCACACCGGCCTAACCGCCGAGGCCGCGGTGCAGAAAGTACAGGACGACACACGCGCCCGCATGGCTCAGGCGACCGACCCCTATCTGCGCGAGCGCCTTTCCGATCTCGACGATCTGGGGAACCGACTGATCGTTCATCTATCGGGCGGCCGAACCGCGCCGATCTTGCCGGACCCGCCCGGGCCCATCATCGTCTTCGCGCGCTCGATGGGGCCGGCGGAGCTGCTCGACTACGACCGCAAATGGCTGCGCGGACTGATCCTGGAGGAAGGCTCGCCAACCGCCCACGTGACCATCGTCGCCCGCGCGCTCGACATTCCCGTGATCGGACAGGTCAAAGATGCGCTGGCCCGTGTCGAACCCCTCGACGCCGTGATCGTCGATGGTAACAACGGCCAGGTGTTCGTGCGGCCAAGCGAGGATGTACGCGACGTTTTCGCGACCAGCATGCAAGGCCGCGAAGAGCGGCAGGCGTCCTATCTCGCGATGAGTACCCAGCCGGCCGTAACCCGCGACGGCATCGGTATATCGCTGAACCTCAATGCCGGGCTGCTCATCGACCTTTCCCATTTGAAATCGGCGGGGGCTGACGGTGTCGGGCTCTATCGGACGGAAATCCCCTTCATGGTGCGGGCCGATTTCCCCGATGTCGCCGCCCAGGCGGACCTTTACCGCAAGATTTACGCCGCCGCGGACGGAAAACCCGTGGTCTTCCGCACCCTTGATGTCGGCGGCGACAAGGTTCTGCCCTATATGAGCAGCACCGGCGACGAAAACCCCGCCATGGGCTGGCGCGCCATTCGCATCGCGCTGGACCGCCCCCATCTCCTGCGCCAGCAATTACGTGCCCTGATCCAGGCCGCTTCCGGCGCGCGGCTCGACGTCATGTTTCCAATGGTCGCCGAGGTTGCCGAATTCGATGCCGCCCGCGCCATCCTCGATATTGAAGTCGAGCGCGCGGCGGCGCGCGGCGGCCCCCTGCCCTCGCCCCTGCGCGTCGGCGCCATGCTGGAAGTGCCGGCGTTGGCGTTGCAGCTTCCGGCCCTGCTGCGCCGCGCCGATTTTCTGTCCGTGGGAAGCAACGATCTGATCCAGTTCCTCTTCGCCTCCGACCGCGGCAACCCTCGCCTGGCGGATCGTTACGATGTCTTGTCGCCGGTCATTCTGTCCTTTCTGCATGACCTCGCCCTGCGCTGTTCGGCGGCGCAGGTGCCGCTCGCGATTTGCGGCGACATGGGGTCGCGTCCCCTCGAAACCATGGCTCTGATCGGGATCGGCATGCGCAGCCTGTCGATGCCAGGGCCGGCCATTGGACCGGTGAAAGCCATGGTCCGCAGCCTGGAGTTGCGGCCCCTGGAAGTCTTCCTCGATTCCCTATACGCAACATCCGCGCATACCATTCGCGATCGGCTGCTGGCTTTTGCCCGCGATCACGGCGTCGCCGTCTGAGACACCGTTAACTTGAATTTTACCAACTTCGTTGCTACTGGGAGCGGTTTCTTGGTAAAAATGGGTTAGAAGTGCTGGGAAATCCCGGCGAATCGGGTCGGGGTTGGGTCGTCCGCCGGGGCGGGCGGCGATCTTGATTCCGGTTCGCTGTGGAGGATGAAATTGAACATGGTGCAACGCAAACGTAAGCGTTTGCTTATTGTCGGCGGTGAGACCGAGCCCCCGGTCGAGTCGCCGCGCGGCAACCATGACATTTCCGGCGTCGGCTCGCTGCTGCGCGCCGAGCGGCTCCGGGGTCGCTGGGAATTGAGCGACGTCGCCAAGGCACTGCGGGTTCGCCTACCCTATCTCGAGGCGATCGAAGAAGGACGATTCAACGACCTCCCCGGTGCCGTCTATGCGGCGGGGTTCATTCGCGCCTATGCCCGCCATCTGGGGCTCGACCAGACCGACGTTTTGCGCCGTTTCAAGGAAGAGGCCGCGGGCGCCGACCACAGCGCCGAACTCGTCTTTCCCGCGCCGCTACCGGAAGGGCGTCTGCCCAGCGGCGCTATCCTGCTAGTGTCGCTGATCGTGGCCGTTGCCGCTTATGGCGGCTGGTACTATCTGTCCTCGCTCGAAGAGGCCGCCACGACGCGGGCTCCGGCGGTGCCAGTACGGCTGTCGGTGGCGCCGAGAGACGCACCCCGGGAAACAACCTCAAGCGCGGCGGCCACCACCGCCCACCCCACAACGCCGGCCCCGGTCGAGTTGCCCACGCCGGCAACTTCCGCCATCGCATCCCCGATTCCACCACAGGCCGCCGTGCCGCCGGCCCCGCCGCCGCCCCGGTCGGCGCCGCCGCCCACGCTGGCGCTGGCGGCGCCACCGGCACCTCCGCCGCCGGCCGCCCCTTCATTTGCCGATATCAACGCCATTCCTGCCGCCCCCGAAAGCGTCGGCGGCAACGCGCCACGGCTCTACGGCGACGTTAATATCTATAGCCGCGTGCTGATCCGAGCGACCGCGGAAAGCTGGGTTCAAGTCAACGATGCCGGCGGCACCATCGTTTTCATGCGGACGATGAAACAGGGCGACAGCTACATGGTCCCGGCCCGCGCCGGCCTTTTCCTCTATACCGGGAATGCCGGCGGGCTGGACATACTCGTCGATGGGCGCCAAGCCCCGGCCATCGGGCGTCCGGGTTTCGTTCGCCGCGACGTCGCGCTGGACCCCGACCGACTGTTGAGCGGCACCGCGGTGCCGGAGGCTAATCGCGCGACCGCCGGCGGCGCCTCGGGCCGTTGAGACTCCTGCGTACCTGACCAGCCGCGGGCGCGGGCGTCTTCAGGCGCCGCGCCCGGCCACCCGGAGCAAAACATGACGATTCGGCCGTATCGGCAGATCATACGGCGAAAATCCCGGCAGATCAGGGTCGGCGGCGTCGCCGTCGGCGGCGATTCACCGATTACCGTTCAGTCGATGACCAATACCCTGACATCGGATGCCGCGGCGACGATCGCCCAAATCACCGCGCTGGAAGATGCCGGCGCCGACATCGTGCGCGTCTCCTGCCCGGACGAGGACTCCACCCGAGCCTTGTCCGCGATCGTCAAGGCGGCCAAGGTTCCGATCGTCGCCGACATTCATTTCCACTATCGGCGCGCCATCGAAGCCGCACAGGCAGGCGCCGCTTGTCTTCGCATCAATCCCGGCAACATCGGCAGCCGCGCGCGCGTGCGCGAGGTGGTCAAGGCCGCGAAGGATTATGGCTGCTCTATGCGCATTGGCGTCAATGCCGGCAGCCTCGAACGCGACCTCCTCGAAAAATACGGGGAGCCCTGTCCCGAGGCGATGGTCGAGAGCGCCCTCACCCATGCCCGAATGCTCGAGGACGAGGATTTCTTCGAGTTCAAGATCAGCGTCAAGGCCTCCGACATCTTCCTGGCCGTCGCCGCCTATCAGGGACTAGCAGAGGTCTGCGACTATCCGCTTCATCTTGGGATCACGGAGGCCGGGGCGCTGCGCAGCGGCACGGTGAAATCGGCGATCGGAATCGGCTCGCTGCTGTGGGCCGGCGTCGGCGACACGATCCGGGTCTCGCTCGCCGCCGATCCGGTGGAGGAGGTCAAGGCCGGCTATGAAATCCTGAAGGGGCTCGGGCTGCGCCGCCGCGGTGTGACCGTGATCGCCTGCCCATCCTGTGCCCGCCAGCAATTCGACGTTATCCGAACGGTCGACGCCCTGGAACAGCGGCTGGCCCATATCACCACGCCGATGACACTGTCGGTCATCGGCTGCGTGGTCAACGGCCCAGGCGAGGCGCGCGAGACCGATATCGGCTTGACCGGCGGCGGCAACGACACGCATATGGTCTATGTGTCTGGCGTACCGCACCATCGGCTGAAGGATGAATCGGTGGTCGAGCACCTAGCGAACATGGTTGAACGGCGGGCGCGCGAAATCGAGGCCGCCGGGCCAGCCGTCGAAACCGCTCGTTCCCCCGTCCTCTAGTCACCGACCGGCGTTATCGAATGGCAGGCCTGCAGCCGGTTCGCGGCACGCATGACCTTCTTGGCGAGGACATGCGCCGCCACCGCAGGGTGGCGGAGACGGCGCGCGAAATCGCCACGCGTTATTGTTTCGAGGAAATCGCGACGCCTATCTTCGAGTTCTCCGAGGTCTTCAAACGCACGCTCGGCGACACCTCCGATATCGTGACCAAGGAAATGTACAGTTTCACCGATCGCGGTGGCGACGAAGTGACGCTGCGACCCGAGGGAACCGCCGGCGTTTGCCGCGCGCTGATTTCCGGTGGCCTCGCCCAACGCCTGCCGCTCAAGTTTTTCTACTACGGGCCGATGTTCCGATATGAACGGCCGCAAAAGGGCCGCCTGCGCCAATTCCATCAGATCGGGGTCGAAAATCTGGGGGTGGCGGAACCGCCGGCCGACATCGACACCATCGCCTTGGGCGCCGCCATCCTCGATGGGCTCGGTGTGCTGTCCAAGACCAGGCTCGAGATCAATACCCTCGGCGATGCGGAGAGCCGTGCGGCATATCGCGCGGCTTTGGTCGGGTATTTCCAGGGGCATGTCGGCGCGCTGTCGCCCGATAGCCGCCTCCGGCTGGAACGCAATCCCTTGCGTATCCTCGATTCAAAGGATGAGGGCGATCGCAAGCTGGTCGCCGACGCGCCGCTTTTCACCGATTTTCACAATGCCGAATCGAAGGAATTTTTCGGCCAGGTCACGCAGGGGCTGGAGCGCCTCGGCATCACCTTCATCGTCAATCGGCGGCTGGTGCGCGGCCTCGATTATTATTGCCACACCGCCTTTGAATTCACGACCGAGGCTTTGGGCGCGCAAGGTGCGGTGCTCGCCGGCGGCCGTTATGACGGGTTGGTGGCGACGATGGGAGGCCCGACCGTGCCGGCGATCGGCTGGGCCGGTGGCGTGGAGCGCCTGGCGATGCTGCTGGCCGAGGCGCCGCCGCCGCCGCGCCCGATCGCCATCGTGCCCATCGGACCGGAAGCGGAGGCCGAGGCGCCGCTTCTCGCCGCTGGTTTGCGGAAGGCCGGCTTCGCGGTCGAACTCGGTTATCGAGGCAATGTCGGCAAACGCATGAAAGCGGCCAACAAGGCCAATGCGCGCGTCGCTCTTCTGTTGGGCGAGGATGAAATGAAGCGGGGCGCCGCGACGATTCGCGATCTCGACACGGGCGAGCAGTCGGAAGTTCCGCTCTCGGACCTGAACGACAGCCTCGCCCGTTTCCGGTAGCGGCATGGCCGCCACGCCGGACAAACCCCCGCCGGGCCTGGCGCGATTGGTCGTGGTTGGCGCCAACCATCGCTCGAGTTCCCCGGCTTTGCGCGAAGGTCTCTACGTGACCGAAGACACGATGGGCGGGTTTCTCGAGCGATTGCGCCGGGCGGGCCTCGCCCAAGCGATTGTGTTGTCCACCTGCGACCGCATCGAAGTTCAAGCCGCCCACCCCGATCCGGCGGCAGCGGCCGCCGCCATCGTCGGGCTTTTCGCCGAACAGGCGGGTGTGCGGGATGCCGACATGGAGCGCCAGTTGTACAGGATCGAGGAAGGCGCGGCCCTTCGCCACATCTTCGCGGTCGCCGCCTCGCTTGACAGCCTGGTCGTCGGCGAACCGCAGATCCTGGGCCAGCTCAAATCCGGCCATCGCGCCGCGGCCACCGCCGGCATGACCGGCGCCGAATTGGAGGCTGTGCTGCAATCGGCCTATGCCACGGCCAAGAAGATACGCAGCGAAACCGCGATCGCCGAGGGCCCGGTCTCCATCGCTGCTGCCGCGGTCGAACTGGCCCGGGAGATTCACGGCGATCTGGAGCGGTGTGCCGGGTTGTTGATCGGCAGCGGCGAAATGGGCGAATTGCTGGTCGACCATCTGCGGGCGGCCGGGCTGTACCGGCTCACCGTGAGCGGGCCGTTGCTCGCCCGCGCCGAGGAGACGGCGCGGCGCCTCAAATGCCACCACGCCGCCTTCGACGACCCCACGGCCCTGCTCGCCAAGGCCGATATCTGCGTCACCGCCCAGGGCGGCGGCCAGACCCTGGTTGCGGCAGCGCATCTGGATGCGGCGCTGAAGCTCCGCCGCCGGCGGCCGATTTTTGTCATCGACCTCGGGGTTCCCGGCGATGTTGATCCCACGGCCGATTCCCTCGACGGCGTCTTTCTCTACGATCTCGACGACCTCGAAGGCGTGGCCATGGCCACGCGGGCGACGCGAGAAACGGCGGCCAAGGCGGCCTGGGCCATTCTGGATGCCGAGGTGGCGGCGTTCGAGCGCGGCCGCGCCGAGCGCCAGGCCGTCCCCCTGCTGTCGGTGTTGCGCCGCCATTTCGAAGACACGCGCAATCAAGTGCTGGAGAGCGCGACCGATGCCGACGCGGCCGAGGCCACGCGTCGGCTGATCAATCGCCTGCTGCACGATCCGTCCTTGATTCTGCGCGCGATTGCCGCCAATCCATCCGGTCGCGAAGATATGGAAGCTGCCGCGCGTTTGCTCCGCCGGCTGTTCAACCTCGACGGCGGAGGGAATGATCGATGAGTCTGCAAACCAAGCTGGATCAAGTGTTGGCTCGCCACGCCGAACTCGGCACGTCCCTGCAAGCCGAAGGGATCGATTCACGCGAGGTCACGCGGCTGTCGAAGGAATATGCGGAACTGGCGCCGGTGGCGGAGCGCGTTCTTGCCCTACGCAAGGCCCAAGCCGAACTCGCCGATCTCGCCGCGATCATGACCGACAGCGGCGCCGATTCCGAAATGCGTAGCCTCGCCGAGACCGAATTCTATGCGCTGAAAGAGACCCTGCCCCGAATCGAACGCCAAGTGTTGCTTATGCTGCTACCGAAGGACGCGGCGGACGAGCGCAACGCCATCCTCGAGGTGCGGGCCGGCACGGGTGGGGACGAGGCGGCGTTGTTCGCCGCCCAGCTTTTCCGCATGTATCAGCGCTACGCCGCCATCCGCAATTGGAAATTCGAAACCATGGAGCTGTCGGAAACCGGCATCGGCGGCTTCAAGGAAGCGATTGCCTCGATCAGCGGCCGGGGTGTGTTCGCGCGGCTCAAATTCGAATCGGGCGTGCATCGCGTCCAACGTGTGCCGGTCACCGAATCCTCCGGGCGCGTCCATACCTCGACCGCAACCGTGGCCGTCCTGCCCGAGGCGGAGGAGGTCGACATCAAGATCGACGACAAGGATTTGCGGATCGATGTCTTCCGATCCAGCGGCCCCGGCGGCCAATCGGTCAATACGACCGACAGTGCCGTCCGCGTCACCCATCTGCCGACCGGCCTCGTCGTCCAACAGCAGGACGAAAAGTCGCAGCACAAGAACAAGGCCAAGGCGCTGAAGATCCTTCGTGCCCGACTCTATGAGATGGAGCGCGCGCAGCGCGAGGCCGAGCGTTCGGCCAAACGCCGCGGCCAAGTGGGCACCGGCGATCGTTCCGAACGCATCCGCACCTATAATTTCCCGCAAGGCCGCGTCTCCGATCACCGCATCAACCTGACGCTCTACAAGATCGACAAGGTTCTGGAGGGCGAGGCGCTGGACGAGTTCATCGATGCCCTGACCGCCGAGGACGAGGCCGCGCGGCTCACGGACCTGGCGTGATCGATCTCTTGGCCCTGGCCACGCTCGACGCAGCGCTCGCCGAGGCCGCGCGCCTGTTGTCCGCGGCCGGCGTCGACGGGGCGCGGCTCGAGGCTCGGTTGCTTGCCGGGCACGTGTTGGGGATCGATGCCGATGCCGTCATCGGCCGTCCCGGCCGCCGGCTCGCGCCCGAGGAGGCGGAGAGGCTGGCGGTTGTGGTCCGCCGCCGGATCGACCGGGAGCCGATCGCCTATATCCTGGGTGAGCGGGAATTCTGGAGTCTGCCGTTTGGCGTCAACGATGCCGTCCTGATTCCCCGACCCGACAGCGAAACGCTCGTTGCGGCCGCCCTCGACCTGACCCACGACCGCCGCGCGCCAATGCGCGTTCTCGATCTTGGAACCGGTTCGGGCTGCCTGCTGCTCTCGGTGTTGAGCGAATTGCCCAATGCCCGCGGCGTTGGCGTGGATATCAGTGCCCGTGCGCTGAACGTGGCACGGGACAATGCGTGGCGGCTCGGCCTCGGCGAACGCGCGGGTTTTGTCCAAGGCGATTGGGCGAGCGCGCTCAGCGGGAAATTCGATCTGATCTTGGCCAACCCGCCCTATCTCGCGGACGCGGAGTTGCACACGCTGGCGCCCGAAATCAGCCGCTTCGAGCCGCCCGTCGCCCTGTTTGCCGGCAATGATGGTTTGGCCTGTTACCGCGCCCTTATCCCTGAGCTGATCCGGCTGCTGGCGGGGGCGGGGACCGCGTTCCTGGAGATTGGCGCGGGCCAAGGGGCGTCGGTTGCCAATTTGGCCCGGAACGCCGGGCTCAATCTATCGATGGCCCGGAAGGACCTCGCCCGCATCGATCGCTGCCTTGTCCTGCAGTGGCCGTAAACCGGCCAGGCCCGCGAGGCCGAGGAAAGCGATGGTACGGCGCCCGGCTTTCTGTTAAATCTTGATTGGTGTTGCGGATTCGTCCGCACCGGCCCTCCACCAGAAGAACCGTTCGAGTTGGCGGCGACGGTTGCTTGGCAGGGCGCCTCTGCGGGTCAGAGGCCATGTTTCACCAACAAATGTAATGAGTCATCATGAGACCAGGTCCCAATCTAAATAAACGCCCACGGGGTGGGCGCCCGAATAATAATAATAATAATAATAACGGCCGCAAGCCCCACATTCCGCCAAGAGCCCAGACCTTTGACAGCAATGGGCCGGATGTTCGTATCCGGGGCAACGCCTATCAGGTTCTTGAGAAGTACTTACAACTTGCCCGCGACGCGACCGCCGCCGGCGATCGAATCGCGGCCGAAAATTTCTATCAGCATGCCGAGCACTACTATCGCGTGATCAACGCCAATTCGGGCGGCTTCGATCGCGCCCAGCAGCAGGCACAGGCCCAGCGCCCGCCGGTGCCGGGTGAGGAACAACCGCCGCAGACCGCCGCCGCCCCAGCCCCACAAACCGGGCAGGAGGCATTTCCGGCCGCGGAGTTCAACAACAACGCCCCCGCGACCGAACCGGAGCCGCCTCAGGAATGATCGCAAGTCCCGGCCATGGCCGCCGCTTTTTATCGGTCAGCCGGGGGTCAATTCATCGCCTAGCTTGATCGCACCGCCGACGATGACTTCGGCATAGACGCCCATGTCGGTGTGCCCAAAGCCGTCCTGGAGGCCGAGCGGAAGGTTGAGGTCGCGCCGCGCTGTGACCGGGTCAACATTGGTCGCCGCGCATCGGCGAATGCGGCGTTGTACCTTGAGCCGGGCCGGACCTATCGTCAGGATCCTATCTATCCAAGTGAATTCCTGCCACGGCGCGGCACCCTCGACGTGAACGTTGCCTCGAAACCGTAGCGGATCGACGGGGGCCCGCACGACACGCTCCAGATCGCTGACGCTGGCCATATTGATGAGTGACACGACGGCACCGCCATCGTCCGAAAAGACATGGCCCGGGGCTTCGACCAACCGCGGCGTCCCATGCGTTTCCGCCCCCAGGAAGGCGGCGATGAATTGTTCGAGCGTCTTGCGCCCGACCGCCTGGGACAAATTGGCGCGGCACTCGATCTTGCCGTCGCGTTCTACCGTCAGCACATCGGAAGCATCGTCGAAACGGGTCTTCAGCCGCGCCAGGCGTTCATTACGCATCAACATCAAGAAATTCGTCTTGCGCAGCCATTGCGGCGCGGCCGCATCAAAACGCGTGGCGCCATGGGTGATGGCGAAACGCCGATCCTGCGGCAGGGCCGCGCCGGCCGAAAGCACGACCTCGGGCACGGATTCCGGGCTTAGGCCCTTGACCGGATAGCGGTAGATGGCGGCGATCTTCATGTGCTCAGGTTATCGGCGGCTTGGCGCGACAGGTCAACCGCCCGATGTTCGCCGCGGCGCTCGCCCTACACGGTCTTGTTACCCGCCAAATCGGCTCCATATATGAACGCGGATGCCTGTCTTTGGGGTCCGCTCAATCCCGCCTGAGAGGGGGAAGTCGGAAGTCATGGATCTAGAAAAATTCACCGAACGGTCGCGCGGATTCGTCCAAGCCGCTCAAGGTCTAGCCCTGCGGTCCGGGCACCAACGGCTGACACCCGAACATCTGCTGAAAATTCTTCTCGACGATGGCGAGGGTCTGGCCTCCAACCTCATGCAGGCGGCGGGCGCCAATCCCGCCAAGGCCCGCGCCGCGCTGGAACTGGAGCTGACCAAATTGCCGCGCGTCGAAGGCAGCGGCGCCGGCCAAGTCTACCTTGCGCCCGAAACCGCCCGGATGTTCAAATCGGCCGAACAGATCGCGCAGAAGGCCGGCGACAGCTTCGTTACCGCCGAACGTCTGTTGCTCGCGATCGCGCTGGCCAGCGGCACACCCGGAGCCAAAATTCTGGCGGAAGCCGGCCTGACGCCCCAGACCCTGAACCGCGCCATCGAGGACATCCGCAAGGGACGCACCGCGGATTCACCGACGGCGGAGCAGGGTTATGACGCGTTGAAGAAATATGCGCGCGACCTCACCGCCGCGGCGCGCGAGGGCAAGCTCGACCCCGTCATCGGACGCGACGAGGAAATCCGCCGCACCATTCAGGTGTTGTCGCGGCGCACCAAGAACAACCCGGTCCTCATCGGCGAGCCCGGCGTGGGCAAGACCGCGATTGTCGAAGGCCTCGCCCAGCGCATCGTTAATGGCGACGTGCCCGAATCGCTGCGCGACAAACGCCTGCTCGCGCTCGATCTCGGCGCCATGGTCGCCGGGGCAAAATTCCGCGGCGAATTCGAAGAAAGACTCAAGGCGATTCTGTCCGAAATCGGCGCCGCTCAGGGCGACGTCATCCTGTTCATCGACGAAATGCACACCTTGGTGGGCGCGGGAAAGGCGGAAGGCGCGATGGACGCCTCCAACATGCTGAAACCCGCCCTCGCTCGCGGCGATCTGCACTGCGTCGGCGCCACCACACTCGACGAATACCGCAAACACGTCGAGAAGGACGCAGCCCTGGCCCGCCGCTTCCAGCCGGTCTTCGTCAGCGAACCGACGGTGGAGGACACCATCTCGATCCTGCGCGGGCTCAAGGAAAAATACGAGTTGCACCACGGCGTCCGCGTCACCGACAGCGCCATCGTGGCCGCGGCCACGCTGTCGCACCGTTACATCACCGGGCGTTTCCTGCCCGACAAGGCCATCGACCTGATCGACGAATCGGCGGCGCGGCTGCGCATGGCCATCGATTCCAAACCCGAGGCCATCGACGAACTCGACCGGCGCCTGATCCAATTCAAGATCGAGCGCGAGGCGCTGAAGAAGGAAACCGACGCCGCGTCCAAGGAGCGGCTCGTTGTTCTCGACAAGGAAATCGCGGAACTCGATTCGCGCTCCGGCGAATTGACTGCCCAATGGCGGTCCGAAAAGGACGCGCTTTCGGCCATGCAGAAGCTGAAAGAGCAGCTCGACCACGCCCGCAACGATCTCGACATCGCCCAGCGCCGTGGCGAACTTGCCCGCGCCGGTGAAATCAAATACGGCGTGATCCCCGATCTCGAACGCAAGATGAAGGACGCCGACACCAAGGCGAGCCATCGCCTGCTCAACGAGGCGGTCACCGATGCCGACATCGCCGCCGTGGTTTCGCGTTGGACCGGGATCCCGATGGACAAGATGCTTGCCGGCGAACGCGCCAAGCTGTTGGCCATGGAGGAATCGCTGAAGAAACGCGTGGTCGGGCAGGACGAAGCCATCGCCGCGGTATCCAATGCCGTGCGCCGCGCGCGGGCCGGTCTTCAAGACCCCAACCGGCCGATCGGGTCCTTTCTCTTTCTTGGCCCCACCGGCGTCGGTAAGACCGAGCTGGCGCGCGCTGTCGCTGAATTCCTGTTCGACGACGAGACCGCAATGTTCCGCATCGACATGTCGGAATATATGGAGAAACACTCCGTCGCCCGGCTCATTGGCGCGCCACCCGGCTATGTCGGCTACGACGAAGGCGGCAGCCTGACAGAGGCCGTGCGCCGGAGGCCGTATCAGGTCATCCTGTTCGACGAGGTCGAAAAGGCGCACCCGGATGTCTTCAACGTCCTCCTTCAGGTGTTGGACGACGGACGGCTAACCGACGGTCAGGCCCGCACCGTCGATTTTCGCAATACGGTCATCTTGATGACATCGAATTTGGGGAGCGACATCCTGTCCAGCCAGCCCGAAGGCCAGGATTCGGGCGCCGTGCGCGACCAAGTCATGGACGCCGTGCGCGGAGCCTTCCGTCCGGAGTTTCTCAACCGGCTGGATGAGATTCTTCTGTTCGACCGGCTGTCGCGCGGCCAAATGGGCGCGATCGTCGACATCCAATTGGTCCGGCTGCGCCGGCTGCTCGCCGACCGTAAGCTTGACCTCGACCTCGACGCGGCGGCGCGCGCCTGGCTCGCCGACGCCGGGTACGACCCGGTCTATGGCGCCCGCCCGCTGAAGCGGACGATCCAGAAGCACCTCCAAAACCCGCTCGCCGAACTGATCCTGCAAGGCAAACTGAAAGACGGCCAAGCGGCGCGCATCGGCGTTGCCGCGGGTGGGTTGTCGATTCAGGTCGCGGAATCGGGCGGGGAGTCCGAACCTCAGCGCCCGCGCCGGGCAGCGCGCAAGGCCAGCTAGAGCCGTTCCGGCTTCAGCCCGGCGCCTTGCGTTTGGCGGCGGGCCTGGGATCCGTGGCCCTCGCGGGTTGCGGCTTTTCCGGCGCCGCCCTGCTGTCTTCGACGACGCGCAGTTCGCTGGCGAGGCCGGCGGCTTTGACATTGATCTCGGCGCGCGCCTGCACGAATTTTTGAAGGTCGGCGCCGCGCAGAGCGTAACCGGTCGGGAATTTCACGCTCAATGGGTTGACCTGGGCGCCGCGCCGGATGACCTCGTAATGAAGATGCGCTCCGGTGGACAATCCGGTGCTTCCGACATACCCGATGATTTCGCCCTGTTTGATGTGCTTGCCGATGCGCAGGTCGCCAGCGAACCGGCTCAGATGGGCGTAGGCCGTGGCGAATTCCGGGTTATGGCGAATGCGGACATATTGGCCGTAATTGCCGTTGGGACCGACCTGTTCGATCGTGCCGGTGCCGGCCGCCTGAATCGGCGCGCCCTCGACCGCCCCGAAATCGACGCCGCGATGCATCGCCGAATAACCGAGGACGGGGTGGCGGCGGGTGCCGAACGAAGAGGTCAGCCGAGCCCCGTCGATGGGCGTTCGCAGCAGCGCCTTGCGGACGCTCTCGCCCTTCTCGTTGAAGTATTCAGCGGTCTCATCTTGCGGAACATGACGATAGACGCGGTGCGAAACACCGCTGAGCGTCAATCCGCCGAAGAGCAGGACACCTGCGCGCGCGACCCGGCCGACGTCGTCGTGAAACCGCTCGAACAACACTTCAAAGCCGTCGCCGGGCTGGAGATCGCGTTGGAAGTCCACGTCATAACTGAACGCGCCGATAAGGTCGGCCAGGATGGAAGCCGGCACGCCCTGTTCGGCGGCGGCTTCGTAAAGGCTCGACCGAATCGCGCCTTTGACCAGCACGACATCGCGCGACAGAACCTTGTCTAGCCCAAGGGCGGAGAACCGCCCGTTGTCGCGGCGCACGAGGCTGACGGTGCGGTCGGCGCGAGCATCGAAGGCCGCACCCACCAAGGAGGAATCGCGGTCGGACGCGCCGGGGCCGAGGGTCAGGGTGATCTCTTGTCCCGGTTTGAGGTCGCGCGGGTTGTAGACTTCACGCAACGCGCTGACCGCGTCATGCGCTTCGGCGCGCGACACGCCGACGCCGAGCAGGATGTCCATCAGCGTATCGCCTTTGCGGACCTGCAAGACGCGGCGCGAATCTTCGATCGCCTCGATTAACAGCGCGGGTCCGAATTCGTCGGCGGCCGCGAGTGTCGCCGAGGACGGAAGAATCGGCGGCGGAGCCGGCCGATCGACGGCCGGCAAGGCGGGCATCGCTTTCGCCAGCTCGGTCTTCACCTCATTCCTGACGGTGGGAACGGGCGGTGTTGCAAACGCCGGCGCCGCCTTGGCGATGGGCGCGGCTTTGGTAACGGGCGCGGCTTTCGCCGATGACGCCTTCGCGGCCGAGGAGGCCTTCTTTACCGCGGCAGGCTTGGTTGGAGTCAATGGCGCCGAATTCGTCCTTACCGGCGCGACTTTCGGCGGAGCCGCGGCAGGTGGTGCCGCCTTGGCGGGCGCAACCGCTGGGGTAGATACCGGCTTGGCCGATTTGACCTGGGTTGGCGCGACCGGCTTGGTCTTGGCCTTCGCATCGGTCGGCGCCGCCAGAGCGCTTCCGGCATGGGTCGATCCCGGAATCGGGGATGGAGCCAGGATGAAGGCCGCAAACACCGCAAGTACAACCACGGCGCGCGACAAGATCGATGGAATCATTTCCCCCCGCATGCCTCTTCCCCGTCGACTCGCGCCACTCCGCTTAAACGCGGATTGAAATATTACGCAATGATTCGTGAACGCGCTCCTGCAAATTGCGTATAAGCGGCTGGACTGTCAACCAATAATTCCCTTTTACGGATTTTCGACTCCCAGTTATGCGTTCTCTCGGACGGGGTGGGATTCGTCCCGGTTTGAGTATTGACCCGCACTCAGAGACAAGCGATTGCCATGGCGGAATCGCCAGCGACCAACCGTGATCGGGCAGAAGCGAGCCGCGACGCCTGGGTCTTGCCGGGCGGGTTGTCGCGCGTGGCGCTGCGCGAAGGCTCGCTGGTCGTCAATTCCTCTCAGGGCGGCGGCTCGAAGGATACCTGGGTCCTTGCCTGAGCTCCTCTCACGTTATGCCGAATCCATCTTCTGGATGGCGCGTTATATCGAGCGCGCCGAGAACCTGGCTCGAATTCTCGACGTGTCGGCCAGTTCCGCGGGCGGCCAAAGCCATGCCGATGAATGGCGCACCGTGCTTCGCGTCAACAGCGACGAGGAGCGATTCAGCGCCTTGGGACACCCGGCGGTCGCCGACCGGATTCTCCATTTCTACGTTCTCGACGACGACAATCCGACATCGATCCGGACGTCGATTCGCGCGGCGTTCGAAAACGCCCGCAGTTTGCGTCCCTTCATCAGCGCGGAAATGTGGACCCAGCTCAACATCTTCCAAAAATGGCTGCGCGAGCAGAACACCGCCGCCTTGTCGCCATCCACCCTGCCCCGGCTGCTGGAGCGGGTGAAGAGCGATTGCCAAACCCATACCGGGATCGCCGAGGGCACTTTTCATCGCGATCAGGGTTGGCTTTTCTATCGCATGGGCCGCTACATCGAACGCGCGGACCAGACCACGCGCCTACTCGACGCCCGCTTCATTCACCATAGCGGCACCTCCGAAGCGAATTCACCTCTCGAAAGCGGCCATTGGGGAGCGACCCTTCATTGCGCCGCTGGCTATCACGCATTCCGCCGCGTTCATCCGACCGGGATGGTCCCCGCCGAAATCGCCGGTTTCATGCTGCTCCATCCGGAATTCCCGCGTTCGGTCGCTTTGTGCGTGGGCGAGACCGATCGCCTGTTATCAACGTTGCGCTCACGTTATGGATTGCGCGGCGGGATCGCAGCGATCGAACGTCTGGACGGAATCAAGGCGGCGCTCTTCCAACGCATGACGGACACGTTGCGGACCGAGACCCTGCACGATCTGCTGGACTGGCTGCAAACACAACTCATCCCCACGACCGAATCCGTGGCCGCCGATTTCTTCGGCCGATAGCGATCGCGGCCGTCGCTGCGCGGCCTTCCCGCTTGTGTCCAATTCGGCGCGGCTGCTACAAGTCGCGCGTTTCTCCCGTTCCCCGCGCGGTTTCAACAGGTAGCCCGATGGATAGTCGCAAGCGCCGCGAGGCGTGGCTGAAAACGGTCCGCGCCGATTGGTTCAGGGTCATGCGGCCGCTGGGCAGTTGGGTTCCCTGGGACCTGGTTGGCGAGGTCCAATCGGACGACATCGAGGTCGAGGATTACTTCCAGCCCGCCGCCCGGCTCGAAAGCCGCCACCTCAAGAACTGCCGTGTCGTCGCCGACCGCGTGGAGATGTTGGCAAGCCTGCCCAAAGGCGGAATCGTCGCCGAAATCGGTACGGACAAGGGCGATTTCGCGGAAAAGATTCTATCAGTCTGCACGCCGCGCGAATTCGATGTCGTCGACAAATCATTGCGGAATTTTCGCAAGGCGGATTTCGCCGACGCCATCGCCACAGGCCGCGTCCGGCTTCACGAAGCGGATTCGGTCACGGCCCTGGAATCCTTCCCGGACGGCCGCTTCGACTGGATTTATATCGACGCCGATCATTCTTACGCGGGCGTCAAACGCGACATCCTCGCCGCCAGCCGCAAAGTGAAAAAGAAAGACGGCCTGCTCGCGCTCAACGACTACATCTTTTGGTCGCACCGCGAACTCGTCACCTATGGCGTGGTCCAGGCGGTGAACGAGTTTTGCCTCGCCGAGGGCTGGGAAATCCTTTGCCTCGCCCTCCATCGCGAGATGTACAACGACGTCGTGCTGCGGGCTATTCCTTGACGAACGGCCCGTCCGCGGGCTTCAGCATCAGCCGCTCGACCCGCTTGCCCTCGATAAGATGGGTCTTGAGGATTTCATCGATGTCGGCCTCGGTCTTGTAGGCGTACCACACGCCTTCGGGATAGATGACCATGTCGGGACCGAGCTCGCAGCGATCGAGGCAACCGGCGACATTGATGCGCACGGTCTTCAGGCCGAGCTGCTTGGCCTTGGCCTTCATATAGTCGCGGAGCTTGACCGAACCCTTGGCGCTGCAACAGCCGCGGGGGTGGCCGTCCGGGCGAACATTGGTGCAGACGAAGACTTGTGCCTCGTAATAGGGTGCCGGGTCCGTGGTCAACGACCGGCGGCCGGTCTTGAATTCGACATTCACGCTCATCAGATCGATTTCCTCTTGGTTGGGAAAAATGCAGGGGGTCGCTTCGGAAGCTGTACCCGCCCTATTGCACCATGCGCGGATACATCCGCGTAGCCACCGCGATCAAGCCGGCCGTCACGACAAAGAGGACGGCGAAATCCAAGGGCAGGCCGAAGGCGCTGACATCGCCCGCGATCATCAAGGTCCGCAATCCGTCCACCTCGTAGGACAGCGGATTGAGTGTGGACAACACCCGCAGCCATTCCGGCATGACGCTGAGCGGGTAGATGGCGTTGCTCGCGAAGAACAATGGCATCGTGATGACCTGGCCGAAGCCCATGAAACGTTCGCGCGTCTTCACGATGCAGGCGATGACCAGCGAAAACGTCGCGAACAGGGCCGAGCCGAGAAAGACGAAAACAACAACACCGGCGATGCTGAGCGGGTGAAGATCGATCGAGACGCCGAGCGCCAGCGAAACCACATAAATGACGACGGCCTGCGACAACCCCCGGATACCCGCGGAGGCGGCCTTGCCGATGACCAGCGCCGAACGCGGCGCCGGGCTGACGAGATAACGGTGCAGGATGCCGAGATCGCGTTCCCAGATCGTGGCGATGCCGTAGAAGATCGCGGCGAAAAGCACACTTTGGGCGAGGATGCCGGGAGCCAGGAAATCCAGATAGGGGACTCCGGGGACGCTCAGCCCCCTGATCTGCGCCAGCACCTGGCCGAAGATGAGCAGCCACAGCACGGGCTGCACCGCGCGCGTCAAAAGCTCCACTGGATCGTGGCGCAACTTGCGCAACTCCGAATCGACGATGGCGTGAACCAGCGTCAAATAGTACAGCGGGCCCGCGCGCAGCCCGCTTTCAAGCGTGTTTGCGGGCGCTTTCGCGCGTGCGGCGGATGTCACTATAACTTCCCTCCTGCTCCTGCATTCCGGCTCCCGTCAGATGGGCGAAAACATCGTCCAGCGTGGCGTTGGGACCGACCAAGGCCTTGAGCTCGGTCGCCGTGCCGATGCGTTCGATGCGGCCGCGGTGCATGACCGCGATGCGGTCGCACAACTCATCGGCCTCTTCCATGTAATGGGTCGTGATCAGCATCGTCGTTTGCATGTCTTTGCGCAGACGGCGGACATGTTCCCACACCGAACGCCGGGCGACCGGATCGAGCCCGACCGTCGGTTCGTCCAGGAAAAGAACGGACGGGCGGTGCAGCATGCTCTGCGCGATTTCGAGGCGCCGGATCATGCCGCCCGAATAATTCCCGGCCTGGCGCCCAGCGGCTTCGGTCAGGCCCATGACGGTCAATGCGCGATCGATACGCTCCGCCCGCTCCCGGCGCGGAATATTGTAGAGCCGAGCGGAAAGCAGCAGGCTTTCATATCCGGTCAGGGCGCGGTCCGCGGAGAGTTGCTGCGGCACATAACCGATGCGCCGGCGCACTTCCGCCGATTCGGTCTGCACGTCGAAACCGGCGACTGTGGCCCGGCCGGAGGTCGGGGGAGTCAGCGTCGTCAGCATCTTGATCAACGTGCTCTTGCCGGCGCCGTTGGGGCCGATCAGGCCGAAAATCTCTCCCGAACGCAGGGTCAAGGCGGCGCCGGCGACCGCGGCCAGGCCGCCGAATGTCTTGGTCAGGTCAAAGGTTTGAACCGCGGCCGGAAGGTTTTCGGCGGTTTCCTGCATGTCAGCCTGCCACCGGCAGCGTCACGATCGCGTAGGCGTGGATTATCGTCCGCTCGCGTACTGGATCGTACATTTCGATTTCAAAACGATCCGCCGGCGCGATCCCGCCCTTGACCGCCATCGTGCCACAAAACATGACGCCGCCGGGGCCGAAAGCCTCCCCGCTCCCGGCGTAGCGCTCGATCAAATCCTCGGGCCGGCGCATGATCGACGCCTTGCCCTCCTGATAAACGCGGCGTTTGCCGTCGATGACGGCATGCGCACGCAGTTCGATGTTGTCCCAATGGTCAGCAATTTCGGAAAATCGCCACAGCATCGGCGCGACAGGTTTGGGGCAAAGCTGCTTGGAGAGCGCCACGCCCACCGTTTCCGCCGTCCGGTCGGTATGGTCGGAGCCGATTCCAACCCACAGCCCGTCATCCAGCGCCACCAACACCGGCTCGACCTCGCCGCTTGTCGCCGCGCCCGACACCTCGATGACA
>CAMDDQ010000013.1 GCA_945892765.1 Asaia bogorensis
TCCCGCCGGTCTCGACCTCGGGCGCGAGGTGGCGATCGATACCGAAACGATGGGGCTTAAGCCGCATCGCGATCGCCTGTGCCTGGTGCAGCTTTCCGCTGGCGACGGCAAGTGCCATATCGTGCGGTTTTCGCGCGACTACTACGAAGCGCCCCGTCTGGGCGCACTGCTCACCGATCCGGGCGTGACCAAACTGTTTCACTTCGCCCGGTTCGACCTTGCCGCCCTCCGTCTCAATCTCGGCGTTCTGGCGCAGCCCGTCTACTGCACGCGCACCGCCTCGCGCCTGGTCCGAACCTTCACCGACCGGCACGGCCTTAAGGACCTGTGCAGGGATCTGCTGGGCGTCGATCTATCGAAGGAACAACAGAGTTCCGATTGGGGCGCCGAAGAACTGACCCCGGCGCAGCTCAAATACGCCGCCACCGACGTCCTCCATCTCCATGCCTTACGGCGCAAGCTCGACGAGATGCTGGCGCGCGAAGGCCGCACGGCCCTGGCCGAGGCCTGTTTCTCCTTCCTGCCACACCGTGCCGACCTCGATCTCGCTGGCTGGGCGGAAGAGGACATCTTCGCGCATTAGGGCGGCCCCGACCGCCCCCGCCGGCAGGCGAGCGTTGACGGTCCCTTGGTTTTGGCATAGTTTTTGCCTTGGCGGCCTCGATTCGAGGGAAACGGCCGCGCAGCCCTTGGCGAATTAAGGGGATCATGAAGGCCGCCCAAACCTCCCGGACCGAGATCGACCTAAGCGCGGCCCATCGTGTCCTGCGCATGGAGCGCGACGCCATCGCCGCGCTGGCCGAGACGCTCGATGGGCGGTTCGAGCAGGCTCTCGACCGGTTGTTCGCCGTCTCCGGCCGCGTCGTCGTCACCGGCATGGGCAAAAGCGGACATGTCGCGGGCAAGATCGCGGCGACGTTGGCCTCCACCGGCACACCCGCTTTGTATGTTCATCCCGGGGAAGCCAGCCATGGCGATCTGGGCATGATCACGCCCAACGACGCCGTTCTGGCCTTGTCCAATTCCGGGGAGACCTTGGAATTGTCCGCGGTCATCGACTACACCCGCCGCTTCGCCATCCCGCTGGTCGCGATTACCGGGCGGGGCGACAGCTCGCTGGCCGAAACCGCCGATGTCGCGCTGATCCTGCCGCCGAGCCCGGAAGCCTGCCCGCTGGGCCTGGCGCCGACCACCTCGACGACCATGATGATGGCCTTGGGTGATGCGCTGGCGGTGGCGTTGCTTGAGCGGCGGGGTTTTTCCGCCGACGATTTCCAGGTCTTGCACCCCGGCGGCAAACTTGGCCGGCAATTGCTGCGGGTCGCCGACATCATGCACAAGGGCGCGGAGCTGCCGGTCATCGGTCCCGACGCACCCATGAGCGAAGCGTTGTTGACGATGACGGCGAAACGTTTCGGCTGCGTCGGCATCGTCGGCCCGGAAGGCACGCTGCTGGGCATCGTCACCGATGGCGATTTGCGGCGGCACATGTCGCCCGGTCTTCTCGACATGAAAGCCGGCACGATCATGACGGAACGGCCGCGGACCATTCGCCCGCAGGCCCTGGCCGCCGAGGCGCTCGGCCTGATGAACGCCAGCGCCATCACCAGCCTGTTCGTGGTCGACAATCGCCGGGCGGTCGGCATCCTTCATGTCCATGACTGCTTGCGCGCGGGCGTGGCGTGATGTGCCCCCGATGACCGACGCCGCGACCGAGCCGTTATCCAGGCCCGCCGCCGGACTTTGGCAGGAAAGCGGCACCCTTGCCCCGCGCCGCGTCAATGTCGGCTACAGCCTTTGGGTTTCCTTCCTGAAATTGGTGTTGCCGGCAATCGCGGCCGGACTCGTCATGCTCGTCTTTCTGTGGCCGCAGCTCAATCCGAACAACTCCCGCTTTCGCCTGACGCCCATGCGCGTCGGCATCGGGGATTTCCAGGATCAGCGGCTCGTCAATCCGCGCTACACCGGCGTCGATTCCAACAATCAGCCCTTTGCCGTCACCGCTGCCGCTGCGACCCAGGCCTCGACCAACGACGAAACCCTCAACCTCCAAGATCCGAAGGCCGACATCACACTGTCGAACGGCACTTGGCTCGCGTTGATCGCGGAGGCGGGCTCCTATAACCAAAAGGCGCAATCGCTCGAGCTGTTGGGCTCCGTGAGCCTTTTCCACGATCAGGGCTACGAGGTCAGCACCAGTCGCGCTTCCATCGACCTCGCCGCCGGCACCGCCCAAGGCAACGAGGCGGTCAGCGGCCATGGCCCGGCGGGCATGATCGAGGCCGAGGGTTTTCGCCTGTTCGACAAGGGCGAGCGCATCCTGTTCACAGGCAAGGCCCGCCTCGTCTTCCGGGCCGGGGCGGCGCAATGAGGGCGCGGGCGCTCGCCATCAGCTTGTCCGTGGCGCTTGCGATGGCCCATGCCGCCGGCGACGCTGCGGCCCAAAACATCAGCCTTGGCTCAAAAACCGACAAGCCGGTCGAAATCTACGCCAGCGAAGGCATCGAGTGGCGGCGCGATTCGCAGACTTACATTGCCCGCGGCGATGCCCGCGCCGTCCAAGGCGATACCACTGTCAGCGCCGACACGCTGACCGCCCACTATCGCACCAAGCCCGATGGCAACACGGAAATCGCGCGCATCGAGGCCGACGGCGCCGTCCGCATCACGACTCCGACGCAACAAGCGCGCGGAGACCGCGGCGTCTATGACGTCGAAAAAGGCGTGCTGGTGCTGACCGGACGTGACATCACCTTCACCACGCCGCGCGAAACGCTGACCGCCCGCGACAGCCTCGAATATTGGGAACAACGCCGCATCGCCGTGGCCCGCGGCAACGCCGTCGCGACCAGCGAAGGCCGCAAGCTGCGCGCCGACCTGATTACCGCCTATTTCGTTAATGACGGCGATTCAGCCAAGCTCGACCGGGTCGACGTGCAGGGCAACGTCCAGGTTGCCACGGCGACCGAATTCGTGCGCGCCGACCAAGGCGTCTACGCGCCCAAGAGTGGCGTCGCCACGCTCACCGGTGGCGTGAAGATCACGCGCGGACCCAATCAACTCAACGGCGACTACGCCGAAGTCAATCTCAACACCGGCGTGAGCCGCTTGATGAGCCGCAATCAGCGGGTCAGAGGTCTGCTCGTGCCGCCTCAGAGTAGCGGCGCCCCACCGCCGCCGGCGCCGCGGCGATGACCAAGATACCGGCCTCCTCCGGTTCCCCTCACGCCGAGAAAGCGGACAACGCGGGGCCCGGACCGCGGTTGGTCGCCGACAATCCCGGTCTCGTGGCGCGCAATCTAGGCAAGCGCATTAACAAACGCCCGGTCATCCGCGATGTGGGTTTGACGGTCCGGCGTGGCGAGGCGGTGGGGCTTCTGGGCCCCAACGGGGCCGGGAAGACCACCTGCTTTTACATCATGATCGGTCTGATCCAGCCCGATTATGGCACCGTGGAACTCGACGGCCAGGACATCACCGATTTGCCCATGTACCGGCGGGCGCGGCTGGGCATCGGCTACCTTCCGCAGGAGCCCTCGGTGTTTCGCGGGCTGACCGTGGAAAGCAACATTCGCGCCTCGATCGAGGTGATTGAGCCCGACGCCGACCGGCGCGAATCCGTTCTCGATGAATTGCTCGCCGATTTTTCGTTGACCCATTTACGCCGGACGCCGGCGCTGGCCTTGTCGGGCGGGGAGCGCCGCCGCGTGGAGATCGCACGCGCGCTCGCCACGCGGCCCCATTTTATCCTGCTCGACGAGCCGCTCGCCGGTATCGACCCGATCGCGCTGTCGGATATCCGCGATTTGGTCTACCACCTGAAGGATCGCGGCATCGGCGTGCTGATCACCGACCACAACGTGCGCGAAACCCTCGACATCGTCGATCGCGCTTACATCCTCCATGACGGCCGCGTTCTCATGGAAGGCGCCCCCGCCGAAATCGTTTCCCACGAGGATGTGAGGCGCGTCTACCTGGGCGAACGCTTCAGCCTCTGAGTCACTCATGGCGCTGGCCACCCGCCTCGACATTCGCCAGACCCAGTCTTTGGTGATGACGCCGCAGTTGCAGCAGGCGATCAAGCTGCTGCAATTGTCCAACGTCGAGGTCAGTGAGTATGTCGAACGCGAAATCGAACAAAACCCCCTGATCGAACGCGACGAGCCCGACGGCGCCGAGTCCTCGCCGGTGGAGACCGGGACCTGGGAAGGTCCGCCGGAGCCCCAGCTTCTGGACACCGTCGACCCCAACAACCGCAATGAACGGGGCGGCGAGGCCCCGCTCGATACCGATTTCGAGAATCTATGGTCGGACGCGGGAAGCGGCTTCGATCCGGGAGTGGCGCGTTGGGGCGGTGGCGGTCGCGGCGATTTAGACGAAGGCGGGGGCGATCTCGAAAATACGCTGACGCGCCAGGCGACCCTGCGCGACCATTTGTTCGACCAACTCAACGTGGATTTCCTCGATCCCGTCGACCGGCTGATCGGCGCCAATTTCGTCGATATGATCGACGAGCCGGGATATCTGACGGAGGATCATCCCGCCCAGGTCGCCGAAGCCATGGGTTGCTCGTTGGAAAAGGCGCTCGCCGTGCTCAACCGGCTTCAGTGTTTCGACCCGCCCGGCATTTTCGCCCGCAATCTCAGGGAATGCCTCGCGCTTCAATTGACGGAACGTAACCGGCTCGACCCAGCAATGGCGGCTTTGCTTGACAATCTCGACGCACTGGCTCGCCGCGACGCTTCGGCGCTCTTGCGTATTTGCGCGGTTTCGTCCGAGGACCTGACCGACATGGTCGCCGAAATTCGCGCCCTCAACCCCAAACCCGGCCTGATTTTCGATTCTTCGGTCGCCCAGCCCGTGATCCCCGACGTACTCATGCGGCCGCAGCCGGGTGGCGGCTGGCTGGTGGAGTTGAACCAGGAAACGCTGCCGCGCGTGCTCATCAACCAACGTTATTATGCGACCGTTAGCGGTCAGGCCAAGAACAAGGCGGTCAAGGAGTTCCTCGCCGAACGTTTACAATCGGCCAATTGGCTGGTGAAGGCCCTGCATCAACGCGCCAATACGATATTGCGGGTCTCCTCCGAAATTGTGGCGCAACAGGACGGATTTTTTCGGCACGGCGTGAGCGGTCTGCGGCCACTGGTGCTGCGCGATATCGCCAATGCTATTTCCATGCACGAAAGCACCGTCAGCCGCGTGACGACAAACAAATACATCGCCACCCCGCGTGGGTTGTTCGAACTCAAATATTTCTTCACAACCGCCATCGCCAGCTCCGGCGGCGGCGAAGCCTATTCCGCCGAGGCCATCCGGCACCGCATCCGAGGGCTGATCGAGCGTGAGTTGGTCGACGGCGTCCTGTCCGATGATGGGATTGTCGATATCTTGCGCCGCGATGGAGTCGACATCGCGCGGCGCACGGTCGCCAAGTATCGTGAGGCGTTGGGTATTCCATCCTCGGTTCAGCGTCGACGGGAAAAATCGGTTGGTCTTTGATGGCTGTCCCCGGGCGGAGCGGGGCATACTTGCATACTTGAGGTGCTATTGACTCCCCTGGCGCCGGCGCCTATGTTCCCGGCCTTCCGTTTGTCCCCGGCCGGCGTGCCGCAGGACGAATGACCATCATGTACATTGGCGAATGCAGGTTTCCGTCAGCGGCAAGCACCTTGACGTCGGTGACGCTCTCCGCGGGCGCGTTATTGCCGAGCTTTCCGCCACCGTCGAGAAATATTTCGGCACGGGCATCGACGCCACGGTGGGCTTTGAACGTGTTCGCCATTTCTATCGCTGCCAGATTTCGGTGCATTTCGGGCGCGATATGCTCGCCCAGAGCCACGCCGAGGCGACCGAGGCGCATGGCGCCTTCGACATGGCGGCCGACCGGATGGCGACAAGACTGCGCCGCCACAAACGGCGGTTGCGGGATCGTCATCGCGAGAGCGCCACGGGCGCCGAGTCAGGCGCGCCCGATCCCCACTCCGCCGCTCACTATGTCATCGCGGCCGATTCCCCCGAAAATCCCGAAATCGGGGAAGAAAACAAAGAAATCGGGGAACATGTTCCGGCCGTCATCGCCGAAATGGAGTCCGAAATTCCGAGGCTGACCGTCGCCGCCGCCGTCATGCGCCTCGACTTAGCCGACCTCATGGCGTTGTTGTTTCGCAACGACGCCCATGGCGGGCTGAACATGGTCTATCGGCGTCATGATGGCAATGTCGGCTGGGTGGATCCGTTGGGAAACGCATCGTCGGTCCGTCAATCCTGAGGCCCGAATGGAACTTGTCGATTTGTTGACTCCCGAAAGTGTCATCTCCAACTTGCATGCCACGAGCAAGAAACAGGCATTGCAGGAAATTGCGCGGCGCGCCGCGGAGCTTACTAGCCTCAACGAACGGACGATATTCGACGTTCTGCTTGAACGCGAAAGGCTCGGAAGCACCGGAGTCGGCGGCGGCATCGCCATCCCGCACGGTAAGCTGCCCGACCTCAATCGGCTTTACGGATTGTTCGCCCGCCTTGATCGGTCGATTGAGTTCGACTCGATTGACGAGCGCCCGGTGGACCTCATTTTCGTGCTCTTGGCCCCGGAAGCGGCGGGTGCCGACCACCTTAAGGCCCTGGCCAGGGTGTCACGCCTCCTGCGCGACCGTTCGGTATGCGAAAAACTGCGCGGATCGGAGACGCCTGAAGCCCTCTACGCCTTGTTGACCGAGCCCGCCGCCAGTCATGCAGCTTAATTCCAAAGCCGGTCCATGTTTTGACATGGACCGCCGGGACCGCTAGCATTTCCCCGAAGTTGGTCCGAGCGCCGCTAGAATTGGCGGCGGGGGAAGAAATCCCGTGTATAAGGCGAGCTACAATGTTCTTGGTCGCGCTGCCTCGCCCGGATTTAGTCCGGGACCGTCGCCATGATTGGCGCATTGACCGATGGCGGCGGATTGGTGCTCCGGACCGGATCGACGACGGTTCAATCTGGATTGAAATCTGCGGTCTCGCCCCCTGAAACGGCCGACCGAAGCCAAACCCCACGCCGGTTCCTCTCACTCCGATCTCGTTGACGTCTCGCCCGACGCCTACGACGCGTTGGCCAAGAACCAACCGCCCGCCGACCCCAAGGCATCGGGTGAAACCACTCTCAACACAATCGACGCCGCCGCCGCGCCGACCGCAGTATCCGCGCAGGACGCTAAGCCGGGCAGCGATTCCGATGCCGCCGATGGCTCCGGCCGAAGGCCGCTCGAAAAAACGACCGACGCCGCGGGATTGACCGAAGAAGAGCGCCGCGACGTCGATCGCATGCAGAAGCGCGACGCCGAGGTCCGCGCCCACGAGCTTGCCCATAAATCGATCGCCGGCCCCTTTGGCGGCGCCCCGGTTTTTCAATATCTGAAGGGTCCCGACGGAAAACTCTACGCCGTAGGCGGCGAGGTTGCGATCGACGTGACCCCAGTGGCGGGAAATCCCGAGGCCACGGCGCGAAAGATGGACCAGATTCGGCGCGCTGCGCTTGCGCCCACAAGTCCTTCCATGGCCGATCGATCCGTGGCCGCCTTGGCCTCGCAAATAAAGGCCCAGGCAGAGGCCGAAATGCGCAAGGACCGCGCCGCCAGCGAGCGGCCGGAAGCAACCGGCAATCGTCCGGGAGAGGGGCCGGTATCGGCGACAGCTCCAAAATCAGGAGAAGCGAGCGAAGCCACTTTCGCCTATGCCCGCACCGTCTCCCCCGCCAGCAGAGGCAACGACCTAAATCTGCTGGCGTGATCTCAGCCGATAGTGGGCCGAGATACCTCGATCAATGCACGTTGAGCGGCTCAAGGCCGTTCTGACGAACCGCGGCCCAGGCTACCTCTTGGTCGTTCATGACCGCGACAGAGGACTGCCATCCGCGGCGTGGATGGCGTAACCGGCCTTGTCGTCGACCATGACCGCTTTCACATACGCAACAGTGTCGACGCCGAGCGCCGCGAAGTCTTGCGGCGAAAGCGCCTGGAAGGCGCCGGCTGTCGATTGTCGTCTCAGTCCGTTCTGGGTCCATTTTGGACCCCTTTCTGGTGGCCCCGCAGGCGTCACCTGCAGGATTATTTAGGCTCCACGAGACTTCTTTCAATCTCGCCGCAGCGACTATCGGTCAAAGACGTTACTTTTCGCTTAGCAAAAGGGGCGCAGCGAATTCGGCCCATCCGCTAAGGGACGAGGGGGGCCTCGTCCGCTGCCGGCGAGGCCCCCTGTATTGAGGACTGTGATTTGGTGGAGCCAATCGGGATCGAACCGACGACCTCCTGAATGCCATTCAGGCGCTCTCCCAGCTGAGCTATGGCCCCATAAAGACGCGCCCGGCACTCAGCGTGCTTCGGCGAAGACTCTATTCTGAAAATGGTAGATCGCTTCCGGTGAGGCAAGGAGAAAATCCGCCGAAAGCACGCGGTCGCTACCGTTCGTCCTCGTCTTCGACCTTGTCGATCACCTCAGCCATGTCGTCATCGTCCTTGCCAAGTTCCGAGGTATCTTCGATGACGGCCTCGGCCTCCTCTTCCTCAATTCCAGCCTCCTCATCGACCCCTTCGACCTCGTCGACGGCCTCGCTCACGACGGCCGGCTCGGCGGCGACTTCCGCCACGACCGGAGCAGCCGGGCGCAGACGCTTTGGACGCTGCAAGGCCTCGACGTCGAATACCGCCTCGCATTTCGGGCAGACGATGGGATGGTGTCTCAGGTCATAGAAGCGGACGCCGCAGCTCTGGCAGGTCCGCTTGATGCCCCATTCCGGTTTCACCAAGGCTAAGTCTCCAACTCCGTCGCCGGATTCAGATCGGGCTGCCAATTGCCACGTTCTGAGGTCACCTGTCAAACGGTCTGTCTTGACGTGTGCCCCCGGAAAACGGCAATGAAAACGACTGGCTTCGCATCAGTCTCGTGATAGATGTGCGTCGCTCGCACACCTTTAGATGGGGCCGCGGGTCTGGGATTGACATGTCGAATGACGGAAATAACGTGGCCGGCCTCGTAGACGGTGCCCAAGGCCGACATGCGCTGACGGCGGCGGCGGCGTCGCTGCGCGGCACCACCCGCGTGCCCGGCGACAAGTCGATGTCGCACCGAGCCCTGATGATTGGCGGGCTGGCCATCGGCGAAACTGCGATTCACGGATTGCTGGAAGGTGAGGATGTCATGCGGACGGCGGCCGCGATGCGGGCGTTGGGCGCGGAAGTGGAGCGCGGCGCGGATGGAGTTTGGCGGCTCAACGGTGTCGGCGTAGGCGGGCTCGCGGAGCCGTCGGATGTATTGGATCTCGGGAATTCCGGGACCGGAGCGCGGCTGTTGATCGGACTGGTATCCACACACCCTATCGTGTCGATGTTCACCGGTGACGCCTCTCTGCGCGGCCGTCCGATGGCTCGGGTGACGGCGGCACTCGAGCAAATGGGCGCCCAGTTCCTCGGCCGCAGCGGCGGGCGCCTGCCCCTGGTCGTGCGCGGAGCGACATCGCCGGTCCCCATCACCTATCGGCTGCCGGTGCCGTCGGCCCAGGTGAAATCCGCGATCCTGTTCGCCGGCCTCAACACACCCGGAAAGACCACCGCGATCGAGCCGGAGCCCACGCGAGACCACACCGAATTGATGCTGCGCCATTTCGGAGTCGAAGTTTCGAGCGTGCGCCTCGACGGCGGTGGGCGCAGCGTCACCGTGACCGGGCAACCCGAGATATCGGGCAAGACCGTGCACATTCCGGCGGACCCTTCTTCGGCTGCGTTTCCCCTAGTCGCGGCGTTGTTGGTACCGGGGTCGTCGGTGACGGTGGAGGCCGTGGGGATCAATCCTCATCGGACCGGGCTGTTCGATACCTTGATCGAGATGGGCGCCAATTTGACCTTCGCCAACCGCCGCGAGGAGGCGGGCGAACCGGTGGCCGACATCACAGCGCGGACAAGCGCGCTGTCGGGTGTCGAAGTTCCCGCCTCCAGGGCTCCGTCGATGATCGACGAATACCCCATCCTGGCGATGGCTGCGGCCTGCGCCCGCGGGCGCACCGTCATGCACGGCTTGGCCGAGCTGCGCGTGAAGGAAAGCAATCGGCTCGACGCGATCCTGCGCGGGCTCGATGCCGCGGGGGTCGCCACCGGGGCCAAGGCCGACAGCCTTTCCGTGGAGGGATTCAACGGTCCGCCACCGGGCGGCACTACAATAGCGACCAATCTCGACCATCGCATCGCCATGGCGTTCCTCGTCTTGGGCCTGGCCACGCGAAAGGCAATTACGGTCGATGACGCTTCGCCGATCGATACCAGCTTCCCCGGCTTTGCCGCGACGATGACGAAGCTCGGGGGGAACTTTACCCGGCACCGTGGCTGACCGCTGGTTTGGCGCATGATCATCGCTATCGATGGGCCGGCGGCCGCTGGAAAAGGAACTCTCGCGCGGCGGCTCGGCCGCCATTTCAATTTGGCCTATCTTGACACCGGCCGCTTGTACCGAACGGTCGGATTTCGCACGCTGCAACGCGGGGTCGACCCCAACAACGCGGTTGCGGCGGCGGCGGTCGCCCGCGCGCTTGATCCGCGCGACCTGGATGAACCCAGCCTGCGTGATGAAGCCGTCGGCGCCGCCTCTTCCGTTGTAGCCGCTCATGAAGTCGTGCGGAGGGCTTTGCTCGACTTCCAGCGCGACTTCGCGCATCGCCCGCCCGAGGGCTTCGCGGGCGCAGTTCTCGACGGGCGCGACATCGGCACCGTGGTCTGTCCGGAGGCCGATGTGAAACTCTTCGTCACGGCGCGACCGGAAGTGCGCGCGGAACGTCGGGTGAGGGAGTTGCAGGCGCGCGGGGTTGCGGCTATACATAGCCGCGTTCTGCAGGACATGAACGAGCGCGATGCTCGCGACATTGCTCGCGGCGCTGCGCCTTTGTCGGCGGCGGTCGATGCCTTCGTGCTCGATACCAGCGAGCTCGACGAGGATGCGGCCTTCGCGGCGGCGCTCGCTTTTACTGTCCCGCGGAATCCGGTTTCCGCCGCCTGAGAGTCCAGGCGGCGACAATTGAAAATACGGGCGGACCATTTCGGGTCGCCCGCGGAATTTTTTGTTTAGGCGGCCGGGATGGCGGCTGCGGAATTGGGAGTTGGCATGGCAACGACTGTGGCGTATGAGCGCGCGACCCCCGCCCTTATCGGCGGTGAGGACTTCGCTGCCCTTCTTGAGGAATCGCTGGGTCAAGCAGCAGGCTTCGAAGGGTCCGTCGTCAAGGGACGGGTGATAGCGATCGAAAACGACGCTGCGGTCATCGATGTCGGGCTGAAAGCGGAAGGCCGCGTTCAGCTCAAGGAATTCACGGGGCCGGGCAAGGGTTTGCTCGAGATCAAGATCGGCGACATCGTCGATGTCTTCGTCGAACGCATGGAAGACAGGAACGGCGATGCCGTTCTGTCGCGCGAGCGCGCCCGGCGCGAAGAAGCATGGACGCAGCTAGAGCGCGCCTTCCAGGGCAGCCAGCGGGTTACCGGAGTCATCTTCGGACGAGTCAAAGGCGGGTTCACGGTCGATCTGTCCGGCGCGGTAGCGTTTCTGCCGGGCAGTCAGGTCGACATCCGGCCGGTACGCGATATCGGGCCACTGCTCGGCTCGCCGCAGCCTTTCCAGATTCTAAAAATGGACCGCGGCCGCGGGAATATCGTCGTCTCCCGCCGCGCGGTGCTCGAGGAGACGCGCGCCGAGGCTCGTTCCGAACTCGTGGCGAGCCTCAAGGAAGGCCAAGTTCTTCAGGGTGTCGTCAAAAACATCACCGATTACGGTGCATTCGTCGATCTGGGTGGGGTTGATGGACTCCTTCACGTCACCGATATCGCCTGGAAGAGAATCAATCATCCTTCCGAGGCGTTGCAGATCGGGCAGCAGGTCACGGTGCAGGTGATCCGTTTCAATTCCGAAACGCAGCGCATCTCGCTGGGCATGAAGCAACTCCAGGCCGATCCTTGGGAAGGCGTCGCGCTCAAATATCCTGTCAACAACCGCTTCAAAGGTCGCGTGACGAACATCACCGATTACGGCGCGTTTGTTGAGTTGGAGCCGGGCATCGAGGGGCTCGTCCATGTCTCCGAAATGAGCTGGACGAAGAAGAACGTTCATCCCGGAAAGATTGTCTCGACCAGCCAGGAAGTCGAAGTGATGGTGCTGGACGTTGATTCGCAGAAGCGGCGGATCAGCCTCGGGCTCAAGCAATGCCTCGAAAACCCCTGGGAGAAGTTTGCCGATAAGAACCCGATGGGCACCGTCATTGAAGGCGAGGTGCGCAATATCACGGAATTCGGCCTCTTCGTCGGCCTGCCCGGTGAAATCGACGGCATGGTCCATTTGTCCGACATCGATTGGTCCAAGACGGGCGAAGAAGTGATCAAGGCCTATAAGAAAGGCGATTTCGTCAAGGTCAAGGTGATCGAAATCGACGTCGAAAAAGAGCGTATTGGCCTTGGCATCAAACAGATGGAAGGCGACCCCTTCGAACAATCCGTCGGAAATCTGAAGAAGGGTGAAGTGATCACGGTGACCATCACCTCCATCCAGGAGAGCGGTATCGAAGTGTCGGTGACGGCCGGCATCACCGGCTTCATCCGCCGCGCCGACCTTGCACGCGAACGCAGCGAGCAACGGCCCGACCGTTTCGCCATCGGCGAAAAAATCGACGCCAAGATCACCAATGTCGACCGCGCAGCAAGACGCGTTCAACTTTCGGTCAAGCAGCGCGAAATCGAGGAAGAAAAGGAAGCCATGGCCCAATTCGGCTCGTCCGACAGCGGTGCTAGCCTTGGCGATATCCTCGGCGCGGCCATGGACAAGGTGGTCGGCAAGGACAAGAAAAAATCGAAGGACGAGGACAAGCCCGCTTCGTAGTGGCCGGGATCGGTCCGGGCGGTCCTCTTAATCGCGACAAGAAATGGCGATAGACCCGGAAGTCCTCCTCCTCCGCCGACGCCTGAAGCGCCAGGTGACGTTGTGGCGGGCCTTGGCTTTAGTGGCAGTCGTCGGATTCGCGGTCGCGGCGATCGGACGATTCACCGGTGCCTTCGAGCGACCGCACATTGCCCGCCTAACGGTCGCGGGCATCATCGTTGACGATCCCGACCGCGACCGCGCACTGGCCGCAGCTGCGCGCGATCCGCGCGTGAAGGCTCTGATCCTTCGTATCGATAGCCCCGGCGGGACCGCGGCTGGCGGTGAGGCCCTGTATCGCACATTACGGGAATTCGGCCGTGTAAAGCCCGTGGTGACGGTGATGGGCGAGTTGGCGACTTCGGCCGGCTACATGGCGGCGATCGCGGCCGATTATCTCGTCGCGCGCGAGACGACCCTGACTGGTTCTATCGGCGTCATCATGCAGACGACGGATTTGACCGGCCTCCTTGGCAAGCTTGGCATCGCGACCGAGGCGCTGAAAAGCAGCCCGTTGAAGGCCGCACCTTCGCCGCTTGAGCCCATGACCCCGGCCGCGCGCGAGGCAACCTTGTCTCTTATCCGCGACATCTATGACATGTTCATGGATCTTGTCGCGGAGCGACGCGGATTTTCCCCCAGCCAGCTCGGCGTCGTCGCCGACGGTCGTGTCTTCACCGGACGGCAAGCCCTGCCACTGCGGCTTATCGATCGGCTTGGTGGCGAGGCGGAAGCCCGCGAATGGCTCACGGCCGCACGTGGAATTGACCCCGCCCTTTCCGTTCGCGAATTGCGGGTCGAGCGAGAAGAGGAATTCTGGCGCTCGTTTGTGGGCACCATCGCGGGAAAAACGTTTTATCCTGAAAGACTTACCCTTGACGGTCTGATCTCGCTCTGGCACCCTGCGTTAACCTCGCCTTGAGTTCACATCGGGCGGAAGAACCACGGCTTGAGCGCATCGGCCATGACCAAATCAGAGCTCATCCTGCGCCTCGCAGAGCAAAATCCGCATTTGTTCCATCGCGACGTGGAGCGGATTGTGGCCGCGATCTTCAATAAAGTCGCTGCCGCGCTTGCCCGTGGCGACAGGGTCGAGTTGCGGGGATTCGGAGCCTTTTCAGTGAAGCGGCGTTCGCCCCGCGTGGGCCGCAACCCCCGCACCGGCGCGTCGGTCGAGGTTTCAGAGAAGCTGGTGCCGTATTTCAAGACCGGAAAAGAGCTGCGCGAACGCCTGAACGGCAAGAAATAGGCTGTATCGGCGGCAAGGAAGGCTGTCGATGTGGTTTTGGCTGGTCGGTGTGCCCCTTCTTGTTGTGGCCGGATTGTTCGCGGCGGTCAACCGGCAGGTGGTGAGCCTAAGTTTTTGGCCTGTCTTTGCCGGCATCGATCTGCCGCTCTTCGCGGCAATCCTCGCTGCACTGTTCGCCGGATTCCTCGCGGGCGCCCTTTTTTCCGCACGTTCATCGCGGCGGTGGCGGCGATTGGCGCGCCAGCATCAAAAGCAGATCGCGACGCTGGAACGGCAGGTTGGCCTCCGCGGCCGCGAGGTGCGGACGACAACCACCGGTGAGGACGCCCTTCCCAGGTTTCCAGCCGCCTGAGCCGGGGCCACTCGGCGGGATTTGTTCATGTCGATCGCCGTCAAGATTTGTGGGATCAATACATCGCTGGCGCTGGACGCGGCGATCAAGGGCGGCGCCGCCTATGTCGGCTTCGTTTTCTATCCGCCCTCGCCGCGTTATTGGGCGCCATCAGCCGCCGGCCTCCTAGCCGCCAGCGTGCCGAAAGCGGTTGCCAAGGTAGGGTTGTTCGTCAACGCTGACGACGCGGCGATAGCGGCCGCCCTCTCCGCCCTGTCGCTCGATTTCCTGCAACTCCACGGGAGTGAGACGCCGGAACGGGTTTCTTCGGTCCGACGACGCTTCGGCCTTCCGGTGGTCAAAGCCATAGCCGTTGGTACTTCGGCCGACCTCGCCCACACCGATCTCTATCGCGAGGTTGCCGACATTCTGCTTTTCGACGCTCATCCGCCGCAACGTCCTGGCAGCTTGCCGGGCGGCAATGCAGTGTCCTTCGATCGGACATTGCTCGCCGGCCGAACCTTTGACTTTCCGTGGATGTTGTCCGGTGGCCTGACGCCGCAGAATGTCGCTGAGGCCGTGCGCCTGACCGGAGCCGGAATCGTCGATGTCTCATCCGGAGTTGAAGATCGGCCAGGGTCGAAAAATCCGGCCAAGATCGCCGCGTTTATCGCGGCGGCAAAACAGGCGGTCGAAAATTAGCGGCCGCGGGGATTCAGCGCGACCTGCGGTGCGGCGGCCGTTTGACGTCGGTGGTCGGCGGCGGGGTGCCGTCGTCCTTATGCCGAAAAGTGATACGCCCCTTGGTCATGTCATAGGGCGTTAGTTCCACCGTGACTCGATCGCCGACCAGGATGCGGATGCGATTTCGGCGCATCCGACCGGCCGAGCGCGTCAGCACGTGGTGTCCATTATCGAGCCGAACGCGAAACATGGCGTTCGGAAGCACTTCCGATACCGCGCCTTCGGCTTCGATCAAATCTTCTTTCGGCATCGCCGGTCCTTTTTAACGGCGGGGAACGTTGTCCAACGCCCCCGTATCCCAACCTTCTAGACAGCCTTCAAGTTAACGGCTGCGATCTTGCCTTGCTGGCCACGCTCCAGGTCGTAGCTCAACTTCTGCTCTTCGCGAAGAGCAGAGAGCCCGGAACGTTCCCTGAAATGTGAACGAACACGTCCTTTGAGCCATCCTCCGGCTGTATGAAACCATATCCCTTGGCCGGGTTGAACCACTTGACGGTTCCGTTAGCCATGGCCTCGATCTCCAAAGCGATAAAGGACCGAAACGCGGTTTTGCGCAGCGGATCAATCTTTGCCGGGAGGGAAACCGAGTCCGGTCACTCGTCGCGAACGAGCGGATCTGGCCGATCCGAGTCAAGTTGACGCATGTCATATAGGCGCAAAACGGCGGCTTGGCAACGACACCGGGCCCTACAGAAGCCAGCGATAGCGCTTGCGGCGGCAGGCTCAACGAGCGAAATTCCATTCTAAAGATAACAACGCAATACACCCATGCCACAGGTCAACACCTACCGCGCCGGGCCCGACGAAAACGGGCATTTCGGCCTCTATGGCGGACGCTTCGTCGCCGAGACGTTGATGCCGTTGATTCTGGAGGTCGAGCGCGCCTACACCGCGGCGAAGGCCGACGCCGATTTCCAACGCGAGCTGGACTACTACCTGCGCGACTATGTTGGCCGCCCGAGCCCGCTTTATTTCGCCGAGCGCATGACCCGGCATTTCGGCGGCGCCAAGATCTATTTCAAGCGCGAGGAGCTGAACCACACCGGCGCCCACAAGATCAACAGCTGCATGGGCCAAATCCTGCTCGCCCAACGCATGGGCAAAAAGCGGATCATCGCCGAGACCGGAGCCGGCCAGCATGGGGTTGCCACGGCCACGGTGTGCGCCCTGTTCGGTCTGTCCTGCGTCATCTATATGGGCCAGACCGATATCGAGCGGCAGGCCCCCAACGTCTTCCGCATGAAGTTGCTCGGTGCCGAGCTGCGCCCGGTGACCTCGGGTTCGGCGACGCTGAAAGATGCGATGAACGAGGCATTGCGGGATTGGGTAGCCAATGTCGATTCTACCTATTATTTGATCGGCACAGCCGCTGGCCCGCATCCCTACCCGACGATGGTGCGCGATTTTCAATCCGTGATCGGCCGCGAAGTACGCGCCGAAATGCTGGAACGCGAAGGGCGCCTTCCCGATACCCTGCTGGCGTGTGTCGGCGGCGGCTCCAATGCGATAGGCCTTTTCCATCCCTTCCTTGACGATGCAAGCGTGCGGATGATCGGCGTCGAGGCCGCGGGGCGCGGACTCGATACGACACAACACGCGGCTTCGATCAATGGCGGGCGACCGGGTGTGCTCCACGGCAACCGCACCTACCTGCTCCATGACGCGGACGGCCAGATCACCGAGGCGCATTCGATTTCCGCCGGCCTCGACTATCCCGGCATCGGCCCCGAGCATTCCTGGCTGAACGATATCGGACGCGTGGAATATGCTGCGATCACCGATCGCGAGGCCCTCGACGCTTTTCAGCTATGCTCGCGTCTCGAAGGCATTCTGCCGGCGCTGGAGCCGGCGCATGCCTTGGCCCATCTTGGAAAGATCGCGGGCCGGCTGCCGCGCGACCATATCATCGTCACCAATCTTTGCGGCCGCGGCGACAAAGACGTATTCACCGTGGCTCGCGCGCTGGGTGTGACGCTGTGAGTGCGCAGCCGAGCGAACGCCGCCTCGCCCGTTGCTTCGCCCGCCTCGCAGCCGAGGGCCGGGCGGGGTTGGTGACGTTCATCTCCGCTGGAGATCCGGATATCGACACTTCGCTGGCGCTGTTCAAGCGTCTGCCTGGTGCCGGGGTGGACATTGTCGAGCTTGGCATGGTGTTCAGCGATCCCATGGCCGACGGACCGGCGATACAGGCGGCCGGAAAGCGCGCCCTGAAGGCCGGCATTACACTTAAGAAAACGCTGGATATGGTCCGCGCATTTCGGGCGGCCGATTCCGAAACGCCCCTGGTGCTGATGGGCTATTACAACCCCATTTACGTCTACGGCAATGAGCGTTTTGTGCACGACGCGAGGGCGGCCGGCGCCGATGGCGTGATCGTCGTGGACCTGCCGCCGGAAGAGGATTCCGAGCTTCGCCCATTGGCCAAGGCCCAAGGTCTCGATTTTATCCGCCTGGCGACGCCGACCAGCGACGACGCCCGCCTGCCGGTAATCCTTACCGGAGCAAGCGGATTCATCTACTACGTCTCGATTTTGGGCATCACGGGAACACGTTCGGCGGGTGCCGATGCGGTCGCCGGCGCGCTGGCGCGGCTCCGACGCCTTACCCAGGTTCCCATCGCCGTCGGATTCGGAATCAGGACGGCACCGCAGGCCGCCGCCATCGCCGTGGTCGCGGATGCGGCGGTCGTCGGATCTGCTTTGGTCGAACGCATCGCGGCAAATCTCGACGCCGATGGCCGCGCCCTACCGGCGCTTATCGATGACGTCGTCGGTTTCGTTTCGGCCCTCGCCAAGGCCGTGCGCAACGCACGCCCACCGAGCCGGGCGGCTGGGGTGGCCGAATGAATTGGCTGACCAATTTCGTCCGGCCCAAGATCCGTGCTCTGGTCCGCAAGGCTGACGTCCCGGACAACCTATGGGACAAATGCCCCAGTTGCGGGAAGATGATCTTTCACCGCGACCTCGAGGCCAATCTCCGCGTCTGCCAGCACTGCGGACACCATCTTCGGGTCGATGCGAAGCGGCGCCTATCGATGCTTTTCGACGATGGCGAGTATCAAAGAATCGAACTGCCCAAGGTAACACTCGACCCGCTACGTTTCCGCGACCGCAAGCGTTACGCCGACCGCCTGAAGGAAGCCCAGGCACGCACCGAAGAACCCGATGCAACCTTGGTGGCGCATGGCCATATCGGCGGTCGCTCGGCGGTGGTCGCGGTCTTCGATTTCGCTTTTCTGGGCGGCTCCATGGGCATGGCCGTGGGCGAGGCTCTCATCGCCGCCTCGCGGCTCGCGGTCTTGCAGCAGGCGCCGCTGATCGTGGTGCCGGCATCGGGCGGGGCGCGCATGCAGGAAGGCACGCTTTCGTTGATGCAAATGCCGCGCACGGTGATCGCCGCACAGGAAGTGAAAGAAGCCGGCTTGCCCTATGTCGTGCTGTTGACCGATCCGACAACGGGCGGCGTCTCCGCCTCCTTCGCCATGTTGGGCGACATCACCATCGCCGAGCCCGGCTCGATCATTGGGTTTGCCGGGGCGCGTGTGATCGAGGAGACCATTCGCGAAAAGCTGCCCGAGGATTTTCAGCGCGCCGAATATCTGCTCGACCACGGCATGATCGATATGGTCGTGCCGCGCCATCAGTTGCGCGAAACTTTGATCCGCATTCTTGGGTTGCTGCGCAACCCTCGGCCCTCGGCCGAGGTGGTGCCCATGCCCCAGGCCGGCATCGAAATACCGGCCGACGCCGTGGCGGCTGCCGCGGGCGAAGGCGCGCAGGGTGACCGCTGACCCCGTGCTGGCCCGACTTTCGGGCCTGCATCCCAAAACCATCGATCTCTCACTAAGCCGGATCGAGCGGCTTTTGAATGCACTCGGCAATCCGCAGGACCGGCTGCCGCCGGTCATCCACGTCGCCGGAACCAATGGCAAGGGTTCAGTCGTCGCCTATTTGCGCGCCGGACTCCAGGCCGCGGGGTATCGCGTTCATACCTACATCTCACCGCATCTTGTGCGGTTCAACGAGCGCATCCGCATCGCCGGCGCCTTGATCGACGATGACGCGCTGACCGCGCTGCTCGAGGAATGCGAAGCGGCGAATCGGGGCGAGCCGATCACCTTTTTCGAAATAACGACGGCCGCCGCCTTTCTAGCGTTCGCGCGCAATCCGGCGGATGCGACGCTGCTGGAAGTTGGGCTCGGCGGCAGGCTGGATGCGACCAATGTCGTCAAGCACCCCTGGTTGTGCGCGATCACGCCGGTTTCCCTCGACCACATGCACTATCTTGGAAACAGCCTGACGGCGATTGCCGGCGAAAAGGCCGGGATCCTAAAGCCCGACGTCATGGCGATCGTCGGGCCACAGACCGAGGAAAGCGCTGCCGCCATTGCCGCGCGGGCAAGGGATGTTGGCGCGCCGCTCTATCGCCATGGCATCGAGTGGACGATCGAACCGCGCGAATCGGGTTTCTTCTACAGCGGGCATCGCGCCAAGCTGGAGCTCCCGCTGCCGCGTCTGCCCGGACGTCACCAGATCGACAACGCGGGCATGGCCGTCGCCTGTTTTGAAACGCTGCCGGGATTTCGACTCAAGCCGGCGCATATCCACAGCGCCCTGACCGATGTCGAATGGCCAGCGCGGCTGCAAAGGCTTCGGCGCGGCCCTCTGGTCGAACGCCTGCCCGTGGGTTGGGAACTTTGGCTCGATGGCGGCCATAACCCCGCCGCGGCGGAAGCGCTTGCCGCCTGGGCCGCGGCCGCGGGTCAGCCTCTCGACCTTGTCTTCGGTATGCTCGATACAAAGGATGCCGAGGGCTTCTTACGCAAGTTGGCGGGGGTCGTGCGCCAGGCGCGCGCAATCGTCATCCCCGGAGATCATCCGAGCCTTTCGGCGGACGGTGCCGCCGCCGCCGCAAAGCGCGCGGGAATTGGGGCGGCACCGGCGCCATCGGTCGCCGCCGCGATTGACGATCTGGTCCGCGGCACGCCGGCGGGGCGGCTATTGATCTGTGGGTCGCTCTATCTTGCCGGCACGGTTCTCGTCGAGAACGGATAGAAAGCGCGCAAGAAAAAAGCGGCCGGGGCTGCCCCCGGCCGCTTCCATCGAACCTCGGCGCCCTTTATGACCAGCTTAGATCGTGGTTCTTGAGCGGCAGCGTGCGGATGCGCTTACCGGTCGCCCGGGCCACCGCATTGGTAACCGCTGGCGGGATCATCGGGATCGACGCTTCGCCGATGCCGCCCCATTTGGCGCCGCCGGTCAGCGCGCCGAACGAGATCGCCGTGTCCGGCATCTCGTCGATGCGCATCATCTGATAATCGTCGAAATTGCCTTCGACGATACGGCCGCGGCGGACATTGAGTTCGCCGTACATCGTGGCGGTGTAGCCCATGACCACCTGGCCCTGGACCTGCGCCTCGATATCCGCCCGGTTGATGATGTTACCGCTGTCGAACGCGGTATCGACCTTCAGCAACTTCACCGAGCCGTCTTGCGCCACGCTCAACGTGACCACATTGGCGCAGATCGTGCCCGCGGCCTCGCCGATGGCGAAGCCTTGAGCCGTGCCCTTGGGGTAGGTCTTCGTGCCCCAGCCCGACATCTTAACAACCTCGTCCAGGCACTTCAGGTAGCCGGGATCGCGGTTGCCGACCAGCAATTCGCGGCGATAGGCCACGGGATCCTTGCCGGCGGCCTCGGCGACTTCGTCCATGAAACCCTCAAGGACTTGGACGCTCCAGCCCGACGGCGCCCGCCAGTGACCAAGATGGAGGTTGCTGGGGGTGTAGGTGTAGTCGGCGAGTACCGTCGGCACGGCGTAAGGCGGCGTGCTGAGGTTGCCGGGATAGTCGATGCCGGTCTGTTGGAACGCCACCGGATTGGCTCGCGCGGTGAGGGCGTCGGAAGCCACGCGGGCCATCCACGCGACCGGCTTGCCGTCAGCGCCCAGGCCGACTTCGAATTTGGCCGCGTGCATCGGCCGGTAGATGCCTTGGCGCGTGGTTTCTTCACGCGTCCATTGCAGGTGCAAGGGCCGATCGAGCTTCGCCAGCCGCGCGATGGCCACGGCCTGACGCACCTCGTCGCCGATGCTGCGCCGGCCGAAGCCGCCGCCAAGGAAGGTCTCGTGGAAGTAGACCTTCGCCGGCGCGATCGCGAGTTCTTCCGCCGCGACGCGCAGAGCGTTTTCAGCATCCTGGCTTCCCGCCCACACATCCACGCGATCCTGTTGGAGGTGCACGGTGGCCGCCAACGGCTCCATCGTTGCGTGGTCGAGATAGGGGACCAGATATTTAGCTGAGACGGTCTTGGCTGCGGTCCGCATCGCGGCCGCCGCGTCGCCGACTTTCCGCACTTCCTTGACGCCGGGCTTGTCGAGCGCGTCGAGCGCGGTTTTGTAGATCGATTCGGTGTCGAACTTGGCGACTTCGGAGTCGTCCCATTCCACCGGCATGATGTCGAGCGCGGTCTTCGCATTCCACCAGGTGTCGGCGACCACGGCCACCGCTTCGCGGAGACGGCTGCGGTCATCAGGCCGCTTGGCGCGATCGTCCTTACCGAGCGCGACGACGGCGATGATGCCGGGCCGGTCCTTCAACGCATTGGCGTCGAAGCTCTTCAGCTTGCCGCGATGCGCGGGCGAGGCCTTGACCGCGGCATAGACCATGCCGGGGATGCGGATGTCGGCCGCGAAGACGGCGCTGCCATTGACCTTGAGCGGTGTGTCGAAGCGTTTAACCGTGCCTTTGCCGATTAGGTTGAATTGGTCCGGGGTCTTGATCGCCGGCTCTTTGTCCAGTTTGACCAACGCCGCCTTGGAGGCGATCTGACCAAAGGTCATGGTTCTGTTCGAGGCGGCGTGACGCAGAATGCTGTTCTTCGCCTCGACTTCGGTGACCGGCACCTTCCACTCGGTGGCCGCCGCCTGCTTAAGGCGTTCACGGGCCTCCGCGCCGGCCTTCTGCAACGGCTCGCGTTGGGTCCGGATGCCTTGGCTGCCGACCGAACGCATTTCGCCATAGATTCTGTTCTGGGTGACGTTGCGGTGGGCTTCGGCGAATTCGACCTTCACCTTGGACCAATCGCATTCCAATTCCTCGCACAGGATCAGTGGCATGCTGGTAACCGCGCCCTGGCCCATCTCAGCGCGATGGAAGCGGAAGACGACGGTGTTGTCGGGCTGGATCATCACCCAGGCGTTGACTTCGGAGGCGTCCAGGGTCAGCGCGGTCAGCCACGGCTTGGGGCTGAGCTCATCCGCCGCAATCGCGGACCGGACGCTAATGGCCATACCCCCGCCGAGAACGGCGACGGTGGTCACGAAGCTCCGGCGGTTCATTTCCAATCTATTGGTCATGTGGCTTTCCTTCCTTAGGACTTCGTGTTCTTCGCGGCGAGGTGGATCGCGGCGCGAATGCGCTGATATGTCCCGCAACGGCAGATGTTGGTGATCGTCTTGTCGATGTCGGCGTCCGTCGGCTTGGGCTTGCGCGCCAAGAGTGCCGCCGTCGCCATGATCATGCCCGACTGGCAGTAACCGCATTGCGGCACATCCAACTCGATCCAGGCCTTTTGGACCGGGTGGCTACTATCGGCTGACAAGCCTTCGATGGTGGTGATCTGCGCGCCCACGACCGAGCCGGCCGGGGTGACGCAAGAACGCTTGGCCTGGCCATTCACATGCACCGTGCAGGCGCCGCATTCGGAAATGCCGCAGCCATATTTCGTACCGGTCATGCCCATGTTGTCGCGCAGGGTCCACAACAGCGGCGTGTCGGGCGTAACGTCGACGTTGTAATTCTTTCCGTTCACGTTAAGGGTGATCATTGCGTCGGCCTCCTTGTTGGCGTTGTTTCTCGGCTCATTTATACAGGGAATCGTCATCGGTGAGAAATGGCGAGATGGGTAATATTTTCCCGAGTCCTGCGGTAAGCGCTCTTCGTGGGTTATCAAACACGGTAATCCGACGTCGGAGCCGTTCCTGAAATTTGGCAAAAAAGGCGATTTCGGCAATGTCCAAATGGGCGCACAACCTTCCCCGGCGGGGTTTTCTGGTTGGCGGCGCCGGGGCCCTGGCCACCTTGGCCGCTTCGCCCTGGCTTCGTGCTGCCGACGGCCGCCGCGAATATAAGTTGAGGGCGGCGCCCGAGCTGTTCCAACTCCTTGGCACGGACAGGCCGGCGACGGCGGTTTGGGCCTTCAATGGCGCGGTGCCGGGGCCGGAACTTCGGATGAAGCAAGGGGAGCCAGTCCGAGTCACCGTCGAAAACGGACTTTCCGAAGGGACGACCGTGCATTGGCACGGCCTGCGAGTACCCAATGACATGGACGGCGTTCCCGATGTTACGCAGAAGTTAATCGGGCCGGGTGAAAGTTTTGTCTACGAATTCACGCCGCCCGACGCCGGCACCTATTGGTACCACCCGCATCAACGCAGCCATGTTCAAGTCGGCCGCGGCCTGTTCGGTCCACTGATCGTCGAAGACAAGGAACCGATCGCGGTCGATCGCGACCTGACCTGGATTTTGAACGATTGGCGGCTGAACGACGCCGCCGAGAACATCGATGATTTCGGAAATTTCGACGACCGCTTTCACGATGGCAGGTTAGGCAATACGATCGCGCTCAATGGGCGCCGTCCCCGCGCCTTCACGGTGCGCGCTGGCGAACGTATTCGATTGCGGCTGATCAATGCCGCGATCGCGCGGATTTTTGCTCTGCGTTTCGAGGACCACGCGCCGCAGATCATCGCTTATGACGGGCAGGCGGTGAAACCCCATGCACCGGAGAAAGACCGCGTCATCCTCGCCCCGTCACAGCGCGTCGACCTGATCATCGATATGACCGGGCGTCCCGGCCAATCTTTCGCGGTCACCGACAATTTCTACGTTGCCCTGGAGAAAGAACCCGCCTACAAGCTTCTCGACATTGCCTATGGCGCCGAGCCACCGCTCCGGGAAAACCTGGGCGACGATCCGATCGCTTTGGCGCCCAATCCGATCCCCGAGCCGGACATCGCCAATGCCCAGCAGCTTCCCATCGTATTCGGTGGCGGGGCTTTGGCGCATGGCATGATCGCCGGGGCGATGACGGGCGGCATCGATTGGAACATCAACGGCCGGTCGATGTATGAGCAGGACCATGGGCAGAAGAGCGAGCCCATATACACACTCGCGCGCAACCGTTCCTACATGTTGCGCATGACCAACGGCACGTCGTTCTACCACCCGATCCACTTGCACGGGCACAGCTTCAGGGTTGTCGCCCGCGAACAGCGCCTGACGCCACTGCAGGAATGGCGCGATTCCGTGGTCATGGCGCCGGGTGAGCGCGTCGATATCGCCTTCGTCGCCGACAATCCGGGCGAGTGGATGTTCCACTGCCACATTCTCGACCACCAGGCATTTGGCATGATGGCGAGCATCCGCGTGAGCTGAACGCGCGGGCAAAGAAAAGGGGCGGCCGGGAAACCCCGACCGCCCCCCGATAATCAACCCCTGCCGATTATGACCAGCTGAGGTCGGCGTTGCGGAAGGGCATCTCGCGCAGACGCTTCCCGGTCGCCCGGAAGATCGCGTTGGCGAGCGCCGGCGCCACCGCGATCGACGGCGGTTCGCCGATTTCGCTGAAGCGTTCGCCGCCGGTCAAGCCGCCGAAATGCACGTTGACCCTGGGGCTGTCGGCGATACGGATCATCGGATAGTCGTCGAAATTGCCTTCGACCACCCGGCCGTTACGTACCGTCAGCTCCTCGTTGATGGCCATGTTGACACCCCACATGGTGCCGCCTTCGAGCTGATTGATGACGTTGTCGCGAGCCAGGATATTGCCGGTATCGAAGGCGACATCGATCTGCAGGACCTTGAGACCGCCATCCTGCGTGACCTGCACCGTGGCGACGTCGGGCGATCAGGGTTTCGCCGAAGATGCCGAGCGCGATGCCTTGACCGGTGCCCTTGGGGAATGTCTTCTTACCCCATTCGGATTTCGCCGCCGCTTCGTCCAGCACCGACAGCCAACCCTTGTTCTTTTCGTTTTGCAGCAACCGACGGCGGTACTCGACCGCATCCTTGCCGCCAGCCGCCGCCATTTCGTCGACGAATTGTTCGATCATAAAGGCGATCGGATGGGTGGAGGGACCGCGATAGGGCCCACCCATCAGATTGATCGCCACCGGCTTCGCCTCGACCAGAAGATTGGGGATCATGCCGGCATAGGGCGAAGTGGACAGCTGCGCGGTGGTCACGCCGCCGGTTGGACCGGCGGTCGCCGGGGTGAAGTTCAACGCCGGGGCATGGCCGGCGATGACACCCTTCAGCGCCACCGGATAGCCGTCCGCTCCCAAGCCGGCGGTGAGCTTGCCCGCGACGAAGGACCGGTAGCGGCCCTGGCGCATGGTTTCCTCGCGCGACCAGATCACATGAATCGGTCGGCCGGGCATCTTTTTCGCCACGGCCACGACCATGCGCGAATCGTCGCCATAGACGCGGCGGCCGAACGAGCCGCCGACCAGGGTCTGGTGAACGAAGACCTTGGCCGGGTCGACGCCGGTTTCATGCGCGGCGATGACCAGCGTTTGGACCGGGTTGGCGCTGGGGTGCCAGACATCAACCTTATCGGCCGTGACCATGGCCGTGCCGTTGAGCGGCTCCATGGTCGCGTGGTCGGCGAAGGGAACAAGGTAGGTCGCTTCCAGCTTCCTGGCCGCACCGGCATAGGCCGCCGCGAAATCGCCTTCCTTGCGAGCCGCGCCGCCGGGGGCCGGATCGGCGAGCGCGTCCAGCGCCGCCTTTTAGATGGTCTGCGTCGTCGTCCATTTCGCACCTGGACCGTCATCCCATTCGACGGGCATGGAATCCAGAGCGCTGCGGGCCTGCCAATATTGATCGGCGATCACCGCGATGGCGCTTTGCGGTAGGGTTTGTTCCAAGGGGAAGGGCGCCGCCACCTTCGGCAGGGTACGTGGCTCGCTCGGGTCGACAACGACCACGCCGCGTATGCCGGGCCGGTCCTTGATGGCGTTGGCGTCGTAACTCTTCAGCTTGCCGCCATGCGCCGGGGCCTGTTTGATTGCGGCGTACAGCATGTTGGGCAGACGTACGTCCATGCCGAAGACGGTGCTGCCGTTGACGACCTGCTGCACATGCAGCTTCGGCACGCGGTCCTTGCCCAAACGCACCCAATCCTTCGGGCTCTTTAGCCCGGGCTCCTTGTCGAGCTTCAGCGTCGCCGCCTTCGCCGCCACTTCGCCATAGCGAAGCGTGCGGTTGGTCCGCGCGTGGATAAGCTTGCTCTCCTTGGCCTCGACTTCGGCGACCGGCACGTTCCATTGCTGGGCTGCCGCAAGCTTCAGCCGCTCGCGCGCGCTGGCGCCGGTCTGCAGCATTAGATCCTGGCGGGATTTCGCCGTCGAACGTCCGCCGAAGAAGGCCAAGCGGCCGATGTCGCCGGTATAGACACCGCCTTCGGTGACATCCCGATTGGCCGAGGCGTATTCCGATTTCACCTTCGACCAGTCGCATTCCAGTTCCTCGCACAGGGTCGCCGGGATTTGCGTGGTGACGCCGTTGCCGATTTCGGGGGTCGGGACCCGGATGGTGATGGTGTCGTCCGGACCGATCGCCAGATATGGCCTGAATTCGACGCTGCCCGGCGCCAGGGGTGTGCTCCAAGGCGGCGACGCCATGACCGCCCCGTCGGCGTTGGGCGCCATGCCGAGGGTCAGCGACATGCCGCCGCCGACCACCGCAGTGGTGACGACGAATTGCCGGCGATCCATTTCCAATTTATTGATCATTGATCGGTTCCGCCTTAGGACTTCGTGTTCTTCGCGGCGAGGTGGATCGCAGCGCGAATGCGCTGATAGGTCCCGCAGCGGCAGATGTTGGTGATCGTCTTGTCGATGTCGGCATCGGTCGGCTTGGGCTTGCGCGCCAGCAGCGCCGCGGTCGCCATGATCATGCCCGATTGGCAATAGCCGCACTGCGGCACGTCCAACTCGATCCACGCCTTTTGGACCGGGTGGCTGCTATCGGCCGACAGGCCTTCGATGGTG
>CAMDDQ010000014.1 GCA_945892765.1 Asaia bogorensis
GTCGTGGCGTTGCGTAGGGCTTCCTGGGTGCGCGACAGATGTCCGCCGGAGATATGACCGGTTTCGTGGGCGATGACGCCGATGACCTGCCCGGCGTGCTCGCTACGGATAAGCAGACCGGTATTGATAAAAAGGTTCAGTCCGCCGGCCACGAAGGCGTTGAGCGACTTGTCGTTGACCAAGTGAACGCCGATGGCGGCGGGATCGAGCCCGGCCGCGCGGAAAAGTGGCGTGGCAAAGGCACGAATGGTATTTTCAATTTCCGCGTCGCGGATGAAAGATAGGCGCTGAGCCGCAGCCTCGCCGGGAATCAACCCGATCGCGGCGACCATACCGGCGACAAGGACGTGAATGGGTTTTAGCAAGCTACGCTCTCCCGATCGTTGCATCATAACACCTAAGCCCTTCCGCCGCGCACTTCAATGCGTGGCCGGGACGGTGGTATTGTTGGTAGCCGCTTGCGGCCCCGGTTCGCGCGAACCGGGGCCGGGTCTGGGTACGCCGGGCTTCGCGCGTGGCTTCGCCGGCAGCGTCGCCGCCGACGAGCCGCGCGCGGTTCTTGCCGCTCGCAACGTCCTTTCCAGCGGTGGCAGCGCGGCGGATGCCGCGGTCGCCCTCTATTTCACCCTCGCGGTCACGTTGCCATCGACCGCCGGGCTGGGTGGGGGCGGCGTCTGCGTCGTGTGGGATGCGGCCAGCAATCGGGCCGAAGCGCTGGATTTCGTTGCTCGGGCACCCGTCCGGCCGAGCGCGCCCGCCGACCGTCCGGCGGCGGTTGCGGGCAATCCGCGCGGCATGTTCGCCCTACATGCGCGATACGGCCGGCTGCGGTGGGAACAACTTGTTGCTCCGGCGGAAGCCCTGGCGCGGTTCGGCGTGCCAGTATCGCGGGCGCTCGCCGCCGATCTGGCGCGAGTTGGGGCGGCCCTGAGCCAGGATGCCGAGAGTCGGCGATTGTTCGCCCGGCCCGACGGCACGCCGTTGGCCGAGGGCGACACATTGGTGCAAATCGACCTCGCGGCCGTTCTTAGCTCGATCCGCGCACGTTCGCCCGCTGATTTCTACACCGGGGCGCTCGCTGTCAAAGTCAGCGCGGCCGTGGAAGCGGCGGGGGGCGGCGTCGGCGTCGGCGATCTCCGCAATTCCGTGCCGACTTGGCGCGAGACCGTCAAGGTCCGCTTCGGCGATTCCATGGCTCATTTCGTGCCATTGCCGGCGGTAGCCTCGGTGGTGACCGCCCAGATGTGGGCGGCGGCGGTTCTCGGTGGGCGCTATGCCGCGGCCCCGGCGGAAGAACGCGACCACCTGATCGCCGAAATTGCCATGCGCAGCGCCGCCGACCGCGAGCGCTGGCTGGCGCGGGACCTGACCGCGACGGTGCCCATCGAGGATATTGTCGGCGACGTCCGCATTGCCGCCCTGATGGCGGATTACAAATCCGATCGTCATTCTCCGCTACAGACGCCGGTCGCCGCGGAAAATCCGTTCGCGGCGACGTTTGTCGTCGTCGACAAGCAGGGCTCCGCCGTCAGCTGCGGCGTGACCAATAACAACCTCTTCGGTACCGGCCGCGTCGCCGCCGGCACCGGCATCGTGATCGCCGCGGCGCCTGATGCCGCCGGGCGCGGACCGCAATCGCTGGCGGCGATGATCGCCGTGAGGCCCACCGCCGGCACGTTCCATTTTGGCGCCGCCGCCGCGGGTGGTCTGGTCGCGCCGAGCGCTTTGATGGGGACAGGACTCAAGGCTTATGTCGATCGGCGCCCCATTGAGGAGGCGCTCGGAGCCTTGCGTGTTCACAACGGCGGCTTGTCCGAGGGCACGTTGGTCGAATCGGGCATGCCCGATCCGCGCCTTGCGCCGTTGCGCCTGCGCGGTCACCGCCTGCGTGAGGGAGTCGACGCGATGGGGCGCGTCAACGCCGTGTCGTGTCAAGACGGCCTGCCGGCAAAGGCCGAAAACACCTGTCAAGCACGGGCCGACCGCCGCGGACTTGGCTTCGCCATCCAGGCAGAATGAGGTCGCCTTGGCCGCGATGAAGACGGCGAAACGAGGGGGGATCCCGCCCTTTTTCGCCATGGAGGTCTTGCGCGAAGCCAACGCCCGCGCGGCCGCGGGTGGCGAAGTCATTCATCTCGAAGTCGGGCAGCCCTCCAGCGCGGCGCCACGGGGCGTGTTGGCCGCCGCTCAGGCCGCGCTCAGCGCCGACCCGCTGGGCTACACCGAGGCCTTGGGTATCCCGCAACTCCGGGGGCGCATCGCCCGCCACTATCGCGAGACCTACGGGGTCGAGGTTTCCTCCGACCGCATCGTCGTGACCACGGGTTCGTCGGGCGCCTTTCTCCTCGCCTTTCTGGCCGCCTTCGAGGCGGGGGATTGTGTCGCGCTGGCCGAGCCCGGTTATCCCGCCTATCGCAACATTCTCCAATCCCTGGGCAATGAGGCGGTCGGGCTGCCCGTGGGCGTGGGCAGCCGTTTTCAGCCGAAGGCCGAGGTGTTGGAATCGCTCTCGCGGGCGCCGGCCGGGCTGATCGTGGCGAGTCCGGCCAACCCCACCGGCACGATGCTGCTGGGGGACGAGCTAGCGGAGCTCGCCCGCTATTGCGACCGCCACGGCATCCGTCTGGTCTCCGACGAGATCTATCACGGCATCACCTATGGCGAAGCGGCGGCCAGCGTTCTTTCGTTCAGCCAAAGCGCCATCGTCGTCAACAGCTTCTCGAAATACTATTCGATGACCGGCTGGCGGATCGGCTGGATGGTCGTGCCACCGGAATTGCAGCGATCGATCGAATGTCTGGCGCAAAACCTGTTCATTTCGCCGCCGACCTTGGCGCAATACGCCGCCGTTGCGGCCTTCGACTGTCGAGATGAGTTGGACGCCAATGTGCGCCGCTATCGAATCAATCGAGACCTGTTATTGGCGGAGCTGCCAAAGGCGGGGTTCGATCGCCTGGCACCTTCGGATGGAGCATTTTATATTTACGCAGATGTCGCGAAACTGACCAACGATAGCCAGGATTTCTGCCGGCGGATGCTCGCCGAAACCGGAGTTGCCGCAACGCCGGGCGTGGATTTCGATCCGTCGCGGGGCCAAGCCTTCGTGCGGTTCAGTTTCGCCGGCTCGACCTCCGATATCGAGGCCGCGGTGCGCCGCCTGCGGGTGTGGCGCCGATAGCCGCGCAATTCGCGTCCGTGAATCGCTTGGGGCGACTCACGAAACGCGAATTCGATACCTAAGCGTCACCTCGCCGCCACCAGCCGCGGCGCGCCGGCTGTTTGGGCCGTTCCTCGGGCGGTGGCAGGGGCAGGTCGGCGTGAGCGCCGTTGCGCGCCGTGGGGCTATGAATTGTTGGCTCCGGTGGGGTCATTTCGAAGCGACTGCTTTCGATCTGTGGTGAGAGCTCCGCCCGTTCCGGCGGCGCAAATCGGTAGGTCGCCGGCCCGGGATCGAAGTCCGGCCGCTCCGGCGCCGCGGTTTCTTCGCCGCCCGGTCGTGTTGTCGCCGCGCGGTCGACTGCCGGCGTCGCCAGCGGCGTTGGCTCGTCCCCGGCGGCTTGCATGTGCGTCGGCGGCGCGTCGCCGACCGAGGGATCGTCGTGCGGCCGTGGCTCCGGCGTCAACACATTGACTCCGTCCTTGCGGTTCTGCCGGCGCCTTCCGCCGCGACGGCCACGGCGCCGGCGGCGCTGGCTCGCGGCATCGCCTTCCGCCGCGCCACCGGAGGCTGGCGGGCCGGCCTCCTGGCCTTCGTTATTGTCTGCCGAGGGAGCGGGTTCTGCCTCGACTGCCTCGGCGAAGGCAGCGGCGGGTCGCGGCTCACGGACGTTTGCCGGCATCGGCGACGTACGCTCTTCGTCGCCACGCCGCCCACGCCGACGGTGCCGATGGCGGCGCGGTCCTCCTTCTTCGGTGCGCGGGGCGCCGCGATCTTCAGCGGGTGAGGACGGGCGCTGACGCTCTTCGGCGAAGGCTTTGCTCGGTTCCTCGGCGATATCCGGCTCAGCCGCCTCGTGCTCGATCCGCATAAGGTTGGTGCCTTCACCCATCTGCGGGACGATCGCCGGCTCCTCGCTGGACGCGATGCGCGGTTTTGTGCGCTCAATCGAGAGGGCGGGCGGGATGAGATTGTCGTCGCGCGCGAGGATGACATGGAGCTGATAGCGGGTCTCGATTTCGGCGAGCGCGGCACGTTTTTGATTGAGCACATACATCGCCACGTTTGTGGAAACGCTGACGACGATCTCACTGGCGCGCTGCCGCAAGCCCTCTTCCTCGATCGCACGCAGGAGGTGCAGCGCGGCCGATTCGGTGGAGCGGACAAGGCCGGTGCCGGCGCAGGTCGGACACCGCTCCGACGACACCTCGAGCAAACTCGGCCGCAACCGCTGACGTGACAGTTCGAGCAGCCCGAAGGCGCTGATGCGCCCGATCTGAATGCGGGCACGGTCGGACTGCATCGCCTCCTTGAGGCGCCGCTCGACCGAGTGCTGGTTGCGCGAATCCTCCATGTCGATGAAGTCGATGACGATCAGCCCGGCCAGATCGCGCAAGCGCAGTTGGCGCGCGATTTCGTCGGCAGCCTCCAAATTGGTGCGGGTCGCGGTCTCTTCGATATGGCGTTCGCGGGTGGCGCGCCCGGAATTGACGTCGATGGCGACGAGCGCCTCGGTCTGGCTGATGACGATGGAGCCGCCGGCCGGCAGGCGGATCGTCGGATTATGAATCTCGTCGAGCTGATTTTCGATCTGATTTCGGTGGAAGAGGGGGGTCGTATCGCGATAGAGCTTCACCCGTGCGCCGTGGCTCGGCATCAGCATCTTCATGAAGGCCTTGGCCGTGCGATAACCCTCTTCGCCCTCGACCACGACCTCGTCGATGTCGCGGCTGTAAAGGTCGCGGATCGCGCGCTTGATCAGCGATCCCTCTTCATACGTCAGCGTCGGCGCGGTCGACCGAAACGTGAGTTCGCGCACCTCGTCCCACAGGCGCAGCAGATATTCGAAATCGCGCTTGATCTCGACCTTGCTGCGCTCCATTCCCGCCGTCCGCAGGATAACGGCCATGCCCTCGGGAAGATCGAGGTCTTCGATGATCGATTTGAGTCGCTTGCGATCGGTGGCATTGGTGATGCGCCGCGAAATTCCCCCGCCGCGGCCGGTATTGGGCATCAACACGCAATATCGTCCGGCCAGGGACAGATAAGTCGTGAGCGCCGCGCCCTTGGTGCCGCGCTCTTCCTTCGCGACCTGGACCAGCAGCACCTGCCGCCGTTTGATGACTTCTTGAATTTTGTAGCTGCGGATCGGGCGCCCGCGCCGGCGGCGCATTTCGTCCGCTTCGTCGACGCCCAGGGATTCGACCGATTCATCGGCGCCGCGCCGGGCGGTTTGCGTTTTGCTGGAATCCGCCTGTTCCCCGGTGTGCGTCAGTCCCGGCTCTGCCGCGTTTGACTCGCCCTGGCTTGGGTTTGAATCGTCCGGCGATGACGCCGAAGAGGCGTCCGTGAGTGGGCTTGAGGGGGGCGCGGACTCGCCGTCGAAGGGCGGTATCGCGACGTCGAAATCGGCCGGGCCGTCGGCGTTTGGCCATTCCGGGAATCCGGATTCGGGCACCGTGCCGTTGGTCGCGTTTTCCTCAGCCGATTCCCGCGTCTCGCTATCGCCCGAACCGGCGTGATGCGGCTCTTCGTGCCTCGGCTGTTGGGAATCGGAGTCGCGTGGCGATGGGTAGTCGATATCGTCGCCGATTTCCGCGGCTTGCTGCGCGATCAATCGCTGCCGGTCGGCGCCCAGCAGGCGATAGTAATCTGGGTGGATTTCATTGAAGGCGAGGAAGCCGTGACGCCCGCCCCCATATTCGACGAAACAAGCCTGCAGCGAAGGCTCGACCCGGGTAACCTTCGCTAGATAGATATTGCCTTTAAGCTGCTTCTTTCGCGATGATTCGAAATCGAATTCGTCGAGCCGGTTACCGTCGACGACGACAACCCGGGTCTCCTCCCGGTGCGTCGCGTCGATCAACATTCTCTTTGCCATTAAAGTCGTTCTCCAAAGGGGCCGCGACGGCGAGGCGCCAAGCGCGCGCAACGTCGCGATCGAGTTCAAGACGGATGGAGGCAAGGGCTGTCGATCGATTCGTCAGACCCACTCTCTCGTCCGCCAAAATGATTGTCGGGCCGCGGACAAAGTCCAGCTCCAAGCGGAATTCGCACCGCGCGCCCGAGCCGTTCAGATTGTCTGTTAGGGTGTCCGTCCCAGGCATAGCTAGGGTGTCCGTCCCAGGCATAGCCATGCTGCTGCCAATGCCGCCACAAACGCGGCTCTCCGTTTCGATCGGGGCAGCGATCAGAACGTCGAAAATGTCGTGACGGGCTACAAAACCAGGACTCATACGGCGATTAGAATAGCGGTCATACCACGGAGCGACAACGAATAAAGTGCCGTTCTCCCGGTGCTCGCCCGCAACCGTTTGTTTTTTCATCATCATTCTTTATTATATATGGTGTCGGTTTGTTAGCGCCACCTTAGATATGGGGTGACGGAAAGGCTGTTTCGATGGGGGCGGTGCTCGCCCGGTTCATAATCGCCACCGCGATTGTGCTGATATCGAGTGCCGGCGTTGACGCACAGCCGCGCATCACCGGGATCAATTTCAGCAGGGTGGGGGATCTGACTCGGATCGGAGTCGATCTATCCCAGAGGCTGGATTATCGCGTCTTTGTCCTGAATGACCCGGCGCGCGTGGTCATCGACCTGCCCGTCGCAAGATGGAGCGCGCCGACCTCGGTCGAAGATCGCGGCGGTCTGGTCGCTGGTTATCGCTTCGGTCTGTTCGATCCCAAGACCTTTCGGCTGGTCTTCGACCTCAATCGGCCGGTTGTGGTGAAACTGAGTGGATTCGAGGCGGTGGGCGAGAAGGCGCCGCTTCGGTTGAACGTCGATTTGGAGTCGGTTGGCGAGGCCAAGCCGGTGGCGAACGCCAAGCCGCCGCCGGCTGGCCAAGTCGCGGCTGGCGCCGCGCCGCGACCGCCGGCCAGCCTTCGCAAATCGGACACAAGGCGGGTGATCGTCGTCGATCCCGGCCACGGGGGTGTGGACCCAGGGGCGATCGGCACCGGGGGATCCTACGAAAAAGACGTCACTTTGGCCTATGCCAAGGAGTTTCGTCGCGTCCTGGAGGCGCCCGGGCGTTATCGCGTCGTTCTAACCCGCGACACCGACGTGTTTCTTCGGCTCCGCGATCGAATCGCCAAAGCGCGCGAGGTGGAGGCCGAATTGTTCGTGTCGATTCACGCCGATTCCATAGGCCAGACCCAAACCAACGGCGCCAGCGTCTATACCTTGTCCGAAAACGCTTCGGACGCGGAGGCGGCGGCCCTGGCGGCGCAGGAGAACAAGGCCGATCTCATCGCCGGCATCGATCTCTCGCAAGAGACTCCCCAAGTCGCGACGATCCTGATCGACCTTGCCCAACGCGAGACGATGAATCTCTCCGCCGTGTTCGCCGCCGCCCTCGTTGGAGAAATGGGCAAGGACGTCAAACTCCTGCCCAAACCCCACCGTTTCGCCGGTTTCGCGGTTCTGAAGGCGCCCGACGTACCATCGGTGTTGCTTGAAATCGGTTACCTCTCCAACCGCAACGACGAAAAGCAGTTGCAGCGGCGTACCCATCGCGTTGATGTCGCCGCCGCCATGTTGCGCGCGATTGACCGTTACTTTGCGTCGCGCGGCGCACTTCGTTGAGTTCGGCCACGAACCCGCCACAATTGGCGGTCAAACTGCTTGCCTGATCGGGGGATTTCGCCTACCCCCTGTCGGCGGCGGTATTTTGGAAAGTTTGCGATGCTCAGGGCTCTCGGCTGGACCTCGGTCGGATTGATATTGTGGAGCATGGCCGGCGTCGCCGCAGTGTTCGGTGGCCTTTACTATTTCGGCCGCGGGCTTCCGGATTACCAGCAGCTCGCGACGTATCAGCCACCGACGATGACCCGCGTACATGCCGGCGATGGGCGGGTTCTTGCCGAATACGCAAGCGAACGGCGCCTCTTTGTGCCGGTCGGCGAGATGCCGAGATTAGTGGTCAACGCCTTCCTGGCCGCGGAAGACAAGAATTTCTACAGCCACCCGGGCGTGGACTTCATGGGTTTCCTGCGCGCGGTCGTCACCAATGTGACGTCGTTCGGCCAAAATCGCCGCCCCGTCGGGGGATCGACGATCACCCAACAAGTCGCGAAGAATTTTCTGCTGACCAATGAAGTTTCGATCGAGCGCAAGATCCGCGAGGCGATTCTCGCGTTCCGCATCGAGCGCGCTATCTCCAAGGATCGAATTCTCGAACTCTATTTGAACGAGATTTATCTCGGCCAGGGTTCCTATGGCGTGGCCGCTGCCGCGCTCAACTACTTCGCCAAGTCGCTCGACCGATTGACCCTAGCGGAGGCCGCTTATCTGGCGGCACTGCCCAAGGCGCCCAACAATTACCATCCGGTGCGCCATGCCGAAGCCGCGCGCGCGCGCCGCGATTGGGTTATCGGCCGCATGCTTGATGACGGCCTCATCGGCGATGACGCCGCCGCGGTGGCGGCATCCCTTCCGATCATCGTCCAGACACGCGACACGGCCGAGACCATTCAGGCCGACTATTTCAGCGAGGAGGTCCGGCGCCAACTGCTCACCCGCTACGGTGAGGCTGGGCTCTACCGCGGTGGCCTATCCGTTCGCACGACATTGGACACGAGGTTGCAGTCGATCGCGGACCGCGTCCTTCGCGAGGGGCTGGTCGCCTACGACCGCCGCCATGGTTGGCGCGGAGCGATCGCCACCATCGCGGTCGATGTGCCCGAATGGACGCAACTTCTTGCGCGGGTGACACCGCCGCCCGGGCTCGGCCAGTGGAGGCTGGGTGCGGTTCGCGGTTTCCAGGAGGGCGGTGCCGACATCGGCTTCGCCGATGGCAGTGTCGGCCATATCCCGGCGGCCGAACTGCAATGGGCGCGGGCTTACCGCGACGGTCAGAGACTAGGTCCGGCCGTGCGCCAGGCCGCGGACGTGCTCGGACTTGGCGATGTCGTGGCCGTGGAACCGCTCGAAACCAAGCCGGCTGCCGACGGCAGGGTAAGGCCGCGGGCCTATGGTCTGCGCCAAATCCCCGAAATCGCCGGCGCCGCCGTTGCGCTCGACCCGCATACCGGCCGTGTGCTGGCGATGAGTGGCGGATACAGCTACGAGATCAGCCAGTTTAATCGCGCGACCCAGGCAAAACGGCAGCCGGGGTCGTCGTTTAAGCCATTCGTGTACATGGCCGCGCTCGATTCGGGTTTTACGCCGTCCAGTCTCGTCCTCGATGCCCCCGTCGTCATCGATCAGGGGCCTGGGCTCGGCAAGTGGAAGCCCGCCAACATCAACAACAATTTCCTAGGCGCCGTGCCCATGCGGATGGGTATCGAGCAATCGCGGAACTTGATGACGGTTCGCCTCGCCCAAAACATCGGCATCGAGAGAGTCGCCGATTACGCCGTTCGTTTCGGCGTCGTCGACAAGATGCCGACCTATCTGTCGGCGTCGCTGGGCGCGGTCGAGACCACGCTCTTGGACCTGAGTAGCGCCTACGCGATGATCGTCAACGGCGGCTTGAGAATAACGCCGAGCTTGATCGATCGCGTGCAGGACCGCAATGGCAAGACCATCTTCCGGCATGACGGTCGGCCCTGTATCGGCTGCCGCGTCGAACGGTGGAGCGACGACCAGCCGCCGCTGGTTCCCGATTTCCGGGAACGTGTCGTCGACCCGGCCACCGCGTATCAAATGGTTTCGATGCTGCAGGGCGTGGTCGAGCGTGGCACGGGGCGGCGCATTGCCGATCTTCATCGCCCGCTCGCCGGCAAGACGGGCACGACCAATGATTACCAGGACGCATGGTTCGTGGGCTTTTCGCCCGACCTCGTTTTCGGCGTCTTCGTCGGGTTCGACACGCCGCAGCCGATGGGCAACACCGAAACGGGTTCGAGCGTGTCCGTTCCCATCTTCCGCGCCTTCATGGCCGAGGCGCTCAAGGACAAGACCGCCATTCCTTTCCGCATTCCGCCCGGCATCCGCATGACGCGCGTCAACGCCGCCACGGGTCTCGTGGCCCGGCCTGGCGACACCAACATCATCCTTGAGGCATTCAAGCCGGGGACGGAGCCGACAGTGCCCGGCGTTGTTCTCGACGGCCCATCGTCGATTGCCATTCCTGGTGCCGGGATCGGCGGTCTATACTGAGCCCGACGCCGTTTTCGTCTTCGTCGGAATAGGTTGAATGCGCGCCGAACTCATCGCTGCGGTCGCCGATATCAAGCAGTCATTAGGACTGCTGAGGAGGCATCTTTGACTTGGACATCACGCTTCGCCGGCTTGAGGAACTAAACGCAATCGCCAACGACCCCGCCCTGTGGTCGGACAGTGGCCGGGCTCAGAAATTGCTGCGGGAACGCAGCCAGCTCGAAAAGGCTGTCAATGGATATCGCGGGCTGCAACAGGAACTCGACGACACCCTTGGGCTGATCGAACTCGGCGAAGCCGAGGGCGATTCAGCAATCGTCGCCGAGGCCGAAGCCAATCTGCTTTCGCTCCGCGACCGTGCGGAAAAGCGCGGTCTCGAAAGCCTGCTTTCGGGCGAGGCCGACGCCAACGACGCCTTTCTCGAGGTCCATGCCGGCGCCGGTGGAACCGAGTCCCAGGACTGGGCGCAGATGCTCCTGCGCATGTATGTGCGTTGGGCCGAACGCGGCGGGCGCGAAGTCGAATGGCTCGAAGAGAGCCCGGGAGAAGAGGCCGGCATCAAATCTGCCACGCTGCGGGTCAGCGGCGAGAACGCCTATGGCTGGCTGAAGACCGAAAGCGGCGTCCATCGACTGGTTCGCATTTCGCCATTCGATTCCAACGCGCGGCGGCACACGAGCTTTGCCTCGGTGTGGGTCTACCCGGTGATCGATGACGCCATCGACATCGAGGTCAATGACTCCGACCTGCGCATCGATACCTATCGTTCATCCGGCGCCGGTGGGCAGCATGTCAACAAAACAGAAAGCGCGGTCCGCATCACCCACGCCCCCAGCGGCATCGTCGTTCAGTGCCAGAGCGGCCGATCACAGCATCGCAATCGCGCCGAGGCGATGGTGATGCTGCGCGCGCGACTCTACGAGCAGGAATTGCAACGGCGTGAAGCCACGGCCCAAGCCCAACACGACCAAAAGACCGATATTGGCTGGGGCCATCAGATCAGGTCCTATGTCCTTCAGCCCTATCAAATGGTGAAGGACGTTCGCACCGACATCGAAACCAGCGACACGCAAGGCGTTCTCGATGGCAAGATCGATCGGTTCCTCGAAGCGGCGTTGTCCCAGCGGCTCAAGGGCGGGGTGGTTTCATCGGATGACGGCAAGAAAAGAGGAGAAGTCGCATGAAATACGTCTTACTCGGAAAGCTGGCCGCCGATTGGGCGGTGAAGCAAGAAAAACGCATCACCACCGCGCGGTCCAAGCTTAAGGAACTCGGCATGAAGGTCGAGTCGGTCTACTACACTCAGGGCGAACACGATTTCGTCGATATCGTCGAGGCCCCGAACCCCGAGACGATGCTGGCCTTTTCGGTATGGTACGCGCAGCAGGGTTATGGCCGCATCCGCTCCATGCCCGCCTTCGACGAACGGCAAATGGTGGCCGCGCTCAAGCGCACGGGCGGACGCCGCAAGAAAGACTAAACCCGCATCGGGCGACGCGATTGGCCGCGGCCGGGCTAGAGCGCCTTGACCGCCGCCAAGACTTCCTCGACGTGGCCAGGCACCTTGACCTTGCGCCAGACGTGGCGAACGACGCCCTTGCCGTCGATCAGGAAGGTCGCGCGTTCGATGCCCATGTAGATTCTCCCATACATGCTTTTTTCGACCCATACCCCATAAGCCTGACAGATAGAGCCGTCTTCATCGGCGGCCAGCCGGAAGGGGAGGGCGTGCTTCTTTCTGAATTTGTCATGGCTGGCGGCCGAGTCGCGCGAGACTCCGATGATGTCCACCTTCACCTTGGCGAAATCGGGATGGGCGTCGCGAAAGCCGCAGGCCTCTTTAGTGCAGCCCGGCGTGTCGTCTCTGGGATAGAAATAGAGCGCCACCTTTCGGCCTTTGAGGGCCAATAGTTTCACGGCGGCGCCGCCGTCACCGGAGGCGTTGAAATCGGGCGCGGGATCGCCGGCTGCGAGTTCTTTCGACGACGGTTTCATTCCTGGCTCTCCATTGGCTTCCCCGATGCCCGTCGGGCCGGGCTTTCGATGATGTCCGCGAAATGCCGCCGGACGCGGCCGGCCGCAGTTTTCATCTGTCTTTTCAACGCGGCGAAATCGGCGGCGCCGGCACCTCGCGCCAGCGCACGTAACAAGCCCGTGCCGGCCGTCGCTTCGTCGAGATCGTCGCCAATCGTGAGCCGCATCAATCCCTGAACGGCGTGCCACAAACGCAGCGCGGCGTCCAGATTCGTCGCGGCCGTGCGCGCGATCAGTCCGGCTTTCGCCGCGCGTTCGATGGCGCTTGCGGCACTCTTCTCCAGGATTTCCGGATGGGCGGCGGCATGGCGAAGCTGAAGGTACTGGGCGATGAACTCCGCGTCGATCAATCCGCCGGCCTGGTACTTGATGTCCCAGAACGAATGCCCTGGATGTTCGCGCGCAATGCGTTGTCGCATGTCAGCGACGTCAATCGCCAGCCGATCGGGATCGCGCTGCCGCACAAGCACATTGCGGATCGCCTCTTCGGCGCGGCGACGAAGCGCAGGTGGCCCGGCGATCGTCCGCGCCCGTGTGAGGGCCATGTGTTCCCAAGTCCAAGCCGAGTCGCGATGGTACAATTCAAAGGCATCGAGGCTGACCGCGATCGGCCCTTTGGTTCCGGATGGCCGCAGCCTCATGTCGACGGTGTAGAGCAGCCCTTCGCCGGTCAACGCGGTCAGCGCGTTGATCATGCGTTGGCTGAGCCTTGAGTAGTAGGCGGTCATAGGCAGGCTCCTCGGCCCGTCCGAAGATTCGACGCCCGGCGCCCCGCGATAGAGGAAAACCAGGTCGAGATCCGAGGTCACCGTCATTTCGCGCCCCCCGAGCTTGCCGAGCGCGACGACGACCAGACTGTCGCCGTCGACCCGACCGTGGCTGCGGGCGAAGTCGGATTCGACAATGGGCAACAGCACGCCGATCGCCGCTTCGGCTATGTCGGAAAGGGCGCGGCCGATTTCCTCCGCGCTTCGAAGCCCACGCAGCAATTGGACCCCGGCTTGGAATTTGCGCTCGTTGGCCCAACGCCGGGTGAGGTCGAGAACATCCTGATAGTCGCGGGCCTGTTCAAGAACGCCGGAAAGCTCCGCCGCCAAGGCTTCTTGGCCGGGCAGGGCATCGAGGAAACCGGCGGCCAACACGCTGTCGAGCAGATTTGAGTGCCGAGCGAGACGTTCGGCGAGCAGAGGGGCATCGCCCATGACCTCCGCAACTAAATCGAGAAGCCCCGGATTGGCGTGAAACAACGAAAAGATCTGCACGCCCGCGGGCAGGCGCGACAGGAATTCGTCGAAATTGACTAGAGCGGCGTCGGGCTGCGCACTCCTTGCCAAAGCCGCCAACAGCGCCGGTGTCAATTCCGTCAGCAATTCGCGTGCCCGCGCGCTGCGCATTGCCCGATAACGCCCATGATGCCATTCGCGCACGCGACGGGCCACGCTGCGCGGGTCGGAAAATCCCATCCGGGCCAGGGTCGCAATCGTTTCGGGGTCGTCTTCGATGCCGGTGAACACCAGATTGCCGGGACCGCTCAGTGTCGGCGCGGCCTCGAACAACATCGCGTAGTGCCGCTCAACGGTGCGCAGTGTGAGCAGCATGATGTCCTCGAATTCGCCGCGCGAAGAATGGCCCAGGAAGGACGCTAGTGCCACGAGCCCGTCTTCGTCGGCAGGCAGGCTATGGGTCTGCCGATCCTCGACCATTTGCAGCCGATGTTCGGCCCGGCGCAGATACCGATAGGCCTGGGTCAATTCACGCGCCGTATCGTCGGCAATGCGGCCGGAGGCGGCGAGGGCGGCCAGCGCTTCGCAGGTTGCGCGGCCCCGCAGGATGGGATCGCGGCCACCCCAAATCAGCTGCTGGGTCTGCGCGAAGAACTCGATCTCGCGAATGCCGCCGCGTCCGAGTTTAAGATTGTGGCCGGCGAGGGCGATTGAGCCGCCGCCGCGATGGGCGTCGATCTGGCGCTTGATCGAATGAATGTCCCGGATCGCCGCAAAATCGAGATGTTTGCGCCAGACGTACGGGCGTAGCCGGGCCAGGAAGGCGTCGCCGGCCGCGCGGTCGCCGGCGATCGGCCGCGCCTTGATCATGGCGGCGCGCTCCCAATTCTGGCCCATGCCCTCGTAATAGGTCTCGGCGGCCAACGTGGACATCGCTACCGGAGTCGCGCCGGGATCGGGACGAAGCCTGAGATCCGTGCGGAAGACGTAGCCGTCCGACGTGCGTTCGTCGAGGATGCGCAACAATGATTGAGTCAAACGGACGGCAATCCGTTGCGCGTCGTCACGGTCGCGTACGGCAAAACGCTCTTCGTCATAGAGAACAATCAGGTCGATATCGCTCGAATAGTTCAACTCGTGGCCGCCGAGCTTGCCCATGCCCAGGATTATGAAGCCCGAATGGCGACAAATGTCGGCATCGTTCTTCGCCAGGAAAGTGCCGGAGCTGGCCGCGAGACGAAGGACGTGGGCCACAGCGAGATCGACGGCGCGATCGGCGAAATCGCTCAAGGCGCGGGTGACGTCGTCCAGGCTCCACACCTCGGCGATGTCGGCCAGTGCGACGATAAGTGCCGCGCGTCGCTTTGCTAGGCGCAGCCCGGCCATGAACTCCGGGGTTGCCGCGGGAAGGGTGTCCGGCACCACCCCGGCCACGAGACCGGAGAGTGCACTGTCCGGAGTCGTGGCCAAGGCAGCGCAGGCGAAATCGACATCCTGGAGCAGGCTTTGGCTCAAATAGGGGCTGTTGCCGAAAACCGCCTCCAGCAATGCCCGACCGGCTTTGTCCTTCGCGAGGCGAGTGGCGAAGCCTTTGGCCAACTTGCCGCTCGCCATCCGCAGCCATTCCTCGATGCCGGCGGCGGCGCGTGCGGAATCGGCCGGGGCCGGCAACGACGAAGGGTTGCGGATAAAGCGTAAGTCCTTCATTTCCTGTCGGCCGAATTTGCCCCACACTGCGTTGGACCGTGATGGGCGTCAAGCCGGCGCGGATCGCACGCTGGCGGTATCTTGGGTGTGGAAGGTTGCGATTGTCGAAACGTGACTTGAGCAAGGCGTAGCGGTGATAAAGCGCACGACGATCAGTGCCCTCGAGGGACTTGGCGCTGCGGCTGGCGTCGTTGCCTTGCTTGCCGTTGTCATCGTCTGGCGGCTGGCGATGGGACCGGTGTCCCTTGATTTCCTCAAGCCGGAGATCGAACGCGCACTCAGCGCGCGCAATGGCGCCTATGCCGTAAACATCGACAGCGCCGAATTGACCTGGGCCGGCTGGCGGGCATCGCTCGATCTGCGCGTTCGCGGCGCGCGGGCAGTTGCCCGAGACGGCCGCTTCATCGGTCAGGTTCCAGAAATGTCGGTCCATTTGGCGCTTCCGGCGCTGGTGCGCGGTGTTGTTGCCCCGACGGCCGTTGAAGTGATCGGACCGCGTCTGCGCCTACTCCGTACGGCTGATGGGTCTATCCGGTGGAACGAGGCGGATTCGGCCGAGATCATCGACCAAAAGGACACATCGGCCGATTTTCTCGCCCAAATGCTGGTGGAATTGACGGCGCCGGAATCGGCGGACCGGCCGCTCGGCCTGTTGGCGAGCGTGCGCCTGAGCGGCGCCGACATTGTACTGGACGACCACCGGCTCGGTGTCGTTTGGCGCATGCCGCGGGCCGATGTTGTTGCCAGCCGCGACGCCAGCGGAATTCTCGTCCTGGCGTCGCTGCGGACCGAGATCGGCGAACAATCCACGCGATTCGAGATCGAGGGAATCGTCGCGGCGGATGGATCCTCCGAGCTTCTTGTTGAATTTTCGGACTTGGACATCGACAACCTGGCCCGGGTCGTGCCCGAATTGGAACGCTTTGGCGGATTGCGGGCAAAATTGAAGGGTGCGGGGTCCGTTAAGCTGGGTTCCGGCGGCCGCGTCGAAGCGGCGGCTCTGGAATTTACCGGCGGACCAGGCGCGATCGTCCATCCCCGGTTGGATGTTCCGGTGCCGATCCACAGTTTGCGCGCCAAAGCTCGGTTCAGCGGACAAGGGGCACGCCTTGAACTCGATGCGGCCGAGGCCGATTTGGGTGGGCCGGTGCTGACCGCCTCCGGGACGATCGACGATCTCGCGGGAGTCGCGCCCATGGCCTTTCGGCTGGGCCTCCGCGACCTGACGACGCCCGATCTGTACCGCTATTGGCCGTCATGGCTGGCGGCAAACGCACGCGGCTGGATCGTTGCGAATATCGCCGATGGCGCGGTGGAGGCGGTGGATCTTCAGCTCAAGGGCCGCCTTGGGCCGAATGCTCCCATCGTCGATGCCTTAACCGGGACCATGCGGGCGGCCGGCCTCACTGTCAGTTATTTGAGGCCGATGCCGCCAATTCGACGAGCCGCCGCCACGGCGAGTTTCGATCTCGACAGTTTCGACGTCGCGGTATCGTCTGGGACATTGCGCGACCTCGTCATCACCTCGGGCGCGGTCAAGTTCGGTGATTTGCGTACCGACAACGAAAGCGCCGCGATCGACGCGACGGTGCGCGGCAAGCTGCGCGACGCGATGGAGGTCATCGACAGCAGGCCGCTCGGCTACGCCGGCAAACTTGGCCTGAAACCGTCGGAAATCGAAGGCGAGGCCGCCATTCGGGTGGTGTTGCGCATGCCACTCGTCAACGATCTCGAACTTAATCAGATCGAAATCGCGGCTTCGGCCGCGCTGTCCAATGTCGCCGCTCGCCGGGTCGTCATGGGTATGGACGCCGAGAATGCCACCTTGGTCTTGAAGGTGGACAAGCGCGGGCTCGACCTTTCGGGCGCCGGACGTATCGCCGGAATCCACGCCAGCGTCAAATGGGTCGAGGATTTCAACGATGGCGCAGAGGTGCCGACGCGCCTCGAAGCCAAGGCGCGGATCGGTGCCGAGGACCAGGGCAGGCTTGGAATTGATTTTGCGCCCTATCTGACCGGTCCGGTCGACGTCGATCTGACGGCCTTGGTAAAGGAACGGGGAAAGACGGAAATTTCGGCCAATCTCGGGCTCGACGACGCCATTCTCGCCATTCCGTTGATCGAATGGCGAAAACCGGCAGGCACGCCGGGAACAGCGGGTCTGGCGTTGACACTCGACAAGGCCAAGATTGGAGAAATTAGGTCCTTCGCCGTCAAGACCGCGGATTTGCACGCTGGGGGCCGGGCTGCATTTGCTCCGGATGGCGGTCTGGCGCGCATTCAAATTACGCAATTTGCGCATGGCCTTACTGACGTATCCGGCAACGTGGCGCTGCGTGGCGATGGCGGCTTCGACGTTGATATCGTTGGAGTGGGGCTGGACGCCAAGCCCCTGCTCGACGCGGCCAAGCGCCCCGGCGGCGAAAAGGTGCCGCTTAAGATCACCGCAAAGATAGATCGGGTTTACCTCGATCCCGCGCGCAGCCTCGGTGGTTTGACTGGCTCCCTCGTTCATGACGGTGCGCATTGGCGAACGATCAATATCGACGCCGGGACCGGGCCGACGGGACAGATCGCCTTGCGTTTTGGCCAGGTTGGCGCGGGCTTGACCTTGAGTCTCAATGCCAGCGACGCCGGGGCCGCTTTGCGCGTGTTCGACATCACCCGCAATGTCGAGGGCGGTCGGCTCCGCGTGAGCGGTGTCATCGATGAAGGCCTGACCAACCGGCCGTTGACCGGCCAACTCGAGATCGAGAATTTCCGCATGAAACAGGTGCCCTTGTTGGCTCGTCTTTTGAATGCGGCTTCGTTGACCGGAATCGTCGATCTCTTGACCGGCGAGGGCATTCACTTCACGCGCCTGGACGGCAACTATCGAATCGTCGAGCCGGAATTGGAGATCGGAGACGTCAGGCTCTATGGCGACGCGCTCGGCGTTACCGCCAATGGCAGCGTCAATCTTGATGACGAAACTGCCAAGCTTGAGGGCACGATCGTTCCCGCCTATGCGCTCAATAGTCTGCCGGGCAACATCCCGTTGTTTGGGCGGTTGTTGGTCGGACCTCGTGGAAGCGGCGTTTTCTCCGCCACCTATAAGGTCGCCGGGCCGCTTACAGATCCCAGCAGCCTCACGGTCAATCCCCTGGCCACGCTTGCGCCTGGTTTTCTGCGCGGGCTGTTCAACCTAATCCCCAGCGGGTCGGCGACCGGTGCTTCGCCGAGCGCAAGCCCGACCGATCCGCGCGAGGATTCAGGCGGGTAACCCGACACGAACCAGGGCGTGGCGCTTCCCGCCGACTGAAATCTTGAGCGTGCCGCCCGCGCCAAGATCCTGCTGCGTGATCTTTTGCATCTCATCGGTCATGACCGCGTCGTTGAGGCGAACGCCACCCTGGCGGATCAGCCTGCGGGCTTCACCATTGCTCTTGGCGAGGCCGGCTTCGACGACAACCCTGAAAGCCTGGATCCCTTGCGTGAATTGAGCTGCCGCGAAGGTCACGGTGGGTAGACCGTCGGCGAGCCCACCCTCCTCGAAGGTCTTGCGCGCGGTTTCGGCAGCATGACCTGCGGCGGCTTCGCCATGGCACAGCGACGTTGCCGCGTTGGCGAGGGTCTTCTTCGCCTCGTTCAACTCCTGGCCGCGAAGTTTCTCCAGCCGGTCGATTTCGGCAAGCGGAAGCTCCGTGAACAGGCGCAGGAAGCGGCCGACATCGGAGTCCTCGGTGTTGCGCCAGAATTGCCAGTAATTATAGGCCGGGAGGCGGCCATCGTTCAGCCAGACCGCGCCTTGCGCGGTCTTGCCCATCTTCGCGCCGGAGGCCGTCGTGATCAGCGGCGTCGTCAATCCGAACAATGCGCGGTCCTCGATGCGGCGGCCGAGATCGACACCACCGACGATGTTGCCCCATTGGTCCGAGCCGCCCATCTGCAACACGCAACCCTGACGCCGCGCCAATTCCAGGAAGTCATAGGCCTGGAGGATCATGTAGTTGAATTCAAGAAAGGTCAGCGGCTGTTCGCGCTCAAGCCGAAGCTTCACGCTGTCGAGGCCGAGCATGCGGTTGACCGAAAAATGGCGGCCATACTCCCGGAGAAAGGGAATGTATTCGAGCCGGTCGAGCCAATCGGCATTGTTGACCATGACGGCATCGGTCTCGACCGAACCGAAGGACAGGAATTTGGCGAAAGCCAACTTGATGCCGGCCATGTTGCGGGCGATGTCGGCCTCGGAGAGTAACTTGCGAACCTCGTCCTTGCCCGAAGGATCGCCGACTTTGGTGGTGCCGCCGCCCATCAGCACGATGGGGCGGTGCCCGGTGCGTTGCAACCACCGCAGCATCATGATCGACACCAGGTTGCCGACATGCAGGCTGTCGGCGGTGCAGTCGAAGCCGATATAGGCGGCGATCCGCCCGGACATCGCGGCGGCGTCGAGGGCTTCGAGGTCCGTGCATTGATGCAGGAACCCGCGGTCGATGACGGTCTTCAGGAACTCAGATCGCGGTTGGGTCATTTGTGTCGTCTGGGGTCTCGGAGGGGCGCGATGGCGGGCGCACTCTAGCCGAGGCGTTGGTGGCTGTCACACGGTCCGGCATGGCCCGGCGTCGAACTATGGCTTGGCGGTGTTGTCCGCTGCCCGTCTGATCGCGGCGATGACCGCCGACGGGTTCGCGAAGTGAACCATGTGGCCGGCACCCGGCAGAATCGTCAGCTCCGATCCAGGAATTGCCGCATGCAGCCGCTCACCGTGATCCTTGAGGGGAGTCACCGGGTCGGCGTCGCCGGAAACGATGGCGACGGGCAGGTGCAGTTCGCTGAGGCGGCCTGAAAGCGCGCGCAGGTCGCCGGCGAAATGTCGCCGCTCCTCCGACCACGCCAGGAACGATCGCGGCAGCAGACCAAAGGCCGCGATCGTATCTTCATAACCTTGCGGCGGTATCTGGGGTGCGAAGGACTCGCGGATATGCCCCGGCAATTGCCCGCGCCCGGCCGGCACCAGAAGAAGATTGCCGAACATCGGTCCGATGAACGGCGTCTCCGCTAGGCGCGCGGGAAACGGCACGTCATCGGACGTCGTGTAAACCACGGGCGCCAGCAGGACGAGTCCGCCCACGCGCTCGGGCCGGTCGAGCGCGAGTTGCAGGGCGATGGCCGCGCCATAGGAATGCCCCACGATGATCGGCCTTTCGACGCCGAGTGCGGCCAGGGCATTCCCAATGATGCGGGCACCGGTGGCGATCGTGAGGTTGTCTCCAGCCGGGCGGTCGCTATGACCATTGCCTGGCCGGTCGAAAGCAATGGCATCGAAAGAACGCGCGACGTCGCCGAAGATCGAGAACAGGAAATCCTGAAGCACGACGGCCCCGCCATGGATCATCACCACCGGGCGACCCTCGCCGGCTCGGATGTAATGCAGATTTGTGCCATCGATCCGGAGCATGCGGCCGAGCGGCGGGTAATCCGCCTCCACGCGCAGGCCGTAGAATCGTGTGTACACGGCAAGTCCGGCGCAGACGGTCGCAAGAACGAGGGTGATGGCGACCACGCCGTACCAAAGGGCGGTACCATCGTTCCGGCGCCGCCGAGTATTCGGCCAAGGTTGCGACGGCGGCGATTGCGAAGATTCGATCAACATATCGGCGATGGCCTCAAATCGATGGCGGCGGGTTCGTGACGCTTGCCGCTTGCGCGGCGAGCCGGTCGAGCGCCCCTTGAAGGATATAGGCTGCGGCCATCTTGTCGACCACCTGCGCCCGCCGGGCGCGTGAGACATCGGCCTCCAGCAGGGTACGCGTCACCGCTGCCGTGGATAACCTCTCATCCCAGAAGGCGAGGGGCAGGTCGATGATGGCGAGTAGATTGAAGGCGAATTGGCGGACCGACTGGCAACGCGGACCGTGGCTACCGTCCATTGCGATCGGCAAGCCAAGGATGAGCCCGCCGATACCGTGTTGGGCGATCAACACGCGGAGCTTTTCGGCGTCGGCCGCGAAACGCCCGCGCCTCAGGGTCTCCAACGGCGTGGCAACGGTCAGCGTCGAATCGGACAAAGCGAGGCCGATCGTTTTCTGGCCAACATCGAGTCCCAGCAAACGCTGACCCGGGCGGAGGTCGGTCTTGAGTTCGTCGGGGTTGCGGAAGGGCATATCGGATGTTAACGTCGCGCCCCTTGGCCGGGGGCCGCAGCAATCCAGGCTTCGCGCCGATCGGAGACTTACCTCATGTCGATCGATAAAGCCACCGTGGCGCACATTGCCGCGCTGGCCCGCATCCGAGTGCCCGAGGCCGACCGCGAACGCCTTGCCGGCGAACTTCGCAAAATCGTTGCCTGGATCGAGCAGCTCGACGAGATCGATACGAGCGGCGTCGGGCCGATGGCGAGTGTCGTGGAGATGACGACGCCGCAACGCCCCGACGAGGTGAACGATGGCGACTGCCGAGACAAGGTGCTCGCCAACGCGCCCGCTGCTTCCCACGGGTTCTTCACCGTGCCGAAGGTCGTCGAGTAATGGAGCTTTGCGATCTCACCATCGCGCAAGCGCGCGACGGATTGCGCGCCCGGCGATTTTCGGCACGCGAATTGACCGAGGCCCATGTCAAGGCGATGGAGGCCGCGCGCGGCCTCAACTCCTTCATCACCGAAACGCCGGAACGCGCCCTTATCGACGCCGCCCGCGCCGATGTTCGTATCGCCGCGGGCGATGCGCGGGCGCTTGAGGGCATTCCGCTTGCGATCAAGGATTTGTTCTGCACCGAAGGTGTGCTGACGACGGCCGCGTCGCACATCCTGGACGGCTTCAAACCGCCATACGAATCAACCGTCACGGCGAAACTGTGGGCGCAGGGCGCGGGCATGCTCGGCAAGGCCAATCTCGATGAATTCGCGATGGGCTCGTCGAACATGACCAGCTATTACGGCGCGGTGCGGAGCCCCTGGCGGCGACGCGGCGATGACCGGCCCCTGGTGCCTGGCGGCTCGTCCGGTGGCTCGGCCGCGGCGGTCGCGGCGCGTATCGCCATGGCCGCCCTGGGCACCGATACCGGCGGCTCGATCCGGCAACCGGCGTCCTTCACCGGACTTGTCGGAATGAAACCAACCTATGGACGCTGCTCGCGTTGGGGCATCGTGGCTTTCGCCTCCTCGCTCGATCAAGCCGGGTCGTTGACGCGCACGGTCCGCGATTCCGCGATCATGCTGCGCGCCATGTCCGGCCACGACCCCAAGGATTCAACCTCGGCGACGCTGCCCGTGCCGGACTACGAAGCGGCGCTCACCGGCAATATCCGCGGATTGCGCTTTGGGGTGCCGAAGGAATATCGCGTCGAGGGCATGCCGGCGGAAATCGAAAAGCTGTGGCAGACCGGGATCGAATGGCTGCGCGCGGCGGGCGCGGAACCGGTGGACATCAACCTCAAGCTGACCAAATACGCCCTGCCGACCTATTACATCATCGCGCCGGCCGAGGCGTCTTCGAACCTCGCGCGTTACGACGGCGTGCGATTCGGGCTGCGCGTGGAGGGCAAGAGCATCGAAGATATGTATGAGGCGACGCGCGCCGAAGGTTTTGGCGACGAAGTAAAACGCCGCATTCTTATTGGCACTTATGTCCTCTCGGCCGGCTATTACGATGCCTATTACCTGAAGGCGCAGCGGGTGCGGGCGCTGATCGCCGCGGATTTCAAACGCGCCTTCGAGAAGGTTGATGTCATCCTCACGCCGACGGCGCCCAACGCGGCCTTCGCGGTCGGCGAAAAGATGGACGACCCGCTCGCCATGTATTTGAACGACGTCTTCACCGTGCCGATTAGCCTCGCCGGTTTGCCGGCAATTTCGGTGCCGGCTGGTCTTTCCACCGAAGGCCTGCCGCTCGGGCTCCAAGTCATAGGCCGCGCTTTCGACGAGGAAACGGTGCTGCGCGCGGCGGAGAGTCTGGAGCGCGCGGCGAATTTCACCGCGCGTCCCCCGGCGTTGTCCTGAGACGCGCGATGTCGTTGATCGAAGGCAAGACCGGAAATTGGGAAGTCGTCATCGGGCTCGAAGTCCACGCCCAAGTCGTTTCCCGGTCCAAGCTGTTCTCCGGCGCCGCCACCGGGTTCGGGGCGGAGCCCAATACCCAGGTCTCGCCAGTCGATGCCGCCTTTCCCGGAATGTTGCCCGTCATCAATCGCTTTTGCGTCGAACAGGCGGTCAAGACCGGGATCGGCATCGAGGGCAAGGTCAACCCGACCTCGATTTTCGACCGCAAGAACTATTTCTACGCGGACCTGCCGGCCGGCTATCAGATTTCGCAGTTCACGCGCCCCATCGTCAGTGGCGGCTCGATTGCGCTCGATCTTCCCGAGGGGCGGTCGCGGACCATCGGCGTCACCCGGCTGCACCTCGAACAGGACGCGGGCAAGAGCCTGCACGACCAGCATCCGAACCTGACCCATGTTGATCTCAACCGCGCCGGCACGGCGCTGATGGAGATCGTTTCCGAACCGGAGTTGCGGAGCGCGGAAGAGGCTGGAGCCTATCTGCGGAAGCTGCGCACGATCCTGCGTTATCTCGGCACCTGCGACGGCAACATGGAGGAGGGGAGCCTTCGCTGCGATGCCAATGTTTCGGTGCGCAAGCCGGGCTCGCCGCTGGGCACGCGCTGCGAGATCAAGAACGTGAACTCGATCCGCTTCGCCATGCTGGCGATCGACTACGAGGCGCGCCGTCAGGTCGACCTGATCGAGGAAGGCGGCATCGTCAAACAGGAAACGCGGCTGTTCGATTCCGCGCGCGGCGTCACCCGGCCGATGCGGTCCAAAGAACAGGCGCATGACTACCGCTATTTCCCCGACCCAGATCTCTTGCCCTTAGTCCTCGATCCGGCTGAGATCAGGCGCCTCCGCGCTGCCATGCCCGAATTGCCGGACCGCAAGAAGGAGCGTTTCGTCCAGGACTACAAGCTCACGCCTTACGATGCCGGCGTGTTGGTGTCGGAACGGCAGACAGCCGAATTCTTCGAGCGTGTCGCCAAGGGACGGGATGCCCGCGCCGCGGCCAATTGGGTGACGGGCGAGTTGTTCGGACTGCTGAACAAAGCCGGGAAGGGGATCGAACAGACGCCGGTCTCCGCCGACGCTATCGGCGCGCTTCTCGATCTGATCGCCGACGACACGGTCTCCGGCCGTACCGCCAAGGATGTGTTCGCCGAGATGTTCGAAACCGGCAAGGACGCCGCCGCCATCGTCGAGGCCAAGGGGCTGCGCCAGGTCACCGACAGCGGCGCGATCGAGGCCGCCGTGGACAGGGTGATCGCCGAGCAGCCGGAGAAAGTCGCGGAGTTCCGCGCCGGCAAAGACAAACTATTCGGCTATTTCGTCGGCCAGGTCATGAAGGCGACTGGCGGCAAAGCCAATCCGGGCACACTCAACGAACTTTTGAAGAAAAAGCTCTCGGGCTAGTCCCGGCGACCATGATCGCGCTGTACACCGCGGGCACGCCCAACGGCCACAAGATTTCCATCATGCTGGAGGAAATCGGCCTGGCCTACACCGTCCACAACGTCCGCATCCTCAAGGGCGAGCAATTCGCACCCGAATTCGTCGCGATCAATCCCAACAGCAAGATTCCGGCGATCGTCGACAGCGAAGGGCCGGACGGGAATCCGATCGCGATGTTCGAGTCCGGTGCCATCCTGATGTATCTCGCCGACAAGACCGGGAAGCTTATTCCCAGAGAAAGGCGCGGCTATTGGGACGTCGTGCAGTGGCTGATGTTCCAGATGGGCGGCGTGGGGCCCTTCTTCGGTCAGGCGCATCACTTCATGCGGTTTGCCAAAGAGAAGGTGCCTTACGCCATTGAACGCTATTGCACGGAAACGCGGCGGCTTTACGGCGTGTTGGATCGCCGTCTCGCGGAGCGAGACTACCTTGCCGGCGATTATTCGATCGCCGACATCGCCACCTTTCCCTGGGTCGCCCGGCATGACTGGCAGGAGGTGGCGCTGGAGGATTTCCCCAACGTCAAACGCTGGTTCGACGCCATCGCCGCCCGCCCCGCGGTGGTGCGGGACTTGGCCGTGCCAGCTTGAGCGAGTGTTAGGCTCAGGCGGTGGCGGCGAACTGCGTCTTGGGTGCGGATTTCGTCGGAAAGGTCAGGACCGCTGAGCCATTCTTAATGCCGCCCAGTGCCGAGAGTTCGCGGCGGCAGGCTTCCAGAGTCGCTTGCTCGCGGGCGTCCTCGCGATCGGTGACGCAGAGACAGCTCAACTTGATTTCCACGAGGTCGAGAAGGGTTTCGATGGAGCGTTTGGAAAGAGCCATGTGACTTCTCCTGTCGCTAGTGTCGTTTCCCACGTTCCGATTCTGCGCCATCGACGGTTAACGATGCGTGAACGCGCGAAACCCCGGGAAAGCGGCCTTTTCGCGTCACCCGGCGGCGGCCGATTTCACGCGGCCGCGCAGAAAACGCAAGCGACCGCGCGACCGCCGCGGCATCGAGTACACTTTGGGGGAGAGACCCGGATAGAGCTCGCCCTCGATGGACCTGATCTTGCGTTCGATGCGGCGGAGAATTGTCCTGACACTGAGTTCGCGGGTCATGGTTGCGGCCTCCGGGGCGGCTGTTCAAGGGTAGCCACCATATGCACGGCTGCCGTTAATTTCTTCTGAACGGCGGCGAGGGTTCGCGCCGGCGATTGATCCAGATCAATGAAATATGCCGCGCTTTTCGCGAGAACCTTCCTCCGTCGAAATTTGGAGGTGCGCCGTGAGTGAACTCGCGATTCCTTTCGTGGTGATGTTTTTGACGATTGCCGTTCTCGCCGGCCTCATCCTGGCCAGTCGGGCGTGGCTGCTGCAGCGCGATCAAATCCTGGCGAAGGGATGCACGTCGCCCAACGGTTGGTGCGAACGGGGATACCGAACCTGCCTCGGCTGTACCGGCCACCCGGTCTAAGTCCGCCAAAATAAAACGCCGGCCCGTGGAAGCGGGCCGGGGACCACACCGAACCTGATCGCGCGTTGGGCGGGAAGCTGCCGCCCAGCGCGTGCGGCGCCGTTCTTTTCTTTCGTTCGGGCCGGCAGCGTGCTAAGTGCTTGCCCCGCATACGCCGTGTAGAAGAGTCGCTCACGGCGGAGGGGTGGCCGAGCGGCTGAAGGCGGCGGTTTGCTAAACCGTTATAGGGTGTAAAGCCCTATCGTGGGTTCGAATCCCATCCCCTCCGCCAATTTCCTTTTGCAAACTCGTAAAGGCCCACCAACAGCGGCGGAATTCTTTGTGTATTCAAAGGGGTTTGGCCAGACCAAGCGAACCTCAGAGACTGGCAAGGCGGCGCTTTTCGGTCTCTGAAGGGCTTTTGTCTCTTTCTGAGCGAACCTCGCCAGATTAGGTTCGGTCAAAGAAAACACTATGTTTTCCGCTACTTGGCGTTTCGCGCCGACCGAACTTTTTACCGCCGTTTTGCCGCTAGGCATGCAATCAGAGACACCCGAAGTGGGCGTGGTGCCGTGCGTCGAAGCGTGCGCCTTCGTATGCGCCAGTCCCTCAATGGCACGTGGACCCTGCATTGCTGACCGACCCCAGCATCTGGCGTCGCGCCCGCGTGCAGTCCAGGACAACCCGGTTGATCTCGAACTCCATCGCCAGGGTAAGTTCCCGAAGGTGCTTCATCGTGGTTGCAATATCGGACGGCGTTGCAGGCTTGCTCTCGTC
>CAMDDQ010000015.1 GCA_945892765.1 Asaia bogorensis
CGATCGTGGTGGTGGCCGCGGTCACAACGCTCAAGCCGATACCGCCCACGCCGCCGACGGCGCCGTCACCGGCCGCCGCGCCTGCCGTGCCGCCCTGGCCGCCGCCGCCGCCGATCAGCGAGCCGCCGGACATCGTGATGACCGAGGCCGCGAGGTTCTGCGTCAAGCCGACGCCGCCCGCGCCGCCGGCGCCGCCCGAAGCGTTAGTACCCCCCGTGCCGCCCTTACCGCCCAAGCCGCCGGTGATAGTGGCGCCCGTGTTCGAGAAGGTGGGGATACCGGCCGTGGCAAGGGTGGCCGCGCCACCACCGGCACCGCCGGCGCCGCCGATGCCGGTGGTGTTACCCGTACCACCGGCACCACCGCCGCCACCGGTAACAGTACCGGCCGCGAGGGTGATTGAATTCGTACCGTTCAAATGCGAGATCGCAATGCCGCCGGCGCCGGCGAGGCCACCAGCTTGGCCTGCGGTGTCGTCCGCAGTACCCGCGCCGCCGAGGCCGCCGGTGATCGCGCCGGAGCTGGTAATAGTATGCGTGCCCGAGGCCGCGAGGCTGATCGCCACCCCACCGGCGCCGCCGCCGGCGTTGCCGGTGGTCGTAGCCGCAGCGGCCCCGATTTCGCCCTGGCCGCCGTTGATCGCGCCGGTGGTGACGGCGTTGGTGATGACGATGCCGGTGCCGGTGCCGGTGGTCGTGATGCCAATGGCGCCAGCGCTGCCAACTGCATCAGCGGTACCAGCAGTGCTGTCCACGCCGCCGGTGATGGTGCCGGCGTTGGTGACCGTGGCGCTGGTGACGTTACCGATCGTTATCGCATCGACGGCCGTAGCCGCCGCCGCCGGGATGAGGGTCGAACCCGAGACTACAGTGCCCGTCTCGCCCGTTGCCAAGGTCTGGCCCGTCGTTATGTTGCCGCCAGCTGTCGTGAAGGTCGTCGCCATCGCCTGGTTGCCGAAGACGAGGCCGAGGGCCACGAGAGAAGCTGACGACAGAAGCTGAGTGCGGTTCATAATTTATAACTCCCCTGGAACTTTGAAGACGATGACTCTGAGAACTTGCGGCCAAACCAATTTCATTCGCAACGCGCTTCGCCGAATTGGCGAAACGGCACATAGTGCATTTCTATCGAAGAACGGGCCGACAGGTACAGGCTAAAAAGCGAGAAAATGCTTTCGTCCATCGCCGGATCGTCTATTTTCCGATGATGGTTGTATTTTTGCCACAGACGATTCTATTCCGCTGCGCTCTGGGCGTCATGTGTCCGATCCGAGCTAAGCCGTAAGCAGCCCGAGTTCGGCGAACCGCGCGAGCATCCCGCCCACCCAGGACTCGATTTCAGTCCGCGCTTGAGCCGGGTCGGAAATCGGTTGGCCGGACCTCTGCACCGAAAGCTCACCGCGCGCGACCGACTCCGCGATCACATCGACGAGCGCGCCGCGGTCGCGGGTACCATCGCAAGCCTGGATCAACACCCGTTCCGCCGACCCGAGGGTCAGCCGCGCGTGAAACACGCTCGGCACGATGTCGTTGCGCCTGGAGACTGCGCGGGCGGGTGCGAACCCGACGGGACGGCGGGAAACCGCGCCGGTATAGGAGGGGGCGGCCGAATGAAGGACAAGGCCGCCGCAGAATGCCAGGCGCAAGCCGAACTCGACGAAGGCGGCGCGGATTCGGGCCTCGGCGTCGGGTGTGGCACTGACCTTACTCGTCGCCTCGCTGACGATATCGCGGGCGCGCGCGATGCGATTGCCGAGCGAGGCCAAGACGCTCATGTAAGCCGCGGCATAACGGTTCTCGGCCGTGAGTTCGGCCCCGTTCTGCATCTTGAACACGGTGCGAACGTCGCGCGAGAGGTCTACGGAATCGGCCGGCGGCAGAACCCGCGAGCCGATGTGGAAATCGAGAATTTGCGCGGAATCCAGGTTGCGCCGAATCGTCACGCCCCGGTGGCCGAACAGGGAGATCCGAAAGCGCCGGTTGGTGATAAAATCCAGGTACTGCTCGATCCGCACGATGTCGTCGACCGCCGCCAGCTTTTCGACGACAAGCGGAGAAAAATTATGGGTGAACATGGTCTCGAGATTGACGTCGCCGAGATATTCGAGCCCCTCCGCCCGCGCCTGCGCCGCCATCTCGTGCAGGTGCAGCGCGTGGTTCTCGTTCTCGAGGTGCTCGTGAAAAATATAATAGGCGCGCTGCGAGGTAAGGAGATTGAGCTCGTTCTGCAGCGATTCGCGATAGGCGACGAGACCCGCATTCGCCGATTCGAGCACGAAGCGCAGGAGCGCGATGCCCTGTTCGATTTTTTCCTTGAGCGTGGGGAAGCGGGCGCAATGATAGAGCATCATTTCGCGCACCGCACGCACCTGGTACCAGCCGGGGAGCGTGTTGTAGCTGATCAGGGCGATGCCGTTGGGCGTGAGATTCTGCTTGGAGATGCTCAGAATCGCATCGCGCACCGGCGCCGGCACCCAGGAAAAGACGCCGTGACAGATAATATAGTCGAAGGCTCCGAATTCCGGTGTGATGTCGGTAATCGACATCTGGCGGAAGACGATGTTCTTGGCGCCGACCTCTTCGGCAAGCTCCCGCGCCTGCCCGATCTGGACCGCCGACAGATCGACGCCGACGAATTCGGCGTCGGGGTAGCGAAACGCCATCGGCAGGATGTTGCCGCCCCCGGCGCAGCCCAGCTCCAAGACCCGCGCCTTCCGGAAATCGGGCGGCGTCATGCCGAACAGCCGGCCGATCGCGTGCAGCCGCTGAGGATCGGTGAAATCGAACGCATGGCTTTCATAGGGGACGACGTCGTAGGGATTGGCCTCGCTCTCCGCCATTCCCTTGGGCTCCGCCAACACTGTCATGACCGTCCTTTCAGATTCTAACTAGTAGGTTGCAACGAAATGGAACCGCCATGCCTAGCCCCGCGCCAGGCATCCACGCCTTCAAGGCCAAGAACATTCAAGGAGGTGGATCGCCGGGACAAGCCCGACGATGACGGAAAATGGTGTTGACCCAATCGCGGCCCTCACCGCGCGGCTCGGAATCGACAAACTAGGCGGCAGCCGCGTTCGTGTCATGCGGAATCGGGTCCCCGCTTGCGGGAGGTCAAGCTTCGGCCGTGCGCCGCCAACGCGCGCTCAGCGGCTCAAGACAAGGTTGCCCGAGACGAAACCGAACCAGCCGGTGATGATGTATTTTTCTTCCGTCTTGGAAACGACGCCGCGGTGGGTGTGGGTCCAATCGACCGGCCAGATCAGGGTCAACCCCTTGCGCGCCGAAACGACCAGCTTTTGATGGAAGAACTCGGTGCCGCCGGCGTCATGGACGTCGTTGAGGTAGGTCATGAAGACCAAGTGCCGGCCGGACATCGAAGGGTGCGCCGACGACCGCTCGGTGTGGAAGCTCCTGTACCCGCCCCCCTTGGGATAGAATTGGATGTTGACCGGCTGGACGATCGTCCACGCACCATATTCGTTGCACCACGGATACTCGGCGACATATTGCTGGACCACTTTTTGCAGCTCGGCGATATAGCTTCGAAACGCCGGCTCCGGCGAATCCGGCGGCAGCGACAGGTCCACGGATTCCTTGCTCGAGTCTATAACCTTCTTGCCGTCGCGGTCGAGGGAGGATCCCGCCACCTTGTCCGGCGACGCCTGGAACAGGCGGATGAGATTGTCGCAGATCTCGAGGTTGTCGAGTACCCACGCGCCGATGAAGCTCGCGGGGGCAGTCTCGAATTCAACTTTTCTCGGGCCGGTCATGCTTATTTTAATTTATGCCGCCAAGCGGCACTTTTCAAACGGCCCTTGATTCGGGCCACCTCTTTTGTATCTATCCCGGGATGAACGAATCCCCTCTGAACGACGCCGTGGCGCGCCAGTACGAGCGCTTTCCCTACCCGGCGCCGGCGCAAAGCCTCCACGAATGGCACGCCAAATCGCGGCATTTCCCCGATCCGGAACAGCAGCACCTATTGTTCTGGCCGGACCGCGTTTACACCCCCGGCCTCGACATCCTGATCGCCGGCTGCGGCGCCAACCAGGCGGCCGAGCTCGCGTTCCACAACCCGTCGGCGCGCGTTCTCGGGATCGACGTCAGCCAAGCCTCGCTCGCCAGCGAGCAGCGCCTGAAGGAGCTTCACGACCTCGCCAACCTGGAGCTGCGGCGGCTGCCGATCGAAGAAGTGCAGGGCCTCGGGCGCAGCTTCGATCTCGTCATCTCCACCGGCGTGCTGCACCACATGAGTGATCCCGGCCTCGGGATGCGCGCGCTCGGGAGCCTGCTCAGGCGCGACGGCGTTCTCGCCCTGATGCTCTATGCGAAATACGGAAGGTATGGCGTCAGCGTGATGGGGGAGTTCTTCCATATGCTCGGGCTCGACCAGAGCGCAGCGTCGGTTGCCATCATCAAGGAGACCATCCGCCACCTGCCCCCGCCGCACCCGATCCGGCACTACCTGGCGCTTGGCCCGCGGGATCTCGATTCCGACGCCGGCGTGATCGACAGTTTCCTCCATCCCCGCGCCAAGACCTATTCCGTCCCCGACATCTTGCGCATGGCGGACGCGGCGGGCCTGGCGTTCCAGGGCTGGATCTCCAACTACCTCTATTACCCGGAAAACTTGCCCGCCGACAGCGACCTCTACCGCGCGCTTGCCCGGCTTCCGGAGCGGGAATTGTGGGCGGCGATGGAGCTGTTCTACGCACTTGGCAACGCGACACATTATTTCTATGTCTGCCGCCCAGATCGGCCACGGGATAGCTACGCAATTGAATTTTCAGATTCGCGCTTCCTCGACTATATCCCGGTCCCGGCGCCCGAGCTTCAGATCGCTTCCCCAGCCAAACTGTCGCGCCGCGGCGTCGAGTGCAACCTCGACCCTGCACAGGCGCTGGCCTTCGGCTTCGTAGACGGCAAAAGAAGCGTCGCGGAGATTCTGGCGGCGACGCGGGCCGCCGGCGCCGAAGGCGAACCCAGCCAGGCTTTGACTTTCGCCCGAACTTTCTTCCGCTCGCTTTGGCGCCTCGAGCTGATTTTCGTTCGGCTGCCCGCGCCGAGCGCGGCCGCCGCAGATTCTTCAAACAACCCTCTCTCAAACGGCGCTTGAATCGGGCGGTCGCTCGGGTATCAATCCCCGGATGAACGAATCTCCCCTAAGCGATGTCGTTTCCCGCCAATACGAGCGCTGGGTGTATCCCGCGCCGATTGACGATGTGGCCGATTGGTTGCGGGACAATCACCAGCGTTTCGACCCATCGCTCAACCGTCGGGTATTCTGGCCCGACCGCGACCACGCCCCTGACCTCGATATCCTGATTGCCGGCTGCGGTACCAGCCAAGCCGCAGCTTTCGCTTTTACCAATCGTGAGGCCCGGGTGGTGGGCATCGACATAAGCCAAGCCTCGCTCGCCCATCAACAATACTTAAAGGACAAGCACGGCCTCGCAAACCTCGAACTGCATCATTTGCCGATCGAAGAGGTGGCGACGCTCGGGATGGATTTCGACCTTGTCGTCTCGACCGGGGTGCTCCACCACATGGCCGATCCGTTGGCCGGACTGAAGGCACTTGGAACTCGCCTCCGCCCCAAAGGGGTGCTCGGCCTCATGTTGTACGCGAAATACGGCCGGATCGGGGTGGAGACACTGCAGTCGGTGTTCCGCGACTTGGGTCTCCAACAGGATGAACGATCCGTGGAACTGGTCAAGGAAACGATCGGTTGCCTGCCGCGTGACCACATCGTGCAACCTAGTCTTTCGGACCAGACCCTCGTCGATACCGACCTGGTCGATTTGTGCCTGCACGGTCGCGAGCGCAGCTATTCGGTCGACGACTGCCTAGAGTTCGTCGCACGGGCCGGACTCTCGTTTCAGGGCTGGCTCGACAACTGCTGTTACTATCCCGAACTCATGGTTCCGCAAACCGGCGCGCTTCGGGCTTCTCTCAATCGGCTGCCCGAAGCGAAGCTCTGGTCGGTCATGGAGCGGCTGTATACCAACAACGGCTGCCATTTTTTTATCGCCTGTCGCGCCGACCGACCGCGGTCCCAGTACGCGATCGATTTTTCCGGCGCCCTGTTCGCTGCTTACGTTCCTGTGCCGCGCCACGGATTCGGCATCGTCGGCAACGACATCGTAAGATTGAAAATGCGATGCCCGGTCAGTCCCGCTCAGTCGGCGTTCCTGCGCCAGGTCGACGGGCGGCGAACGATCGCGGACATCATCGCCCGCTCGGGCGTGAGCGGCGAAGCCCCCGAACTCGAGCGATTCGCGCGAGATCTCTTTCAGTCCCTCTGGCGGCTGGGCTGCATGGCGATCGCCTTCGAACCTCAAGAACCGGGCTGACTCCGGTCATTTGCAGCCGTTCATTCCGCAGCTCGCTATTGCGGCCCCTATGTGAGGATCGCCTGCGCCGCGCGGGCCACCTCGGGCGCGAGCGGGTACATATGCTGGTACTGCAGAATCTGCTTGGCGATCAGCCGCATACGGAAGTCGAACACCGGAAATTCGGTCGGATCGGTCAGCGGCTGGTTGAATGGCGCCGCCTGCGCCGACTGGAACTCGAACGCCACCGAAACGCGCGGCTGCGTCTCCCCGGCGCTGGCGTGCGACCCCCAGTGCATCACCGCCTGGTTCCAACAAAAGATCGTTCCGGCGGGAGCCGGCAACGCCCGGATGTCGGCTAGGGCGAATCGCCGCTCCGCTTCCTGCGCCGTGTTGTAAGTGGGATCGCGATCGGCCGGCACTATGTACATGCAGCCGTTGAGAGGCGTCGCCTCGGTCAGAGGAATCCAGATCGTGACCGACTTGGGCGAGCGATCCTCGAACAGCGCCGCTGGGAATGTCTTGTCCCTGTGGGGCTGCTATCCACTGTCGTCCCGCTCAGGCCGGATGATCCAAGCCCAGAAATCCGGCAGCCGGAAAAAGCCCGGACCGAGCATGCCTTCGAGAATCCGGTTGAGACGGTAGAAGAGGCACCAGAACTCGTCGTACATGAAGGCGAAAGGCGGCGGCAGGCTGGCCTGATCGAGCTTGGCCACCAGTGCCGCCATCTCGGGGATCGGCAGGCCCCAGTTCGGCGGGGGAATTTGGAAGTAGCCTTCGCGGTTCAGCAGAGCCCGGCCGTTTTCAATGCTGGCGGCATCGACGTCGAAAGCCTGCTGCGAGCGCAGGAACGCCACGTCGACAAGGTGCAAGGCGGGTGCGAAATCCCGCCACATCCCGGGATCGTTGAGGCGTTCCAGATCATTGACGAGCAGCGCGCTCAAGACGGGCCCTTCGGTAGGAACCCAATCCGGCGGAGCAGAACCCGCGCGTTATTTGAGCGAGGCAAGCGCCGCGGAGAGGCCGCGCACCGAACCCAGCAGCGCGGTTGCCGGCGGCCGGTCGCCCAGGATGACATAGGGCACGATGTTGATCGCGAACCCCTTGGCGTCGGTCAGCGCCTTCTGCGTTGCTGCATCAAGGGTCGCCGTCGCCCGGCAGCCAATTTGTTCGCAGGCGACAACGGATAGGGGCACCGACGGGCCGGGATCGAGCTTTAGCGAGACCCCGGCCGCGAGGTCGATGTTCAGCGGCAGGTAGACAATTATTTGCGCTTCGCCCTTGGGCCCGAGAAAGCCGACGTTCAAGCTATAGACCTTGGTAAGCTCGGCAATCTGGTGCGGCGACAGAATCCGTTGCCCCGACTGGGAGGCGTACTGGAACTGCGTGGCAAAACATTTCTGCGAGGCGTCCGACTGGTTTTCGCAGTTGATTACCCAATCGTCGAATACCTTGCCCGCCTCTGGCTTCTTGGCCTGGGCGAGCAGCACCAGGGGTGTCTCCGCGACGGATGGCGGAAAGGCAAGCGAAGCCAACAACGCTGCCCCGACAAACCACGACTGGTCCCTCAACATCAACTATTCCTCCGCCGTTTCCGTTGCCGCGGCCATTGACCAGGCCGGCGCCAGCGACCGCCACTCAAGATCGGATTTTTACACGAGGTGTCTCGACTGTCGAACATTAGTTTCAAGCAATCGACGAAAGTCCGCGATCATTTCCGGACCACTGTAAAGCGCTGCTCGGCCAGCTTGCGGGTTCCGTCCCAGAGTTCAAGCGTCCAAACTCCGGGCACGACCTCCCACGGCGCATCTAGGCTGTATCCACTGATCAGCGGCGTGCCGATGGTCGCTGCGATCCTGTCTTCGAACCGCGTCAGGGAGGCTTTCAGCGCGGGGCTGAACGCCCCGGGCGCCGGCACCAGCGTCACCAGGCGCAGGTTGACGGTAGCCCCTGCCGGTTCGCCCACGACCAAATAACGGAAGCCGAATTGCGCGCCGACCCTTGCGGGAACCGTGGTCGAAACTTCTACGATCCTGACTTTGGTTGTTTGTACGGGACGTTCGCTCGGCCCGCTGCGCTCGACGGTGATTTCGAGGATCGCCGCCTCAAGGATGTCGACGCGGTCGATCCGCGGCGCCTGCGCCCAAGCAGCGGCCGGCGCGAGCGCGGCCAGAAACACCAGAACCAACAGACGCAGGCCGCGCCCTCGTTTGCGGCGATCAAGCAATGCGGAACCCCCTCGTGAAGGTGAACCTCTCCTCGGCGAGCGAGGCGACACGGCGGTCATTATGAGTCCTCGGGAAGGACCGATCAAGGTGGGCCAGATCAGCCGCAACCGCCCTTCAGCCCCGGCAACGCGGCGTCATGGCCAGCGCCGAAGTCCAGGCCTCGGGCCAACCGTCTTCATGCGTCGCCAGGGGAACGCGCAGAACCTCGATGCATCGGCGATCGCCGGCGCGGGCCGCGTAACTTTCTACCACCTGCGGGACCACCACGTCGTCGCGGCCGCCGATCAGGTGAAGCTGCGGTATCGCCGCCAACCGGCTCGCCACGTCGGCGGCGTTCAGCGAGCCCTTGAGTTGAGAGACGTTGTGATGGCGGTTGAACGTGACATGGTCAAGATTGCCCGCGACCGTGCGGAGGTCGATGACATCGCTGCGCCGCGCCGCGACCAGCGCCGCCACGGCGGCCCCGCCGGAATATCCGACCAGCCGTACGCCGCGACCGGCTTGGAATCGGTCGATTGCCTGATTGGTCGCGGCGATGACCTCCTCGGCGTAACGTTTGTCCGTCCAATATTCCGGGCTGCACCGCCGATCGAGATCGAGCGGCGTGTACTGACAGGGCCGCGCGAGATAGAGAACATCGGGCGCCGGGTCGAGGGTAGCCAGGCGCAGCGCGGTCGGGTGGATCGGCGTCGGGTCGGGTGAGATTTCGCGGCGCGACAGCCAGGCCAGGCCGTCACCTTCGATGTATACGACCAAGGGCGCCGCGGGCCCGCGCCTGCGGGCGAATGCGGTCAGGACAAAGGTATCGGTGCGCACGAGGGAACGGGTCAGCGCCGCACCCTGGCCGAGCGAATCGGCGGTACCGTCACGATCGATGTAGGCGCATCCGGCCAATAGAAAAACGGCGCCGACGGCGAGCCAGGCGCTTAGCCCACGCGGGAGCGGCGGATTGGCGACGGCGGTTGTCATAGCCAGCGAATCCTCGTTACTTTCCGGCATCGGCGCCGTCTCGGCTCATGCCCTGTCTGAGCCGGGATAATTGCTCAACGGAACGGCGGTTTCCAGACCTAACGACCGCCGCCGCCGGATCAGCGCAGCGCCAGGCGCCGATAGCTCAACGCTTCGGCGATGTGGATGCGGCGGACGGCGTCCACACCTTCGAGATCGGCCAACGTCCGCGCCACGCGCAGCACGCGATGATAGCCCCGGGCAGACAGCTTCAGCCGCTCCGCGGCCGGGGTCAGCAATCCCCGGCCATCGGCATCGGGAGAAGCGACCTTCTCCAGCAATTCGCCGTCGGCATCGGCATTGGTCCGGATGCGGCCCGAAGAGATCGCGCCGGCGCCGCGTGTTGTCGTAAATCCGGCATAACGCGCGGCCTGCCGCTCGCGCGCCGCCAGGACCCTTCGTGCTACTTCGGCCGAGCCCTCCGCCGGCGGCGGGAGCGACAGCGGCCCCGAAATGCGGGTCTGGTACTCCATCGCGCATTTCGGGGCGCGTCCACAGCCCCGCTCCGGATCGCCGAGGTAGCCGCATTTGCAAAGTTTCGTTGCCATGTTGCCATTCGTGAGAATCACTCTCATTGGCGAAAGGCCGCTGCCATATCCGCGAGCCCCCAAGACGATAGGGGAGCACCTCAGGAAGCGCCGACACGAGTTGGCGATGTACCAGCAGGATGTTGCGTGCAAGTTCGGGATCAACGAAACGACTCTCGTTACCTGGGAATTGAATCAGAGAACGCCGGGGAATCGGTACCTCCCAAGGATCATCGGCTTCCTCGGCTACGATCCTTACCCCACACCCACGACGCTGGGCGAACGGCTACAGGCAAAATACCGGCAGCGCGGCCTATCGCGCAGGGAAGCCTCGCGGCGCCTTGGCTTGGATGTGAACACGCTTCAGTACTATGAGGAGGGAGCGTGGAAACCTAGATCGACCAGGGCCCGAAGGTTGATCAGCGAATTTCTGGGCTTCGCATGCCGCGAAGGACTAAGGCGTTAATCTAGAGTTCGGCGCAAATTCGATCTTGGCCGCCGACGCGTTGGCGCCGCTCGGCGCCGCCAAGCCAAGCGCCGATCTGCGGCCGCATGATGATCGGCTGTGTCTGAACCTCGCCACGCCCGGGGCACGCAGCGCGGTCATCACGGGTTGGGCACGACGTCCTTCGCCAACGGCTCCTTGAAGGGCATGCTTTGGATGCGGATTGTTCCCGCCTCCTCGGCGATATCCGTCCTTTGGCCGTCACCTCTGTCCCTGTCCCACCCGGTGGTGCCCATCAGCTCCGCGCCGTTCTCCCCGATTTCGCGCGTGGCGAGGTCCGCAGCCTGATGCAATCGATTTGAGTACGGGACGCGATAGGCGCGGGGCGTCCCCAACGGCCGGTCGCGCGCATCCAATTCACCGACCCACATGAAAACGGCACCGGGATCGCCCGTCTGCTTGTTTGGCTCGTTCAAAATCATCCAATGGATTTGGAACCTTGGTGGAAGATCCTGCGACGTCGGATAGCCGAGGATTGCGTTCAGTGACAGATAGCTTTGATAGAAGAAGGCGACGGTGATGACGATGGTGCCGGCCTTGACCCACCACTTCCACCGCGATGCCAGATTGAGGCTCAACAGAAGAACGGCGATGAGCATGTAGGCGATGACCATTCCAAGTATCGAGGCAGTCAGGCCCATCCCAATTCCTTTCAGGTCTCGGCGGTCAAGCGGCCCGCCGGTTCTGTTGCGATGACATCACTATTTGGGGGCGGAAGGCCCGAGCAGAACCTTTTGCTCATTGGTCATTTTCGACACCTCGCCGCTCGCATTCATCGTGAAGCGGGCGACGGTGATCTCTTCGGCGCGCCGGCTCAACACCACGGTCGAATAGTGAACCGTCTCCACCCGAGGGTTTATCTTCTCGATCCGCACCGTAACGGGAACGGGTTGGTTGGTGATGGCGCGGTACAGCGAGACATTGACCGTGTATTCACCGGGCAGGAAGCCCCGGATAGTCACGATTTCTTGGTTCAGCGGGTTCACGATAGTCTCGCCTTTGATCACAATCCCGTCCTTGGCGGTCAGCTTCGCGCCTTTGACCACGATTGTGTCCTTGTAGTTGCCCTGGTCGTCGCGCTCCAGATGCATCAGGCCGACGTCGCGCTGACGGTACCAGACGAGCTTTCCGAATGGGTCCTCCACGGAGAGGTCGACGTCGTCCGGATGCAGATCCGGCCAAGTCATGGTGATGAGGAATTCGGCCTTGGTGTCGACGCTGCCCGAACTCTGCTGCGGATTCATCGCCAGAAGCGCAAGGAAGAAAAGGAAGGCTACGACCTGAAGCGCCTTGAAGAGCATCACCGTGTAGGGGTCGAAATGCTCGCCCTTTTCATACAGGCTTAAGTTTTCCATTCCCGTCCCCTTCCAGCGCCGACACCACGAACACCTCAGTCATATCGGTGGTCAGGCCGAACAAATATTTCGCGGCGTCGTCCAGGATGTAATATTGAATCCTGATCAGGATGGAGCCGACCAGGCCGGAAAGCGTAGTGTACATCGCCACCGCCATTCCGTCGCTCATCACCTTCATCGAGTCCTTTAGTGTCACCTGATTTGAAACGTCGAGGGTGGCGATCGGCAGGAGCATGAGGATGAAACCGACAATGGTGCCCAGCAATCCGAGCTTGAGCACGGAATCGCCCATGAACATTCCGAATTGCAACGGCGTGCGCAGCTTGTCGGCCAGGCCGCGCAACAGAAGTGTCTGATCGAGCGACTTCGCCCCGTGCGTGTTTTCGGCCTTGAGCACCAACTTGCGGATGTGGTCAGCGACCCAGCCAGGCAGGATTAAAGTGCCGTCGCCCATGAACACATTGTCCCCGCGAACGCGGTAGCCATTGGCGCCGCGCTCAAGCTGTTCATTGACGCGATGAGCGCGATTGATCTCGCGCGAAACCGTCACGACTGCGAAAAGACAATGGATCGAAGTCAGAACGTACAGAAACATGATGAAAGGCGATATGTAACTCTTGTCGCCTTCCATGACCAACCCCAACAATCCATAATACCAGACTAGAGAAAGCGAAAAAATTGTCAGCGCCGTAAACAGAATCCATCTCAGCAGTGGCAGAAAATCACGCGCCTCAAGCAAATTCCCCCAAAACCGAAAGCTCATCGCTCACCTCTTCCTGCGTGATCCAGTCTTAAAGCCTAGCCGGACAGCCCTGCCTGAATGCGTTCGGGCAACGCCTCTTGAGGGTCGAGCCGGAGCGCCGACCCAGCCAATCAGCGATTGAATTCTCCGGTGAAATTCCTCCGGCACCGTAGCCGCCCGTCCGGTGGAGGACGCGCATCGAGAGGATCAAACCGCGGCTTCCCGGCCCCGGCGACGGAGGCAGAAGCATATAACACCCGCCCGGCGGAACCGCATTTGGAAAATTTGTGCCGAAGCCGAATGAAAGACCAAATCTAAGTCGCCATAATTAGCGAAACTTCAACCTGTAATTCGCGCAATGATCGTAACAACAAATTGACGTTTCAATCTGACGGGAGTTAGCCTGCGTCTGACGGGAGTTAGCCTACGGCGGCGGCAGGGGGCGGGCGGCGCATTTGTGTGATGCGATCTACTGCCGAACGTTGGCCTAGATGACGCGGCTTTCGACGCCGAGAGACTGTACGAGTCTTGAGAATAACCCAGTTACAGGGAGGAAGACGAAATGGCGTTCAACCTTATTGTCAACGAACAGGCTTACTCCGTGGACGCGGAACCGTCGACCCCGCTGCTGTGGGTGTTGCGCGACAACATCGGCCTTACGGGCACCAAGTATGGCTGCGGTATCTCCGAGTGCGGCGCCTGCACCGTCCATGTCAACGGCCAGGCCAAGCGGTCCTGCGTGACTCCCGCTGGCTCCGTGATCGGCCAGAAGATCATGACCATCGAAGGCCTATCGACGAACGGAACTCATCCTGTCCAGCTCGCCTGGAAGGAAGTTGACGCGCCGCATTGCGGCTACTGCCAATCGGGCATGATCATGGCCGCCACCGCGCTTCTCCAAAAACGGCCGAACCCAACGGACGAACAGATCGAATCCGAAATGACGAATGCTTGCCGCTGCGGCAGCTATTACCGGGTCCGTTTGGCTATCAAGCGGGCAGCCGAAATGATGCGGACCTAGGGGAGACCAACGATGACCACGAATTCAAGAAAGGCAGCAGCGAAATCCGACGCCGCTGGAATGCATCGCCGTGAATTTCTCAGCGCAAGCGCGGTGCTCGGCGGGGTGGCGGTATTTGGTTTCGGGATTCCCAATGATGCCCAGTCCGCTGTCAGGCCTGGCCAGTACTGGTCGCCCGAGATCTCGTCGGTTCCCGAGATCAACGCCTGGATTGCCATCGCGCCGGACGAGACGGTGACCTTCCGTATCGGTGTGACCGAACTCGGACAAGGCATCCTGACCGCGGTGGCGATGGTGCTGAACGAAGAACTCCAAGCCGACTGGACGAAGGTCAAGTGGGAGTACGCGTCCGCCAACCGCGACGTCAAAGAAAAGGCGCCAGCGTGGTCAATCAAGACTCCAGGCAAGGAGCCATATTTCGACGATCCTAACGCCCCCGGCGGCTCACCGGCGCTGCCCACGGTCTACCGGAATCGTGAGGGATCCGATCCCCGCGAGGTCTCGTGGACCGGCGTGTACCGCCGCATGATGACGAATGGCGGCGCCTTCAAGTCCCTCACCTATTACTACCATCTGGCCGGCGCCGAGGCGCGCGAACGGTTGCTGCTGGCGGCCGCGAACGGATGGGGCGTTCCCGTCGCGCAAGTCAGCTCGAAGGACGGGGTCATCACCCATGCCGCGACCGGGCGCACCACCACCTACGGCAAAATCGCAGGCAAGGCTGCCCAGACGCCTCACCCCAACCCAGAGGGGATCAAAACCAAGACGCCCGATCAGTGGAAGCTGATGGGCACCGAGCAGAAATACCTCCACACGCCTCATGCGGTGACGGGCGAACTGATGTTCGGCATGGATGTTAGGTTGCCGGGAATGCTCTACGCGGCCGTGAAAGCGTGTCCTGTGTGGGGCGGCGACGTCAAAAGCTTCGATGCCAACGCCGTCAAGAATCTGCCGGGCGTCGTGTCGATCCAGAAATTCCCGTCACCCGACCGCGGCTTGACCCGCGCACAGAGGTTCGGCGGTTTCGTGGCGGTCGTCGCCGACACATATTGGCATGCCAAAACCGCGCTCGACGCGATGCCGATCGAGTGGCTCATCCCGCCCGAAGTTGCCAAAGTCAACAGTGCTGACATGATCAAGACGCTGATCGCGTCCATGGATAAGCCCGATAAAGTTGAGGTGAACCAAGGCAATTTCGACACCGCGATCGGCCGCGCGGCCAGAGTCCTCGAGGCGACCTACACTGCTCCACACCGCCCGCGCGCGCGGATGGAAATGGGAAACGCAACGGTCCTCGTCGGCGACAACCGTGTCGACATCTGGGTCGCCGACCAGAGCCCGCAAGAGACCCTCGTCAGCTGTTCCAAATTAACTGGGGTGCCCAGGGAGAATGTGTACGTGCACCTGGCGACCCTGGGCGGCGGTTTTGGCAGAAACGGCAACGGCCCTCAAGCCGAACACGCGATCATGATCGCCAATACCGTCAAGGGGCGTCCGGTACACATGATCTGGAGCCGCGAGGAGGATTGGAGCGTCGGCACGACCTACGGCGCCCAGTGTGCCGCCAAATTCAAGGCCGGCTTGGATGCCGACGGATGGCCTATCGCGTTCGAAGCCCGCACGGCCATGGACACCGGCGGGTCGGGCATCAGCTCGGGGTTGAACCACTTCCCCTACGGTATCCCCAATTATCGCCATACCACCAATTTCGTTAAGTTCCACGTTCCCGTGGCGGTGCGGCGCAACACATTCCCACCCCAGATCTTCCGGGAATGCTTCATCGACGAATTGGCCCACGCAGCAAAGAAGGACCCATACCAGTATCGTCGGGAGCTGCTCATGCGGACCAACTTCCCGCTGCGGGACGCCCAGGTTCAGGCGCTCGACATGGCGGCCAAGATGTCGGGGTGGGGCACCCCGCTACCCGCCGGCCAGGCCCGCGGTATTTCGTTGGAAGGCGAGCATGACGGCGTTTCCGGCGTCCAGGCCCAGGTGGCGCTGGTGGCGGTCACCAAGCAAGGCTCGGCCCGGGTCCTGCGCTCGGACATCACGATGGACGCCGGGTTCAGCGCGGTCAACCCGCTCGCCGTCAAGAAGCAGTTGGAAGGCGGCGTCTACTGGGGAATCGACGACACGATGAGTGTCGATTTCGTAGTCAAGGACGGACGCATGGTCACGGCCAATTACGACACCGTGCTAACCGCCCGCATGGACAAGTATCCGCGTGAGGTCAATGTCGCTTTCTTCAAGAGCAACCGTTGGGGCGCATCCAGTCCCGAGGCCAGCATGCACACGGTCGCATCGGCACTGCTCGACGGCATCTACCAGATCACCGGCAAGCGGATCCGGGATGAACCGCTCAACCGGCATGATTTGAGCTGGGGCTAATCCCGCTCGACGCGAATGCCACCGAGGACGAATCCTCGGTGGCATTCCTTTTAGGGACGGCTAGGCGTCCCTGCCTGGCCAGTCAGCGACACAAAAAGGTCGCGGAAAACATGCGTTTGAGACATCTCGTTCGTGAAATCGGCGGGGCGACTCGGTGTCCAGGGCGACCGGTGGTCGCCCTGGTTCTCGCAGTGGCGATCGGAGTCTGCGGTGAAGCCCCCACATCGGCGCAAGCCCAGTCGGCCCCTGTCCAGGGAGATCCAGTGGCCGGACTGGAGACCTTCTACAGCACATGCGCAGCTTGCCACTATTTTGACGCCGGATTGCCGAGCCTCAACGCCCCCAACCTTTTCGGGATCGTCGGCAGGAAGGCCGCGCAATTGGATGATTTCGGCTATTCGCCACAGATCGCGGACTCCGGCATCGTCTGGACCGAAGCCGCGCTCAACACGTGGATCGAAGACCCGGTGAAGATGCTTCCGGGTACCCTGATGATTTTTCCGGGGCTCGCCAAGGCCGAGGAACGCGCCGATGTCATCGCCTTCCTGCAGCAGAACAGGTAGGGCGGTGGATCCCCTCAATTGGAAAAGCGAGCAAAAACTTGCGTTGGCGCTAGCCTTCGCCTTTGGCATCTCCCTTGGGCTGGTTCTAGGCTACCTGGCTTACGCCGCTGGTGCCGGTCCCACGGACAACCGATCGTTCGGGGAGTGGCTCACCCAGCCGCTGGTCGGCTATGTCGAGACCACCATGGGCGGCGTTACTCTCTCCGGCGGGCTCGCCTTCGTCGCACCGGAGCGTTTCTGGTGGGGACTGTACGGGGGCATTGTCGGTGGGGCATTCGTCTACGTAGCCCAGCTGTTGCGCCGATAGAGGCGAACCCTACGCCGCTTCCGTCACTCCGGCATTCCGGCCTGGCGCAGGCCATCGGCCATACGCTTTTCGTCCTCCGGATCGCGCCAACGATTTGGCAGGTTCATATACTCCGCAATGGAGGATCCGGGGTCGAGGCGCAACAATTCCTCGACGACGCTCCGCGCCTCATCCATCATCCCGAGCTGCGCCTGAAGGCCGGCAAGGTCGAACAGGCAGTTGGGTTCCGCCGGGCCGCGGCGGCGGCATTCGCGAAAGGAATCGAGCGCCTTTGCCTGCTCGCCCACGATGAAATAGAGGCGCCCCAACAGGGCGGCGCTGGCCGGCGGGTAATGCGGATCGAGCCGCATCGCCCTGGCCTGCAATTCGATGGCCCGCTCGTAAAGGCCGTATAGCCTGAATTGGTTGCCGACCATGGCCAGCACGTCGGGATCGTTCGGATTTAGTTCCAGCGCGCGCTCTGCCTCGGCCAGGGCGTCGCCATGCCGGCCCATGACCGAAAGCGCGGCACCGCGCACACCGTGCGCCACTGCGAAATTCGGCTGCATGGCGATGGCGCGGGCGGTCAGGATTTCACCCTGGAGGAAACCATCGATGCCGCCGTACTCCTTGTTCCACTGATGGTTGGCGAATTGCTGGTTGACTCGCGCCAGCCAGACATAAGCGGGTGCATAGAACGGATCGACTTGAACGGCCCGCGACAACAGGCGTCTCGTTTCGATCATCGGCTCCTTGTCGAGGCGGGCATACAGCGAGCGCGCCCGCAGCGTCAGCTCATAGGCCTCCACCTTCTCCGCCGACATCTGCTTGGCGCGGTCGAGTTCTCCCCTCCCGCCGCCGGTGACCAGTGACGCCGCGACTCGCTTCACGATATCGTCCTGGACGGCGAAAATGTCGCCAACGAGCCGTTCGTAGCGCTCCGACCACACCTCGCTTCCCGGTGCGGCATCGATCAAGCGGGCCGTCATCTCCAGCCTCTCGCCCTCCCTGCGCACACTGCCCACGAGGAAATAGCGAGCGCCCAATTCCTGGCCAATTTGCGCAAAATTGGATTTACCTTTGTGGGCACGTCCCGAACTCCGGGCGATCACGAACAGCCCGTTGAAATGCGTTAACGCCGTGAGAATGTCTTCGGCGACGCCGTCGGCGAAATACTCCTGCGCGGGATCGCCGAGATTGTCGAAGGGCAAGACGGCGATGGACAGGCGATTCTCTAGGCTGGATAGGCGTGGTGCATTAGGCGCGCGAGAAGTGGTCTGGGCGTTCTCGGGAGCCACGGCCCACGGGCTATCCGCCACCATTGGAGCGGGCGCCTGAGACCGTTGTGGCCAAAGCAGAATCGCCGTCGTTGTCACCAGAACGACGGCGATTGCGGCGGCTAGGATAATCGCGCCACGGCGGGCATGAATAGATCTGCGTTCGTCCGGCGGGATCGACATTGGCGCGCCCTCGGCTCCGGAAGCACGAAGTTTCAGTGGTGATCTCGAATCTAGTTCATTTTCAATTTGAAGATTAGTCTGTCGTGACGATGCGCGGGAAAGCCCACCAGTAGGGGAGCCCAACCGGTTTGGAGGGTGTAGTGGCCACCTCGCCAAAATCCAGCCGAGTCCGCCTGCTCACGACCGTCGGTCTTGTGCTTGTCGTGGTGTTATTGGGCGCCCCAAAATGGGGGGATGAACGACTGTTTGTCACCGCAGTCGGATGGACGAGGGCGGCCTGGTTGATGACCTTCGGCGAGACCCTGGAAATCACGCTGCACTATCCGCGTCCCGAAGCTCGCACACGCTGGCGCGTTCCCGAGGGTTACCTGGCGCAGGACTACAATTATCGCGAGCTACCGACCGCGCTTATCGCAATCGACGCGGTTCTGCCCGACATGAACCAGTGGCGGACGTCCGGATTAAGCATCGATCGGGATGATCACATTCTGCGAAAAATTTCGATCACCGTTGAGGCAGGAGAGGATTTCACGCGGGAAAAGAGAATTTTGCCAAAGCTTCAGGAAATCGATTTCGAGTTCCTCGGTGAGTACGACGATCTCCTAAAATACCGTGAAATCATTCGGGGCAAACGCTCTGGTATTTCCGTTTCTTCTTTTTTTCTTGTTCCAAAACATCAAATTCCAGGTCGAGCCGTCTACTTTGTGTGCGAGCACAGGTGCACGGCGTATGCCGATTTTTCGAAGACTGTAATGATGGAAGTCAGGTTTGCGAAGGAATTGCTCGGGGATTGGCCAAATATTGACCGGAAAGCCCGCGGTCTGCTTGAGAAATTTATCATCCCCTGAGATCGCGCCCGACGATTTGCTTCGGAGCCTGGCCTTCCCTGAGACTTCTTCCATTCATCCGGCCCGCAGGACAGCTCGTCAGCGGCAGGGCGCCAGGCTAAACGGCCGGGGAAAACCCCGGCCGTTGCAGCGAGATTTGTGCCGTTTAGGTCCGTTTGTTGATCGTCTCGTTCTTGAGCGGCAGGGAACGCAAGCGCGGCCCGCCAGCGGCGTAGATGGCGTTGGTCATGGCTGGGAGGATCGGCGGCACCGAAGGCTCGCCGATTCCGCCCCAATCGGTTTGGCTCGGCAAGAAGTGCACTTCGACCTTCGGCATCTCGTGGATCCGCATCATCTGGTAGTCGTCGAAATTGCCTTCGACGGCGCGGCCAGGATCTCGTGCGACCGGCCCAGGCGGCCTCCCCGCCGCAGGCCTGCGGGCAGATCAGCCCCCGATCGTGGCTGGAAGCGCCGATGGCAGCGGGCAACACGCCGGCGACCGGCGTCAGCCTGCCGTCCAGTCCTAACTCGCCGAGCGCGGTGTAAGGCTCAACGTCCTCCGCCGACAAGACCCCCATCGCGACCAGCAGGCCAAGCGCGATGGGAAGATCGAAATGGCTGCCTTCCTTGAGGACATCCGCCGGCGCCAGATTGACGGTAATACGCTTCGCCGGCAGCGAAAGACCCAGCGCCACCAGGGCGGCACGGACACGTTCGCGCGATTCGGCGACCGCCTTGTCGGGCAGCCCGACCACCGTGAACGCCGGCATCCCGGAAGACATCTGCACCTGGACATCGATGTCGAGCACATCGATGCCCTGAAACGCGACGGTGCTGACCCGCGCGACCATGCGACACCAACCCACCAATTGCACGACGATGGTATTGGCAGACGGGCGGTTGAGCCAGCTTTACCTAGCCTGCGGTGAAATCGACCCGGCTTGCGTCGTCCCGGCCACAGCGACCGGTTTCTGCCGGAATAGGCGGATCGGCCGCGTGCGTCCGCGTACGACTTGTTCAGGAACCTCGTCCCAGCCGCCGTCCGTCTCGGATATCCCGGCAGCAGCCAACAGCTCGGCAGAGATCAGCAGCGGCGCGCCAAGATCGCGCGTCATTTGCTCGATCCTTTGCGCCGCGTTCACCGTATCGCCGACGACGGTGTATTCCATCCGGCTTTCATCGCCCAGCGTGCCGGCGATCACCGGGCCGTAATGAATACCGACGCCAAGCGCGACCGGCGGCAGCCCGCGCCGCCCGCGCTCGCCGCTCCAAGCCACCGCTTCCGCGACCAATTCCCGGCCGCAAGCGAGGGCTTGGGCCGCGTCGTTCGATCCCGGTCGCGGGGCGCCGAAGACCGCCATCATGGCGTCGCCGATGAACTTGTCGAGTGTCCCGCCATGGGCGAAGACCGGGCGGGACATGCGCCGCCGAAATTCATTGAGGAAAGCGGCAACATCGCTTGGATCCATGTTCTCCGACAATGCCGTGAACCCGCGAACATCGGCAAACAGCACCGCAACGTCGACGCGCCGGCCGCCCTCGCCTACTGTCGGTCCTTCGCGCGCCAGGACATCGACCAAGTTGGGCGGCAAATACCGAGACAAATTGGCCTTATAGTGGGCCTCGACGATGCCGGTCAGTAGTAGGCGCCGCGTCCGCCTCACGGCTATTGCCAGGACCACGGTGGTCAGCACGACAATCAAAATACGCATCGCCTCGCCCGCGGCGAGATGCATGCCGATCATCGCCTCCGGTCGCACCTCGGCCGGTGCCTCTTTCCATGCATAGAGCAGGAAGCTCGCAACGACGAACAAGGCGGCGGTGTAGGCGACGAGCCAAGGACGGAAGCGGAGTGCGGCGTGCGCAAGAAAAAGAAAGATAAGCGCGATTCCAGGCGCCGAAAGCGCCCAGATGACCGGTAAATCGCCCGCGATAACAAGCCAGCAAAGAATATTGAGCACGAAGCCCACATCGGTCGTCGCGAAAAGCCAGGGCACCCAGGGTTTGAAATACCGCCCCTCGGCGAGCCAGATGCCAAGAGCGGTCACGATCCCATATCCACCCAGGGACGAGGCGAACACCGCTACTTCGATCGGTTGGGCAGGGACAATCAGGCCGGCGAGCCACAAGCCGCCGAAGACGGCAACGAGCGCCGCGAAGCTCGCCAGCCGCACGTAGGCAGACAGCCTTTCGTTGCGAATCTCGGCTGAAAGAAAGACGCGGCGAATGTGAGATTTCATCGAAACAAGAGAGACCTGTGAGGCGGCCTTGCGGCGGTGACGGTTAGATGGGGGCTAATGCAGGCTTCGTCAAACCCTTACGGATTCCCGCGTCGCGACGCCGACTTAAGCATCCCACCTCGGTTTTCGTCCCGGCGGCTGTTCACCCCTTACACGGCCAGTATACAGTGCGACGCCGCCAGCCCTAACGGCAAGGAGCCGCCCGAATGTTCACGACACTTCGCAAGTTCTTCGGCGACCTCTGGATGCTAACGCGGCCCTATTGGGTCTCGGAGGATCGCGTGCGCGCGCTGGCGCTTTTGGCGGCCATAGTTGGGATCAATTTGGGCCTAGTCTACATCACCGTCCTCATCAACGAGTGGAACAACGCGTTCTACAACTCGCTTCAGGACAAGGACTATGAAGCGTTCCAAAGCCAGATCGTCCGTTTTAGCTGGCTGGCCGCGCTCTACATCGTTGGTGCGGTGTACCAACTCTATCTCAACCAGATGTTGCAGATACGGTGGCGGCGCTGGCTGACCGCCAACTACCTCGATTCCTGGCTGGATGAGCGCGCCTATTACCGCATGCAGCTTATGGACAGGGGCACCGACAACCCGGACCAACGCATCCAGGAGGATCTGAAGCTGTTCGTGGCGCAGACCTTGAGCCTTACGCTCGGGCTGATGACCTCGGTCGTCACATTGGGCTCATTCGTAACGATCCTGTGGGGTTTGTCGGGCGACCTCGAGATCCCGTTCGGCGATTCCACAATCGTCTTGCCCGGCTACATGCTTTGGGCGGCGGTCGTTTATGCCATCGTGGGAAGCTGGCTTACCCACCGCATCGGCAGGCCACTCGTCAAACTCAATTTCGAGCAGCAGCGTTACGAGGCCGATTTCCGCTTTTCCCTGGTAAGGCTGCGCGAAAATGCCGAGGGCGTGGCGCTTTATCGCGGCGAGGCCGACGAGCGGCGCTCGCTGATGGATCGATTCGGCTGGGTCGTCAACAATTGGCGCGCGATCATGGACCGCCAGAAAAAGCTGACCTGGCTCACCACGGGCTATGGACAAATTGCAGTCATCTTTCCCTTTGTCGTCGCGGCGCCGCGATTTTTCGCGGGCGCGATCGAATTGGGCGGATTGATGCAGACCGCGTCCGCCTTCGGCCAGGTGCAGAGCGCGTTGAGTTGGTTTGTCGACGCCTACCCCACGCTCGCCGATTGGAAAGCGACGGTCGATCGCTTGACCGGTTTCCAAGCGGCGACGATGAACGCGCGGAACCTACCGCAAACGGAACGAGGCCCGGTCTTGACCCCCGGTCCCGCCCCCGCGTTGAGTGTGGAGGGCGCGGCCCTCGATCTGCCCGATGGCCGGGCGCTGTTGGCCGACGTCAACCTGCGTATCGAAAACGGCGAATCGGTGTTGATCGACGGCCCTTCAGGTTCGGGCAAAAGCACTCTGTTTCGCGCCTTTGCCGGAATCTGGCCGTTCGGGCACGGGCGCATCGCGATGCCCAAGGACGCCCGCGTTCTTTTCCTCCCCCAACGTCCCTATCTCCCACTCGGCACCTTGCGGGCCGTCGTGAGTTATCCCGCGTCGCCGGGAGCATTCAGCGACGACGAGGTCATCGCTGCGCTCAAGGACAGCATGCTTGCCCCTCTCGTCGACCGCCTGGATGACAACCAGCATTGGGCGCTCCAGTTGTCTCCCGGCGAACAACAACGACTTGCCATCGCGCGCGCGCTTTTGCACAAACCGAATTGGTTGTTCCTGGACGAGGCCACCTCATCGGTGGACGAGCCCACCGAGACGCGGCTCTATCAGTTGGTCCGCGAACGCCTTCCGGCCACGACCTTGGTCAGCATCGGCCATCGCCCCTCGCTTGCCGCCTTCCACAATCGCCGGCTGGCGATCCGGCGACGCGATAACGGTCCGGCCGAAGTCGTGCCCTGGATCGCACCCGCGGTCGCAGCCGGTTGAGGCGGCAATTCTTTACTTTCACCCATGAACACCACGGAATTGTTGGAGGCCCTGCGGCTTCACCAAGCCGGCCAATTGGACGAGGCTGAGGCGACCTATCGCCGAATCCTCGATCGGCAGCCCAATCATCCCGACGTCCTTCACCTGCTCGGCGTCGTGGCGCATCAGCGCGGCGACCATGCCGCCGCCGCCACGCTGATCCGCAAGGCGTTGGACGTCGATTCCGGTAATGCCGACTTTCACAGCAATCTGGGCGAGGCGATGCGCGCGCTCGGCAAATCCGAAGAGGCACTGGACTGTTTTCACCAAGCCTTGATCCTGACCCCGGACAACCCCGAACTGCTGGTCAATTTCGGCAACGCCTATCTCGATCTCGGTCGCAATGCGGCGGCGGCCGAGAAATACCGCCACGCCCTGCGGCTGCGCCCCGACCTTGCCGCCGCCCACTACAATCTCGGCAATGCATTAAAGGCCGCCGGTGATCCTGCGGCGGCCATCGATAGCTATCGCTCGGCCCTGAATCTCGATCCCACCAACGCCAACATACTCAACAATCTCGGGCACGCACTTCAGCAGATTGAACGCTACGACGACGCCATCGCCCATTACCAGCAGGCGATCGCCGTCGACCCAGCTTACGCCCACGCCCACAACAACCTTGGCAATGCGTTGCAGGACCTTGGCGATTTTGACGCGGCGATGCGTTCGTATCGTCGGGCGGTCGAACTGAACCCGGGCTTTGCCGAGGCCTGGGACAACATCGGCAATGCCTTCCAGGATCGTGGGATGCTGGATGACGCCTTGACCGCGCATGACAAAGCACTTGCCATCCGGCCCGGCGACGCCGACATGCGCTTCAACCGAGCCTGCGCCCTGCTGCTCGGCGGCGATCTCAGGCACGGGTTCGCGGAATATGAATGCCGCTGGCAGGCCAGGAAATTTCCGTCGCCCCGGCGCGATTTCGTTCAACCGTCCTGGGATGGCTCGGCTCTCGATGGGGGCACCATCCTGCTTCATGCCGAACAGGGGCTGGGGGATACGCTCCAATTCCTCCGTTACGGGCCGGAGGCGGCCAAGCACGCCCGTGTTGTCATCGAATGTCAACCTAGCCTGGTCAGGCTTGCCGCCACGGTCGGCGGCATAAGCGGAATCTTCGCCCAGGGCGACGCCCTGCCCGATTTCGACGCGCACCTGCCCCTGATGAGCCTGCCTCACGTTCTTGGTGCCGCGCCCAACACGTTATCGGCGAGCATCCCCTATCTCAACGTGCCCGCTGCGACCGCCGGGGCATGGGCGGCGAAGAATTGGCGGCGTGGCGGAGCGAGACTCCATGTCGGCCTGGTTTGGGCCGGCAATCCCCGCAACCGGCCTGGTCGGCTGCGGTCCCTGCCCATCGTGAAACTTCTGCCTCTCCTGCGGCAATCGGACGTCGCCTTCTACAGCCTTCAGCTCGGGGCCAGCGCGAACGATATAGCGACGCTGCCATCCGATACGGCGATCTTCGACTTGAGCGGCGAAATTCGCGACTTCGCCGATACCGCCGCCATTGTCGTCGGTCTCGATCTCGTCGTCAGCGTCGATACCGCGGTCGCGCATCTCGCTGGTGCTTTAGGCCGGCCGGTGTGGACGTTGCTCACCCATGCCGCCGATTGGCGGTGGTTCCTACGCCGAGCCGATAGTCCTTGGTACCCGACGATGCGCCTTTTCCGCCAGCCGCGACCGGGTGACTGGGACGCGGTCATCGCCGAGGTGGTTGTCGCGTTCGCCAGTCTGACACGCAAGCAGCGTTGAGGTTCAGGCCGGGCGGCGGTCCTTGAGGCGCGATTCGATCGCGGCCCATACACGTTCCTCAAGGCAAACGCCGTCGAAGCGGTCGATTTCCTGGATGCCGGTTGGCGAGGTGACGTTGATTTCGGTCAGGTACCCGCCGATCACGTCGATGCCCACGAAAATCAGCCCGCGTTCCCGCAAAGCCGGTCCGATGGCGGCGCAGATTTCGCGGTCCCGCGCATTAAGCGTTGCCTTCATCGCCCGGCCCCCAGCATGCAGGTTGGCGCGCGCCTCACCGTCGGCGGGAACACGCACGAGGGCGCCGCCAACCTCGCCGTCGATCAGAATGATGCGTTTGTCGCCCTCGCGGATTTCCGGCAGATAACGCTGCACGATCAACGGCTCGCGATAAAGCTGAGTGAACATCTCCAACAACGCATTCAGATTTTCGTCCTGCGGCGTCACATGGAAGACGCCGGCGCCGCCATTGCCGTAGAGCGGTTTGACCACGATGTCGCCATGAAACGCCCGGAAATCGAGAATTTCGGCGCGGTCGGTGGTGATCAGCGTGGGCGGCGTGAGTCCCGGAAAATGGGTGACGAAAAGCTTTTCGGGCGCGTTGCGAACCTGGACGGGATCGTTGACCACCAACGTGCGGGGGTGGATTTGTTCAAGCAAATGGGTGGCCGTGATGTAGGCCATGTCGAAGGGCGGATCCTGGCGCATCAAAACGACATCGATCGCGGCGAGATCGATGATCCTGGATTCGCCAAGGGTGACGTGGTTGTCCTTCTCGCGCCGCACGGAAAAGGGCCGCGCCTTGGCGCGAACCCGGCCTTCGCGCAGGCTCATCTGTGAAGGCAGATAGTGAAACAGCGCATGGCCGCGTCGCTGTGCTTCCAAAGCCAGCGCGAACGTGCTGTCGGTGTCTATATTGACCCGCTCGATCGGATCCATCTGAACGGCAACCGCGAGGCTCATTGGCATCTCTCGACAAAACTTTCGCGGATCGCCCGGATCAGGCGCGGGGCCGCGAAGGGTCGCCTTTCAACCGGACATAACTGACGACGCGGCGGACGTAACTGAGATTGCGGGCGATGTCGGTGACGCGGTCGAGTTCAGCCTGGCTCTGCGCAACGCCGAGAAGGTAAACGATGCCACGAACCGTCTCCACGCTGTAATTGATCGACTGAACCTGCTCATCGAAAATCATCCGCGCCTTGAGCTGCGTGGAAATCCATGTGTCTTGCGCGAACTCACCCACGCCGCCGCCATCGGCCACTTCGATTTCATTGATGACTTCGACCACGCTGGCGGCCTGG